>JAGBUB010000037.1 GCA_017631035.1 Alistipes sp.
AGCGTCGTGTGGAAGGGCACGATACGGATATTGGGGTTGCCACCTATGGCTTTAGCGTAGTCGAAACGCTCGGGGTTGTAGTACTGCACATAGAGAGTCATTGGCCAAGTTACTCGCTCCTTAAGGGCACGGTAGAGAGCCTCTACTCGCTCCGAATAGCCTGCCTTGCGGAAGAACATAGGGTCGGAGATAACGTAATACTTGGGCTTGAGTGCGAGGAACTCCTCGCTCAGCGCAAAGAAGTTTACGGCCATCATATCGGCCTGCTCCCACTCGCGCGAAGAGATGAGTGCTGGCATCTGCTCTTTAAGCGAAGGGCCGTTGCCCAGAATAGCCAGACGGCGCGAGGGGTTCATATCGTTGGCACCTGCACGCACTACATAGTTACGGAAATCCTCCTTCACGGCCATCGTCGCAAAGAAGATTAGCGTGTCGAAGGTGTTCTGCAGCGTAGCTATGATTTTTTCAGTCAGGCGCATAGTGGTCTTATTTACTCTATTGCAAAATTAGCGATAGTTTATTAAATTTGCAATACTATGAATTCCGCATCCGACATATCGGTCATCATACCGCTCTACAACAAGGCCTCATCCATCGAACGCACCCTACGCTCGGTGCTTGGCCAGCGTGTACTGCCGCGTGAGATTATCGTGGTGGATGATGGCTCGACCGATGACTCGGCCAGCATTGTGGAGCGCATCGGCTCGCCTCTTGTGCAACTCCTGCGCCAGGAGAATCGGGGCGTTAGCGCTGCTCGCAACCGTGCTATGGCTCAGGCTACGGGACGCTGGGTGGCTCTGCTCGATGGCGACGATGTGTGGGAGGAGGATTATCTCCAAGAGGTGGAACGCCTCATAGCCGCATATCCCGACTGCGGAGCCTACGGCACAGGCTTTTGGGTGGAGACAGATGGCCACCGTACGATGGGCGATTTCCCTCAGCAAGAGGGTGTGGTCGATTTCTTCCGTCTTGCAATGAGCCACTATGTGCTTATTCCCTCGGCCACGACGCTCGACAGGGAGTTGGCGCTATCGTTGGGAGGCTTTCCCGAGGGTATGCGAATGGGTGAGGATCAATATCTGTGGACCAAGATAGCCCGCGCAGCTAGGGTTGCTTTTCTGCCACGTGCCGTGGCTGTGTATTCACGCTCGGCAGAGAATCGCTCGGTGGCAATCTATCGTGCCGAGCAGTCGGCCTACTCGCTGGAGGATTTGTACGATGCCAAGGCCGACGCAATGAGTAACGAGTATGTAGCCCGTGTGGCACTTGGCAAGGCTCTGGTGGAGTGTGTGCGTGGAGGCACGGCCGAAGCCGAGCGAGCGCTCAACTTTTTCGCCTACAACCGCCTCTCACACCGCATCGAGCGCAAGGTACGATTGTTCAATACCCTGCCTAAGGGTATGCGTGGCTGGGCGTATAATATATATAATTGGTTGGCGTGGCATATTGCACGCAAAGGATTGTAATCTATTAGTCGCGACCGCGCAACGAGCCAAGGAAGTAGAGCGCAGCGACAAATCCCACTATGATAAGACTTATGCGGGCATTGCGTATGGTGGCCAGCAGGAACACATACACTATCAATCCGCCCACAAGCAGTGTCGTGAACGAGAATCCCTCCCAACGACGATACTTGTGCGGACGTGTGCTGATGCCTCGCTCCGAGAGTGTGAGCTCGACCATTCCTCGCTCACGGCGCTTGCCACGAAAACGTATGGCAGCCAGATAGTGATGCGCCTCGGGGCAATCCGAATCGTAGAAGGTGTGAACACCCATTGCCCGCTCCTCGTGCCAAAAGCCGGCCTGCATAGTCCAGCGGTCGCGTTTGTCAGTGGTGTGGGTAAAGATACCATAGCCCTCGCGCAGGCCATCCTCGTCCACCTCGCCTATGTAGTAACCATCGTCATACTCCTTGTATTGTAGTGGCGCTTCGGACTCCATCACCGCATCGATATTATCGATGAGCAGTTGCCGTGTGTCGGCATTCAGGTCGCGTCCCCACGTACGCAGTTTGCGTACCACCAGCTGGCGGTACCACTCAATCTCTGCTATGGCCTTGTCGCGTGTCATTATTTAACCAAATCAAATGCTGCATCGTGGCGTCCCGAGTAGCGATACATACGAATTGTGCTACCCTGTCCCTGCTCCGAGTTATAGTTGTGCGAGAAGTAGAAATATCCCTCGCCCAGCGATGTCATACCGGTCGATCCCACGGGGAACATCCAGCCTCTTAGCCCTGTCTTCTCGTCCTTCAGACCCGACTCCTTGAGAGGCACCACACTACCCTTCTTGATGTAGGGCACACCCTGCAGTGTCTGCTTCACGGGCTTAGCCACCGCATCCACGGCGTAGAGCGAGTAGTTGGGATACTGCTCCTTGCGACCATTATATACGGCCAACAACCACGAGCGAGTGTAGGTGTCATATTCGAGATTCTGCACACCATAGTTGGTGTTACCCGTAAAGACGAAGTATTGTCCCGTAGGCTTCTTGGGTCCCATCTGGTGCATAGCCGCCTGCGAAAGAGGTCTCTCGTACTTTGCCCACGCGCTTACGTCGTACTGCAACAGCACCTGATAGTCATTATCCGTGCGGTCCAGTTCGCTATATACGCCGTACGCCACAGTGAGGTACTCCTTGCCCGTCGCAGAGCCGAACTTGGGGCCAAAGGCGAGGCCATCTATTCCACTACAACCCAAGCGGTGGGCCTTCTTCTCTGTGCCAAGCTCCACCTCCGAGAGGTAGTCGTCGAGTACCGTAGGCAGATAGACCGTAGTCATAATGCCATCCTTCTCGGCATCCATACCCACCCTTGTGATGCGATCCACATCGAAGATGGCGATGTAGAAGGCGTTATCAAGCGTGCGCGTGCTATTCTCCATATTGAGAATTCCGCGACCAATGGCGTCGTTCTTATACTCGAGCGAGCCATACACACGACCATCGGCCTGGTTGTAATCCAAATCGCCCAAGTGACCCAAAAGGCCTGTAACCGTGCCGACAATGTTGCCCTTACGGTCGGTCTTGATGAGCATAGTGGTGTAAGAGTAGTAGATATACTCCTGCTTGGCATCCAAGGCAATGCCCTGAATGTGTCCCGCCTTGAAGGGGCCCGAGGCTATTTCGCGCTCAAGTGCGGATGGGTTCTGCGCCTGCGCAGAGGGAGCCGCAAAGAGGGCGGCCATCAGGGCGGCTATAAGAATAAGGTTCTTCATATTTCGGAAAATTAGTTTCTGCTTTTGCGAAGATACAAAAAATAATTCATCCCACAACCACTCTTTCGCACCTACACAAGTGACACAAAACAAAAAAGGCCGCCAACGAAGTTGTTAGCGAGCCTTGTTCGGTATTGTTAACCTTCAGCCGATTACTGAGCAGCGGGAGTAGTAACGCCCAACTTAGCCTTAACCTCAGGACCGATATCCTTCACCTGAGCAGGATCAGCATATACCAACGCGCCACCGGGCAGGATAGCAGCGTAACCGCCAGCCTTGGCAACCTCGTCGATAGTGTTCTTAACCTTCTCATAGATGGGAGCCATAATCTCGCTCTCCTTCTGCTGCAAGTCCTGCTGTGCTACCTGCTGGAACTCCTGAATACGAGTGTTAAGGTCGGTGAGCTCCTTCTCCTTGAGCTGACGAACAGCATCGGTAAGAGTCTCAGCTGACTTCTGATACTCCTGCAACTTATTGTTGAACTCAACCTGAATGGTCTCAGCCTGTGCCTGCAAATCCTTTGCATAAGCCTCCAACTGCGTATAAGCATCCTGAGTCTCCTTCATATTTGCAATGATCTCATCGGTATTTACATAGCCGATCTTCTGTGCGAAAAGTGATGTCGAGAACATCACGCATACTACCGCAAGGGTTAGTTTCAAAACTTTTTTCATAATTTTTATTGTGTGTAATTTACTTTGTGTTTCTTCCTCTATTTAAGCATCTCGATAATCGCATCGGTCTGGTCGGCACGCTCCGAGTAGTAGAGCATCGTAGCATTCTGCGAGATGTCGATAATCATATCGTATCCCTTCTGCTTAGCATACTTCTCGATGGCGGCAAAGACCTCCTTCTGAATAGGCTGAATGAGCTCCAGACGCTTCTGCATAAGAGTACCCTCGGTGCCGAAGATTGACTCCTGATACTCGGTAGCCTCCTGCTCGAGCTTGAGGATATTCTCCTCGTTGGCGGCCTGCGATGCAGCCGAGAGCTGCGAACGGCGCTGCATATAGGTGTTGTACAACTTCTCCACCTCCTCGAACTTGGCGTCGACCTTAGTCTGATAGTCGTTAGCCAACTTATCGAGTTCGGTGATGGCCTCGTTGTATTTTGCAATCGACTTAAAAATCTTTTCGCTGTTGACCACTGCATAGTTCTGAGCCGATGCAGCAAAGGCAACTCCCAAAATAAGGGTCAGGGTTAAAATAAATCGCTTCATAGTAGTACGGTTTAATAGGTCCTATATACAAATATACGAAATATTTCCAAAAATATTGCCAATCGGCGTTAGAATGATTGACCCATCGAGAAGTGGAACTGGCTACCACTACGCTCGGTGCCACCCATCGGGGCATCGAATCCCCAACCCCAGTCGATACCCAAAAGACCTACGATAGGCAGGTAGAGGCGTACACCCACACCGGCCGAACGCTTGATGCGGAAGGGCGAGAACTCTCTCCACGAGCTGAAACCGCTACCACCCTCCAGGAATCCGAGCACATAGATCTGCGACGACTGCTGCAGGATAACAGGGTAACGCAACTCGAGCGTATACTTGTTGTAGGCCACTGAGTAGCTGCTGCCAATGGGGTCGAGCTCACCGTCGTCGTAACCACGCAGACCGATGATATCCACACCATAGATGGTATAACCGCTCATACCGTCACCTCCGACCTCGAAACGCTCGAAAGGCGATACCTTATTCTTATCGTAGTGACCCAAGAATCCCATCTCGGCAGCGGCCATCAACACCAACTTGTTGTTAGCTGAGAGGGGCTGGAACCAGCGGCCCTTCAACTGCCAACGGTGGTACTCGATAAACTTGTAGCGCTTCTCGTCAGACAAATTGGTATCGCTATAGTCGCGGCCATCCCAGAGTGAGTAGGGAGGTGTAACGGCAACTGTAGCCGAGAACTCCGAACCCGAACGGGGATAGATAGGCTGGTCGACGGTCGAACGACCAAAGGCAATCTTCAAAGAGATATCGTTAGCCGAGCCATTCTTCATAATGAAGTAGTCCCAGTTTTTAAGCGCATAGCGGGTGTACTGCAACTGTGCATAGAGTGTAAAGTTGGGATCGGGCCACTTCAATCGCTTACCCAAACCAACGGCAGCACCAAACGTACGGAAGTGCATAGTAGATGTCTGCCAGATGTAGTATGCATTGTTCATCTCCGACCAGTGTGCCGACACCGACAACGAGTTAGGCTTGCGACCGCCCACCCACGGATCGGTGAAGCTAGCCGAGATAGCCTTATAGTAGGTACCGTTAGACTGACCCGAGATAGAGAGTTTCTGGTTCTGACCTGCGGGATAGGGACGCCAAGAGCCCTTCTTGAAGAAGTTACGGGTCGAGAGGTTGTTGAGTGTAATACCCACCGAACCTACGAATGAGCCTGCACCCCAACCACCGGCAATGTTGAACTGGTCGCTGGCCTGCTCAACCAGCGGGAAGCCGATATTTACCAACTCGTCGGTCACGGGCTGCACATCGGGCTGCAACTGCTCGGGGTCGAAGTGACCCATATTCATAATCTGACGCAGAGTATACATCAACATCGAACGGTCGTAGAGTGTACCGGGGTAGATGGTCATCTCACGACGGATTACCTCGTCGTTTACGCGGGTGTTACCCGAGATTTCCACCTCGTTGATGGTAAACTGCTTACCCTCGAACACCTTGATCTCCATATCGATAGTATCCTCGGCAACGACAATCTCGGCGGGGTCGATCTGCGACATCAGGTAACCGTTGTTCTGATACATACTTGCAACCGATACACCCTCGGGGTCAACCTCGCGGCCTACTCCCAAACGCTTGTGCATCGACTTTTTATCGTACAAATCACCCTTCTTCACGCCAAACAACTGGTTCAGCTGCTCGGTTGGATATGCCGAGTTACCCACCCACTTAATGTCGCGGATGTAGAACTTGTTACCCTCAGAAATATCGATATCGATACCAATTCGCTTCTCGTTGATATCGTAGATAGAGTCGCGAAGAATGGTTGCATTACGGAAACCGTTAGAGTTATAGAAATCCACCAATAGGTTCTTATCCTCCTTATAGTCGTCGGTCTTAAGTTTGGTGTTCAGGAAGAAGAGGGCCGACTTCTGGTGAGTCTTCTTGAAGGTACGACGCAGACGCGATGCCTTGAAGCTCTCGTTACCTGTGAAGTTGATCTGGCCGATGCGAACCTTCTCCTTGCGGTTCACCACGAAGGTTACGTTAACGGCGTTATTGATTGTGGTGTCGTCCTGAATGCGGGTACGCACCTCTACGTTGCGGTAACCCTTATCGACAAACTCCTTCTTGAGCAGGCGCTCAGAGCGATCGATGACATAATCCGAGAGCTCGGAGTTACGACGCAGGGCCAACTTCTCGAGCAAATCATTGCTGCGTGAGCGGCTGATACCCTCACCAACGATATCCCAGTTGAAGACACGGGGACGCTCGCTCAACACAAGCTCCAAATCTACGCTGTCGCCCTCGATGGTAGCACCCACCTTCACGTCGGCGAAATAGCGCTGGCCCCACAAACGTGAGATTGAGTTGCCGATGAACGAACTAGGCAGATAGATAGAGTCGCCAGGGATAAGGCCCGAGGTCGAACGAATGAGGTTCTCATTAAGGTTCTTCACGCCTGTCACATTCACCTTGCGGATGTAATAACGCTTGGGCGTTTCGCGAGCCGACATCATAGGTGTCTGGTCGGTGAACTCTATCTTTACGCTGTCGCTCTCCTCCTTGACCTGTGCCGACGAGCTCTTCACGCCCAGCAGCACAACGGCAACGATAGCAAAAAATAATCTAACGGTGTATTTCATTATCTTTCAAACAATTCGTTTACTTTACTAATCCAAAACGGCGATCGCGGCTGGCATAGGCATCGATAGCCTCCTGCAACGCCTGCTCACCAAAGTCGGGCCACAGCACATCGGTGAAATAGAACTCCGAATATGAAGCCTGCCACATCATAAAATTGCTCAACCTGCACTCACCGCTGGTACGGATAATCAGGTCGGGGTCGGGCATCGAGGCGGTGTAGAGCGATCGTGTAATGGTCTTCTCATCGATATCCTCGGCCTGCAACTCGCCTGCGGCTACCCTCTTGGCCAGAGACTGCACGGCAGCGGTTATCTCGCTGCGAGACGAGTAGTTGAGCGCCAACACAAGTGTCATAAGTTCGCCTGCGGCGGTTTGGCTTGTAATACGCTCAATAGCGTCGTTCACCTTTTCAGAGAAACGACTTCTTTCACCAATAACCACCACTTTGATACCCTGCTCGCAGAGTTCGGCGGCATTCATCTCCACGCCTTTGCATACCAGCTCCATCAGAGCATCGACTTCGGCCTGAGGACGTCCCCAATTCTCGGTCGAGAATGCATACACGGTGAGATATTTCACACCCTTTTGTGCAGCGGCTATCACCGTCTGTCGCAGAGCCATCATACCCGCAAAATGGCCCTCGCTGCGATCCTTTCCTCGCTGCTTGGCCCATCGTCCGTTACCATCCATAATGATGGCAATATGTTGTGGTATATTCCTATATTGGCTCATAATAACTCGCAAAGTTAGATAAATTTACTCGGAAATTAAAGAATTTTCGTGTTTTTATCTACAAAACCACCTCATTGGCACCGTTTTGACGATGCACAACACCTTTTAGCGGGTATTTAGAGGGGATGAGAGAGTTAGTTTCTGATATCAACGTCCCACATCATCTTACTATGTAACGTCTCGTAAAATGATATATTGTGCGGGGCTACCAATAAAATTTGCTCCTTGGCACGGCGTACTTTGATGCTGGTGCCATCGCTTATGCGGAACGACCAGTTATCCACCGAAAACATAGCGTTGCCGTGACGTGTGTGGATGGTTAGCTCCACCTCGGCAGAATCGGGCACCACGACGGGCCTTACGCCAAAATTGTGGGGGGCCAGCGGGGTGATCAGAAAACAACCACACTCGGGCGCTACGACGGGGCCTCCTGCGCTGAGCGAGTAGGCTGTAGAACCTGTTGGCGTTGAGAGTATTACTCCGTCACCATTATATTGTGCAACAAGTTGCGAATTGACCTTTGCCACCACCTTAATCATCGTCGCCTCGGCACGATGCGCCGCCACCTCATTAAGAGCCGTAACGGTGCCTGCCACCTCGTCGATGCCGCTTATCTCGAGCATCGTGCGGGGCTGTATGGTCAGACGATGGTTGGCCACATCCTCAAAGAGAGCCTCCACGCCATCGCGTGTGGCCGAAGTGAGAAAGCCCAAATGGCCGAAGTTGATGGCCGCCACGGGAATCGAGCGATTGCTAAGACGGTGTATGCCTTCGAGCAGGGTACCGTCGCCTCCGCAACAGAGCATAAGGTCGGCATCGGGCTGCGGACCCGTTGTCGATGTGTATATTTTTGATGGGTCGATGGTGCACTCCATAATACGCTCTACAACCTCGGCAAACTCCTGATTTATTGCATAATCGAAGTTGTATTGCTCAAAAAGTTGCATCAAACGTCGCACGTCGTCGGCGGCCGCTGCAATTTGTGGGCGGGAAAAAAGTACGATTTTCATCTTCGGCTCGAAAAAAATAAGTAACTTTACGCAGGCAAAGATAACGATTTTATGACAAAACTTAGTGTTAATGTAAATAAGATTGCCGTCTTACGCAATTCTCGTGGCGGCAATGTACCCAATGTACTGCACACTTCGCTCGATATTGAGCGTTTTGGTGCCGAGGGAATCACCGTACATCCGCGTCCCGATGCACGTCACATCCGCTATGACGATGTGCGCGAGCTGAAGGCTGCAATCTCTACCGAGCTCAACATCGAGGGCAACCCCATCCCCTCGTTCATCGACCTTGTGATGGAGGTACGACCTGCGCAGGTTACGCTCGTGCCCGATGCCGAGGATGCCATCACATCGAATGCCGGCTGGGACACCATTCGCCATCGCGACTATCTGCGAGAGATATGCTCACGTTTTAACGATGCGGGTATCCGCACCTCTATCTTCGTCGACCCCGTTGTCGAGATGGTCGAGGCGGCTAAGGAGTGTGAGGCACAGCGCGTGGAGCTCTACACCGAGGCCTATGCCGCCGGCTACAAAGCTAACCGTGAGCAGGCCATTGCCCCCTATGTTGCTGCTGCCGAGGCGGCTCGCAGAGTGGGCCTGGGACTCAACGCAGGCCACGACCTGAGCCTTGAGAATTTGACCTATTTCGCCGAGCGTATTCCGTGGTGCGACGAGGTGTCGATTGGTCACGCCCTGATTGCCGATGCGCTCTACTATGGATTGGAGAATACGGTGCAGTTGTATCGTCGCTGCCTTATCCCTTCACTTAAATAAAACCCAATGAACGAAGTAGTTACACCTCTGCAGAATCCCATATTCAAAACCATCTCGTCGATTGTCGATCGGCTGGGTGTGGAGGCCTATGTCGTGGGCGGTTTTGTCCGCGACTACTACCTGCGTCGCCCCTCGACCGATATCGATGTTGTGGTTGTGGGTAGCGGTATCGAGGTGGCCGAGGCGCTGGGTCGCGAGGTAAGAGGCAAGGTGTCGGTATTCAAGACCTTCGGTACGGCTATGGTGCGTGCTGGCGGTCAGGAGGTGGAGTTTGTCGGAGCCCGCAAGGAGTCCTACACCCACGACTCACGCAAGCCGCAGGTAGAGCCTGGCACGCTGGAGGATGACCAGCGCCGCCGCGACTTTACAATCAACGCTATGGCGTGGTGTCTGAATGGCGACCGCTTTGGCGAGTTGGTCGACCCCTTCGAGGGTATGTACGATTTGGAGGATTGCATCATCCGCACGCCCTGCGACCCCGATATCACCTTCTCGGACGACCCGTTGCGAATGATGCGAGCAGTACGTTTTGCCACGCAGTTGGGCTTCGATATTGAGGAGGAAACGTTCGACGCCATTGCCCGCAACAAGGAGCGCATAAAGATTGTGTCGAAGGAGCGTATTATGGTCGAGCTCAACAAGATAGTCCTCTCGCCCGTGCCCTCAATCGGTTTCGAATTGTTGCATATGACAGGCCTTTTGGATTTGATTTTCCCCGAAATGGAGCGTCTGTGCGGTGTTGACAGAGTGGGCAACCACGCGCACAAGGACAACTTCCGCCATACACTCAAGGTGCTGGATAATGTCGCACGCAAAAGCAACGATTTATGGCTTCGCTGGGCAGCCGTGCTGCACGACATTGCCAAGCCCCTGACCAAGGCCTACGACCGCAAGATAGGCTGGACCTTCCACCAGCACGAAGTTGTCGGCTCGAAGATGGTTCGCGATATTTTCCGCCGTCTTAAATTGCCGATGAACGAGCATATGAAGTTTGTGCAGAAGTTGGTCTATCTGCATCTGCGCCCGATTATTCTGTCGGAGGATATGGTCACCGACTCAGCCGTAAGACGACTCTTGTTCGAGGCGGGTGACGATGTGGAGGCGCTTATGACTCTGTGCGAGGCCGACATTACCTCGGGCATCGATGCCAAGGTGAAGCGCTATCTGGCTAACTTCGAATTGGTGCGCCGCAAGATGAAGGATTTGGAGGAGCGCGACCGCGTGCGCAACTTCCAGCCTCCCATCACGGGCGATATAATTATGAAGTGCTACGACCTGCAGCCCTGCAGCGCCATTGGCGAGATTAAAGAGGTGATAAAGAATGCCATACTCGATGGCGAGATTCGCAACGACTACGCCGAGGCCTATGCCCTGATGGAGCGTCTGGCCGAGGAGCGTGGCCTGAAAAAGGTGTGCGATGTGGAGGCACCAGCCCCCGTAGAGCCCACTTCTGTAGAGTAATCAAACAAGAAGAATATATGAAGAATTTGTCAGTTGTACGCGTTTTGTGCGTTGCACTTTGCGTATTGATGTTTGTCGCTTGCGACAAGCGAATCGAGGTGTATGTCACTACGGCTGAGGGAGATGTGCAGACGCGTTTTGCGCAGTCGGATAATGTAGATATGCAGAAGGTTACACCCGCCCAGGGTGATTACATCAAACTGCTGAGCGACAACACCCTGCAACCCATCTACGGTTTTGGTGCCGCCATCACAGGCTCGACCTGCTACAACCTGCTCAAGATGAGCGAAGAGGATCGCGAGGCTATTTTGCAGGAGTGCTTCTCGCCCGATAAGATGGCGATGAGTTTTATCCGTATCTCGATTGGTGCGTCGGACTTTTCGCTCGACGAGTACACCTGTTGCGACAAGGAGGGTATCGAGTTCTTCGAACTACACGAGTACGACCGACGCGACTTGCTACCCATCCTGAAGCGCATCCTCGAGATTAACCCCTCAATTCGTATCGTCGGCTCGCCTTGGTCGTGCCCCAAGTGGATGAAAATTGACGAGGAGAAGGGAGAGCCCTACGACAGCTGGACGGGCGGAATCCTCAACCCCGAGTATTACGACGACTATGCCGAGTACTTCGTGCGCTGGATTGGCGAGATGGAGGCCGAGGGTATTCCCATCTTTGCCGTAACCATTCAGAACGAGCCACTTAACCGAGGCAACTCTATGTCGCTCTATATGGGCTGGGAGCAGCAACGCGACTTTATCCGCGACCATTTGGGTCCCGAGTTTGAGCGCAACGACATCGACGCCAAGATATGGGTATTCGACCACAACTACAACTACGACAACATCCCCGACCAGCAGGGCTATCCGCTTCACATCTTTGCCGACAAGCAGGCTTCGAAGTATATCGATGGCTCGGCGTGGCACAACTACGGTGGCCGTGTGTCGGAGCTCGACCGCATCGCGGAGGCTTACCCCGACAAGGAGATTGTCTTTACCGAGGCCTCAATCGGAACGTGGAACTACGACTTCGGCAAATGTTTGGTTAACGACTTTGCCTCGATATTTGTCGGCACGATGGCGCGTGGTGGCCGTGGCGTAACGCTGTGGAACCTTATCCTCGACGACAAAGGAGCACCCAACCGCCCGAAGGGTTGCCGCACCTGCTTTGGCGCAATAGAGATTTCATCACAGAGCTACGACTACGCCTCGCTCGACCGCAAGAGCCACTATTATAATATAGTACACTGCTCGAAGGTCATCCGCCCCGACGCCTATCGCATCGAGACCGAGTCGGCACTGCCCCAGGGAGTGGAGATGGCGGCGTTTGTAAATCCCGACTCTTCGCTGGCCGTTATAGCCTACAACCGTGGCGACGAGCAGAAGGATATAGTTGTCAAGGGCTCGAAGCGCGAGTTCACCCTCACCCTGCCTGCCCACTCGATAGCCTCGGCTCGCTGGGAGGAGTAACATTTTTCAACACAAAAAAGTATCACCAAGCCCAATGACTTGGTGATACTTTTTTATATATACTGCAACGCTCTATCCTACGATATATTTCGCCCATCGTGGAGCAACCTTGTAAATGAGTGCGGTCAGAGCCCAACAAATGCCGAATACCAAAGCTGTGCAGCAGGCGATGCTCAACGGCGTAGGCAGCTTGAGAGGCAGCACGGTGAGGATAACGGGACCAATGATAGCGTAGTGCATAAGGTATGTTCCGAAGCTGCACTTGGTGGTGTTGGCCAGCAGAGCCTGCACCTTGGGCGAGGTTATCTTTATACGCTGAACAATCATAAACAGGCCCAAGGCCATCAGTGCCACGTTGGGCGAGCAGAACTGCCAGAAGAGTTGTGTAAGCTCGGGAGCCTCAGCATAGGTATACTCGGCAGCGATGGTCGAGAAACCCACGTAGGTAATGATATAGCCAGCAAAATAGAGCATTGTACCTACGGCCACAATCTTGCGCGTGGGGAGGGGATTACCCTTAGCCATAAGGTGACCGAGCAACAGGTAGCCCGTGAAGCCCGCGAAGTAGTGGAGTGTGCCAAAGGCATTCCAATGGCAGACACCGAAGATCAAAGGCGAGATGGCGATGCTGAGATATGGCAGCAGGAGCGATGCGCCCCACATAATAATATAGGTTCTCGAGAGTGTCTGGTCGCGCTTCTCCACCCACGCCGAGAAGAAGGGAATGAAGAGGTAGAGACCGACGAGCATATAGAGATACCACATATGAGTGGTATAGAAGTTAAACGTGAAGGGAATCATCGCTATGTTGCTCAGCGCCTCGCCCAGCTCCTGTGAAGGCTCGGCAACGTAGGGGAACATAACCGAAATTACCGACTTATCCATACCGATAAACCCCGTAACCCACGGAATAAGGTAGTTGACAACCGACCACACGACCATAGGTATCACCACACGGGGTATGCGCTTGCGGTAAAACTCTGAGGCGGTGCCCTTCATTGGCAGAAGCAGCAGACCGGTCATCATAGCAAACAGCGGCACACTCGGACGGAAAAACGAGCCGATGAACGAGCCCCAGAATCCGCCCAGCGGGTCGTCCTGAGGTGCAGCGTTATACATATCGGTGCAGTGGGATGCGATGACCATCAAAATAGCGATAAGGCGGAGCAGGTCGACCCACACGATGCGATTCGACGTAGGGTTATTCATCTTTTAAGACTTAAGGGTTGATAATAAAGGAGTAACGAATATAGGAATTTTTGCAGAAAAAAACAAAAAAGGTTGGCAACATTGCCAACCTACGGTGCCCAGGACAAGACTCGAACTTGCACGAGCTAATGCTCACTACCACCTCAAAGTAGCGTGTCTACCAATTTCACCACCTGGGCCTTTCTATATTGGCGAAGCACTCTCCGCCGAAAAGGTGTGCAAATATAGGCACTATTTCGTAATTCGCAAAATTTTTTATAAAAAAAGTGCATTATACCCCTAAAAAAGCAGAAAGAGGCTCCATTTGGGAGCCTCTTTCCGAGTTTATCACCCTGCGAGATGTTACTTCAAGGTCATCTCGTCGAAGAGGTATGACGCACCGCCAATGCGGTCGATAACGAACAACACGTAGCGAATATCTACCGAAATATTACGGCAAATCGAGGGATCGAACTCCATATCGCTCATAGTAGAACGCCAAGTACGGTCGAAGTTGATACCAATCAACTCGCCCTTGCCATTGATTACGGGTGAGCCTGAGTTACCGCCCGAAGTGTGGTTTGTTGCAAGGAAGCATACGGGAACCGACTTTTTGCCGTAGATCTGCTGAGCCCAGCGACCGTAATCCTTCGTAGCGTAGATGTCGCGCAACACCTGAGGGATGTTGTAGTCATATACGTTGGGATCATCCTTCTCCATAATACCGTCGATGGTTGATACGGGATGGTGGTACTCGGCATCGGCATACTCATAACCTGCTACCTTACCATAGGCTACACGCAATGTGAAGTTTGCATCGGGATAGAACGCACGATCCTTATCCCACTCGCGAAGTGCCTGCATATAGGGACGGTAGTACTGCTCAATCTGCGGAGCGTTGCTCAGGTTGCGGTAAGCGTACTTGCGGCTGTTGTTATAGATGTTATTGAAAATACGTACAAAGTTTACCAATGCATCGCCACGAACGTCAGAGATGGTTACAGGGTCATTGCCCAGCAAGCGGCTAGAGCGGAACACTGCATCGACATACTTCTCGGCACCACCGTAGTATGCAATCTGAGCTTTCAAATCGGCAGGCATACGCTCGGGGAGAACACGCTGGCAGAACTCGTCAACCATACGGCGTGCGATAGCCTGGTCGATCTGCTGGTTGTAAGACTTGATAAAGCGCTGGTGTGCAGCCTCAACGTCGAACGTCTTACCCTCGGCCTGAGCACGCTCAACCGATGCTACAAGCGAGCGAGCAAACGAATAAGCCTCGATAGTTGCAACCGACTCCGAGAAGAGCTCACGCATATAGTACTCGGGAATAACCTCCTCGTAAGCCTTGTGCATATTATCCAAAAGGCTGGCATACTCGGACTTGTTGGCTGCCCACTTAGCAAAGTCGGCCTCGTAGGCACGTTTCTTCTCGGCAGTGCGCAGACGGTTAAGACCCAACACCTCACCCTGCCACTTCTTCCAAGCGTTGGCGATGTTGGCGTGTACGGCAGCGTAAGCGATACGTACCTCGGCGCTCTCGGCCTGTGCAGCAGAGATGATGTCGAGGCGCTGTGTGCGAAGCGCAATCTTCATAGGGTCAGAGGTCTTAGCTACATAGTCCACAGCGTCAGAGATAACATACTCCTGAGTGTTGCCGGGGAAGCCGTAAATCATAGTGAAGTCGCCCTCATCGACACCCTTGGTCGATACTGTGAAGTGACGCTTGGGCTGGTAGGGCTTGTTATCCTTCGAGTAGTCGGCAGGCTGGTTGTCGGCACCCGCATATACGCGGAAGATAGAGAAGTCGCCTGTGTGGCGGGGCCACACCCAGTTGTCGGTGTCGCCACCGAACTTACCAATCGACGAAGGAGGTGTACCCACCAAACGCACGTCGCGGTAGGTCTGATATACGAACAAGAACTGCTGGTTGCCATAGTACATCTGCTCGATAGAGGCACGGTAACCCTCGCCCTCGGCACGTGCTGCAGCGATGATATCCTCAGCCTTCTCGCCAGCGGCCAGACGGTCGGTAACATCCTCCATCTTTACCAACAGGCTGATTGTGAGGCCCGGCACGGGAAGCTCCTCGCTGTGTGACTTAGCCCAGAAGCCATAGGTAAGGTAGTCGTGCTCGACAGACGAAAGGCTCTGGATAGAGCCGTAACCGCAGTGGTGGTTGGTCAAAAGCAGACCCTCAGCCGAGAGGAACTCGCCTGTACAGCCGCCACCAAACTGAACAACAGCATCCTTCAATGACGCCTTATTTACTGAATAGATATCCTCGGCAGAGAGTTTGAAACCCTTGCTTCGCATATCCTTGATGCGCGAACCGATAAGGCTCGGCAACCACATACCCTCATCGGCCTGTACCGTGAGGAACGAGAGGCACAAAAGTGCACTTGCGAATAGTTTTTTTATCATAAATGTTTTGGTTATTAGTTTCTAAGTCACAAAAATAGGCAAAAAAGTGGGAATAGCGACTTTTTCTAATAAAAAAAGGTGCTGACCCTAAAGTCAGCACCTTGATATTGCATCGCAACACCACTGTAAAAAGTGGATAGTTGAGGTTATTTTGAGGCTTGTCGCAGATTTTGGATGCGGAGTATACTCGGCGTATGTGAGCAATCCAAAATCAAGCAAGACGCCACAATAACCCAACTTGTCACTTTTTCTTACAAGCGAGCCTTGATAGCCTTTGACTCCTCCTCGTAGCCGGGCTTGTCGAGAAGAGCAAACATATTCTTCTTGTAAGCCTCAACACCGGGCTGGTTGAAAGGATTAACGCCGAGGATGTAACCGCTGATACCGCAAGCCTTCTCGAAGAAGTAGATCAGCTCACCGAGTGCAGCCTCGTTGATTGCGGGAATCTCGATACGCATCTGGGGAACGCCACCGTCGAGGTGAGCCAACTGAACGCCGAGCTCAGCCATCTTGTTGATCTCCGACAAACGCTTGCCAGTGAGGAAGTTCAAACCGTCGAGGTTAGCCTCGTCAGACTCTACCTTAACGTCGTACTTAGCGTTAGCAACTGAGATGATGGTCTCGAACAAAGTGCGCTCGCCCTCCTGGATGTACTGACCCATAGAGTGGAGGTCGGCAGTAAGCGTAACGCTTGCGGGGAAGATACCCAAACCATCCTTACCCTCTGACTCGCCGTAGAGCTGCTTCCACCACTCGGCAACGTAGAGCAACTTAGGCTCGTAAGAACCCAAGATCTCGATCTTCTTGCCAGCCTTGTAGAACTCGTTACGAACGATAGCGTACTGTGCAGCGAGGTTCTGCTCGATAGCTACGTCAGCACCGCACTCCTTCTCCATTGCCTGTGCACCAGCAACCAAAGCCTTGATATCAACGCCAGCAACTGCCAAGGGCAACAAACCTACGGGAGTGAGTACAGAGAAACGGCCACCTACATCGTCAGGAATAACGAATGTGGGGTAACCCTCGTTTGTAGCCAAAGTCTTGAGTGCGCCACGAGCCTTGTCGGTGATTGCCACGATACGCTCAGCAGCCTCAGCCTTGCCATAACGCTGCTCCAACTCAGCCTTGATAAGGCGGAAAGCGATAGCGGGCTCGGTTGTAGTACCTGACTTAGAGATTACGATAGCTGCTACTGAGTAATCCTTTGTAGCCTCCAACAACTCACGAGTATAGTCCTCTGAGATGTTCTGACCAGCGAATACTACTGTGGGGTTCTCGTGCTGCTTCTTGAGGAACTCGAAAGAGTTGCTCATAGCCTCGATAACGGCCTTAGCACCGAGGTAAGAACCACCGATACCAATGCAGATAACTACCTCGGCCTTCTCGCGCAACTTTGCAGCCTGTGCCTCGATAGCGGCAATCTGCTCAGCGTCGATTGACGAGGGCAAATTTACCCAACCCAAGAAATCATTACCAGCACCCTCGCCCGTGTGAAGCAAGGTGTTAGCAGCCTTAGCCTCGGCCAACATAGCCTCGGTGATGTTCACGCCACTCTTGGCGATGTCTAATTTAATCAAACTCATCGTTTCTTTTGTGTTTTTGGTTTATAGTTTTGTTACTTGTATTTTTCCACGGTTTGCACTGCCCTTTGGGCAGGAGCGAAGAGTCCTTGCAGACTTCCGCAGTTTAACACCGCAAAAATAGTAAAAATTTCTTAACAAAAAGTTGGAAAACTTACCCATCTTTTCACTACCTTTGTGGTGTCGAATGTTTTTCTCGCTTTTAGGGCTTGAAAAAAGGGCTCTCAGAGCAATAAAACGGCGACGCAAGTAGTTGATTAATAAAGAGAAACACAGATATGGGATTTTTTTCGCTTATGCAGGAGTTGGCCATCGACCTCGGAACGGCCAACACGCTGATTATCTATAACGGTAAGGTCGTTGTCGACGAGCCGTCGATTATCGCCCTTGAGTTGCAGACCGGTAAGGTGAAGGCTATCGGTACCGAGGCAAAGAAGATGGACGGCCGTGTACACCCCAACATCAAGACTATCCGTCCGTTGAAGGATGGTGTTATCGCCGACTTTAAGGCAACCGAGCTTATGCTCCGTGGTCTGATCAAGAAGGTGCGTACCACATCGTCGATGTTCTCGCCCTCGTTGCGTATGGTCATTTGTATTCCTTCGGGCTCGACCAACGTTGAGATTCGTGCCGTACGCGACTCGGCCGAGCACGCCGGAGCACGCGACGTATATATGATTTTTGAGCCTATGGCTGCAGCATTGGGTGCCGGTTTGGACGTAGAGGCTCCCGAGGGTAATATGGTCATCGATATCGGTGGCGGTACTTCGGAGATTGCCTGCATCTCGCTCGGCGGTATCGTATGCTCGGAGTCTATCAACGTAGCGGGTGACGTATTCACTACCGACATTCAGAACTATGTTCGTCAGCAGCATAATATCCGTATCGGCGAGCGCACAGCCGAGGAGATTAAGCACGCCATTGGCGCTGCCATCTCGGATTTGGACGAGGAGCCCGAGGATTTCGTGCTCACAGGTCCCAATATGCTCACAGCACTTCCGCAGACCGTGACTCTCTCATACACCGAGATTGCATACGCATTGGAGAAGTCGCTCGTAAAGCTCGACGCTGCGCTTATGACCGTACTCGAGACTATGCCCCCCGAGCTCTATGCCGACATCGTGAAGAACGGTATCTACCTCGCAGGTGGTGGTGCATTGATTAAGGGTCTTGACAAGCGTTTGTCAAACAAGTCGGGCCTTCCCGTGCATATTGCCGAGGATCCTCTGCGCGCCATCGCACGCGGTACGAGCATTGCAATGAAGAACGTGGACAAGTTCTCGTTCTTGATGCACGATAATTAGTCGTTACCACATACAATTCTAAACCTATCGAATAAGGGCTGACATATTATGCCAGCCAACCGTTCGTGAGTGGTGCTGTCGGGGTATGTATAAACTCATTGAATTTATCCGCAGAATATACGTTGTGCTATTGTTCATCCTAATCGAGGCAATAGCACTCGATTATTATGCACATTCGACATCGTATGCCAAGGCTAAGATTTTGGCCTACGCCACCAGCGTTACGGGCTCACTCAACCAGAGCATATATTCGCTGCGCCACTACTTCACGCTGCGCGACGAAAACCAGATGCTGGCAGAGCGCGTAGCCGAGCTGGAGAACAGCCTTGCACTCTATCGTGAGCGCGAGTCGCAGCTCGCCACCGACACACTGACGATGGCCACTATGGACTCCACAACGATGGCTTCGTTGGCGCAATATAGCTACACCACAGCACGCGTAGTGTCGGGCTCGGTGAATGAGCCACAAAACTTTATCACCCTCAACCGAGGACGCCAGCAGGGTGTGATGGAGGATATGGCTGTTGTGACTCCCGACGGAGCAATGGTGGGATATGTGCTGGTATGCTCGGACAACTACGCCATCGTAGTGCCTATGCTCAACACCAAGTTCCGCACCAGTGGCAAGATTTCGCGCGACGGCCACGCAGGTGCAATATCGTGGGACGGCACATCGCCCTACAGGGTGCAGATGCGAGAGTTGAGTAAGTACACCGACATCGAGATTGGTGACGAGGTTACATCGTCGAACCTGTCGCACTACTTCCCCGAGGGCATACGCATCGGCTATGTGGAGAGTTTTGTGGAGAACTCAAACCACACCTCATACGATGTGGAGATTCGCTTGGCAGCCGATATGTCGCGTCTGAGCAACGTAATCCTCATACAGAATAATACCTATGGCGAAGCCGAGGAGCTGAAGCAATCGGATCGAATGAAAGAGTTTTAATACCGAAGAGTAAATGCAGAAAAATATACTATATGCCGTAGCCTTCGTGGTGCTGGTGTTGTTGCAGATTTTCCTGATCGACAACATCTACCTCGGCATATACTTCCACCCCTTCATCTATACGGCATTCATCATCATCCTGCCGCTCGATATGAAGCACATCTGGGTTATGCTGCTGGCCACGTTGATGGGTTTAACCATCGACCTGCTCACAGGCACAGGTGGACTGAATGTCATCGCGGCTACAGCCGTAGGATTCTTGCGTCCGGCACTTCTTAGCGCCGCCATCGGCCACCGCACATCGGCCGACGAGAGTATGCTTGCATTGCATCGTCTGCAGCCAAAGAACCTGCGCTGGTATATTCTGCTGGCTACATTGCTGCACGGTGTGATATTCTTTATGCTCGACTCCATTTCGCTGAGCAACCTGCATCACACACTCTTGCGCCTGCTTGTGAGCTGCACCACATCGGCCGTGCTGATTTGGTACATCGTAAAACTATTCATCGAGAAAATAATCATTAAGTAGCTATGGCCGACAACGATGTATACACGCGACGCACGATACTCCGCTTTATCGTGCTATTCATCTTTGCGGTACTGGCGTGCCGTATTGGTTATTTTCAGTTAATCGACACCCGCTACAAGAGTATGGCGGCAGGCAATGTGCTTAACTACGAGGTGCAGTATGCTCCGCGTGGCGAGGTGGTTGACCGCCACGGCGAGTTCCTGGTGCAGAGTATGGAGTGCTACGACCTGATGGTCACCTATCGCGACATTCCCAAGGCGGGCTTCGACACCACACGTCTTTGCACCCTGCTCGAGCTTGGCCGAGAGCAACTCATACGCCATCTGAATAACGCTCGTATGAATCCGCGAGCACCCTATCGTATTATAAACTATGTAACCAAGGAAGCCAAACTGCGTTTCGACGAGCATAGTTTCCCCGGTTTCTATACCGTACAACGTACCGCACGCCAATACCCCCTAAAGATTGGAGGCAACCTGCTAGGCAACCTGGGTGAGGTGACCGAAAATGAGATTAAGCAGGGCGAGGGCGAATATCGTCAGGGCGACTACATCGGCAAGAGCGGTGTGGAGCGTGCCTACGAGCATTACCTGCGCGGCGACGACGGTGTGATGGTGCTCGAGCGCGACCGCTACGGAGCAATCAAGGGTTCATATATGGATGGTATGTACGACACCCTGCCCACCCCAGGTCTGCGTATCACCTCTACTATCGACGCTCGTCTGCAGTCGTTTGCCGAGGAGCTGCTCGAGGGTAAGATGGGTGCTGTGGTGGCCATCGAGCCATCGACAGGTGAGATTTTGGTTATGGCCTCGGCTCCTACCTTCGACCCCGACGATATGGTGGGTCGTCAGCGAGGCAACAACTATATGAAGATGTTGAACAACCCGCAGAAGCCGATGTTTAATCGTGCTGTGCAGTCGCTCTACCCGCCGGGCTCGACCTTCAAGCTGGTGCAGGGACTTATCGGCCTGCAGGAGGGTACGCTGTCGCCCGATAACGCCTACCCCTGCCACAACGGTTACAACTGGGGTAAGGTGCGAATGGGATGTCACGCCCACGCCTCACCGCTCGACCTGCGCAACGCTGTGGCACAGTCGTGCAACGCCTACTTCTGCTATGTGTTCCGCAACATAATCGAAAACCGCAAGTTCGACAACGTAAAGGAGGGCCTCGACCACTGGGCCGACTATGTGCGCAGCTTCGGCTTTGGCCGTAAGCTCGACTCCGACTTCCTTGACGAGAAGTCGGGTCTGGTGCCTACGAGCGAACTCTACGACAAACGCTATCGTGGCTCGTGGAATTCGCACACTGTAATCTCACTCTCGATTGGTCAGGGTGAGTTGGGTTGTACCCCTCTGCAGATGGCAAACCTTGCAGCAATTGTGGCCAACCGTGGCTACTACTACATCCCTCACATCGTGAAGGCCATCGAGGGTCAGGACTCGCTCGACAGACGTTTCTACGAGCGTCAGTACACCAAGGTCGACGCCAAACACTTCGAGCCCATCATCGAGGGTATGTGGCGAGGTGTGAATGTGCCCGGAGCGGGTACATCATCGCGAGCCTATCTGCCCGGCTGGGACGTGTGCGGTAAGACAGGTACGGCACAGAACCCTGCAGGACAGGACCACTCGACCTTCCTCTCGTTTGCTCCGAAGGATAATCCCAAGATTGCCATCTCGGTGTATGTCGAGCACGGAGGTTTTGGTGCCAGCGCCGCATTGCCTATCGCCAGCCTTATCGAGGAGTTATACCTGACCGACACCATCACCCGCCCCGAGCTGGTGACAAGTGTCAAGAACCTGCCCTACAGATTGCCCGAACGTTATAGAATTAAAGAGTAATGATTCAAAGCAGAAACAACATATCGCTCTTCGGTGGTATCGACCGCGTGGCCATCATCCTCTACCTGCTGCTGGTGATGGTGGGTTTGGTGTGCGTGGCCTCGGCTGGTTATAACGATGCCGAAAGCTTTCTGAGCTTTAGCCAGAATCACGTCAAGCAAGCTATGTGGGCTGGCGTGGCCTGCGTTGTGGGAATCTTCATCCTGCTGCTCGACTCACGTTACTATCATATGTACGCCTACTATGCCTTTGCCATAGCGCTGATTTTTACCGCCGGAACTATCTTTACGCCCGAGGCCATAGCCCCCACAACCAATGGTGCCAAGGCTTGGTATGAGGTGGGCCCTGTAAGAATACAGCCGGCCGAGTTTGCGAAGATTGCAACAGCTCTGGCCGTGGCACGCATTATGAGTAACTACACCTTCTCCATCAACCGTATTGGCGATTTGGTGCGAGTGGCAACGATTATACTCCTGCCCTTTGCCATCATACTGATGCAGAACGACACGGGCTCGGGCGTAGTGTTGAGTTCGTTTATTCTGGTGCTCTATCGCGAGGGATTGAACAAGTGGCTGTGTATACCCATCATTATGGTGGCGACGCTCTTCCTCTTCTCGTTCCTCTTCACACCGATGGCTCTGTTATGCGTGCTGGTGCTGATATTCACCATCTCGAATGCGATGATGATGGGTCGCGCGTGGCGTCTGCACATAACATTTTTGGCGAGCATCATTATGCTGGCCGTCATCCTTTATGGCGTATCGGCCACTCTGCTCGATAGTGCGCTGACGGGTTATCAGTCGCTCATCATTGCCGTGGCGGTGGGTGTTGTGGCAGCTGCAATATACGCTGTGAGCAAAAACATAAAGAGCATATTCCTTACCCTGGGATTCTTTATCGCTTCGGTAATCTTCGTGCCTACGGCCGATGTGATTTTCGAGTCGGTGCTGCAGCCCCACCAGAAGGAGCGTATTTTGAGTTTCCTGGGAATTATCAACGACCCCGCAGGCATCGACTACAATGTAAACCAGTCGAAGATTGCCATTGGCTCGGGTGGCCTCATTGGCAAGGGTTTTATGCAGGGTACGCAGTCGAAATACTTTGTACCTGAGAAGCACACCGACTTCATCTTCTGCACCGCAGGCGAGGAGTGGGGATTTGTGGGCTCGATGGTAGTGCTGGCTCTGCTATGCTCGTTGATTTTGCGTCTGATGAAGATGGGCGAACGACAGCAGGAGCCCTTCAGCCGAATATATTGCTACTCGGTGGCTTCCATTCTGCTCTTTCACGCTATGGTAAATCTGGGTATGACCATCGGACTCATCCCCGTGATGGGTATTCCGTTGCCATTTATCAGCTATGGAGGCTCTTCGATGATTGCCTTCACCATTCTGCTCTTCATAGCCATCCGTCTCGATGCCTCGCCAACGCGAGCAATGGAGGCCCTGAACTAAACCGAATTACTAATTCACATTTATGTTATACGTTATCTACCTAATCACCGTAACGGCCGTTGTGTGGTTCTCGATTCTGGCATCGCGCTACATCGATATGATTGACCGCTCGACACGCCTCTCGGGTGCCTTTCTGGGCGGAGTACTTCTCTCGGCCATCACATCACTTCCCGAACTCTTCACCAGCATATCGGCTACGATTCTCATCGACAACCCGTCGCTATGCATTGGTAATATATTAGGCAGCAACCTCTTCAACTTCGGTATGCTGGCCGTGGTGATTCTTATATTTATCAAGGGCTTCACAGCCGCCAAACTTGCTAGAAGCCACCGCTACGTGATGTTGCTGTTGATGTCGATGTATCTGGCTACGATACTCAACTGGAAACTGATGGGCGGCAATAATATCATCCTCGGCTCGACCGATAGCCCGTGGTTCTTTGTAAGCATTACATCTGTCATCGTATTTGTGTTGTACGCTCTCTCGGTGCGTTTTCTGGCGGGCGACAACGGCTCGGAGGACGACGAGAAGGATGGCGACGAGGTAACGCTATCGTTGCGTACCATTGTGGTGCGTTTTGTGCTGGCCAGCCTGGGTATTATCGTGGCAAGCGTAATTCTTACATACGTTACCGACGACATCGCAACAAGCCTTAACCTCGGCTCGGGACTTGCCGGCGCCCTGTTCCTTGGCGTAGCCACATCGCTGCCTGAGGTTACATCGACCATCTCGCTCTTCCGTATGCGTAATTTCGACATTGCCTTCGGTAACATCGCTGGTAGCAACGTCTTCAACTACTTCGTACTGGCCGTTGCCGATGTGCTTTACAACGGTGGCTCAGTTTACCACTTTGGCGATAGCAAGGTAATCAACCTCACCATCTTCGGCACACTGGCCTCGGCACTTATCTACCTACTTATTCGCGTGCGCCCGATTTGGCTGAAGGCACTGCTTGCACTCTGCACCGTGGCCTGCTACTTGGCATTCCTGATGGTGTAAACGTGGCTCGCAGGGCGATATATGATGTTGAAATTGTCGCATTACATCGCTGAGATTTTGTTATCTGAGAAATAATTACTACATTTGGTTGTGTCTGGCGGCACGCCCAGCAAGGGGTGTGCGCAAACAGAGTGTGTAACGCACCATTTCTACCGCAAAATGAGACGAACAACCATCGAGAAACTCAAATACGAGGATACCCTGAGTCGCAGCAGGGTGCAGGCGTGTTGTCTGCCCAAACCTATGGACGATGGACGACGTGTGGTCAGAGTCTTTGTCGAGGGTTATGAGGATGTAGCCTTCTGGCGCGGTATATTCGACCACTTCGACAACCCCTATCTGCGTTTCGAAATATCGGTTCCTACGCGCGAGGACCTGCCCAAGGGCAAGAAAGTGCTGCTCTCGATGATTCCGCAGTCGAGCGACGAGATGTTGCTCTGCGTCGACTCCGACTTCGACTATCTATTCGGCACACACACCGAAACGGCTCGTATGATAAGCGAGGCTCGCTATATGTTCCACACCTACACATACGCTACGGAGAACTATCTGTGCTATGCTCCATCGCTGCACAACGTATGTGTGAAGGCTACCAAGAACGACAGCCACATATTCGACTTTGAAGGATTTATGGCCTGCTACTCGCGTACTATCTATCCCATATTTTTGTGGTATGCCTACTCGGCCCAACTCTCCCACGAATCGGTCTTCCCGCTGGCAGAGTTTAAGAATACTGTAAGGTTGGGTTATCTCGAGGTGGAGCGTAACGGCGCCGACACGCTGGCGTGGCTGGAACGACAGGTGCAGCGCAAGCTACGACGTCTGGAGGATGAGCACCCCGATATGAATGCACATATGGGACCATTTGCCGAGTATCTGCGCAGCAAGGGTGTCGAGCCCGAGAATACCTATCTGTTTATGCACGGTCACACGCTGATGGACAATGTGGTGATGCCGATATTGAACTCCGTATGCGAGAAGTTGCGTACGATGTCGGTAGCGAAGATAAACGCCTCCAACATACAGGGTGTGCATCTCAAGAACGAGATGAGCAACTATATGAACTCGCTGCGTTCGATACGCGACGTGTTGCTCGACAACGAGAACTACACTTCGTGCCCACTCTACGGCAAACTGCGCGAGGATATACAAAACTACATCACACGCACTATCGAAAAAATCGAAACAGAAAAGGCTCAGGCCATAGCAAAATAGAGGCTGACAAATCTAAAGAGTTTGCCAGCCTTTTTTATTGCACAAAAAAAGCACGCCCGAAAGCGTGCTTATCATTCTCCATCGAGACTTATTATTTCTCGGGGCGCATTACAACCTTTACAAGGTTACCATCCTTGAGGATCTGCTGTGCCAGAGCCTGAACATCGGCAGCCGTAACGCTGTTCACTGCGTCGAGGTACTCCTTAACGTAGTCGATGCCATATCTATACTTATAGAGGATAGCATTTGACCACCATGAGTTCTGCTCGATAGACTTCGTGTAGTTCTTGTTCTCGTACTCGCGAGTCTTATCCATATCCTCCTTCAGAGGACCCTCCTTGGCAATCTTCTCCAACTCGGCTACAACGATAGCCATCAACTCATCGGCCATCTGATCGTTAGTGTCGAACTGAACCTGCAAAGCATACTGCTTGGTGCGAGGGATAAGTGCTGCGCTGACACCTACGCCGTACGTTCCACCCTTCTCCTCGCGGATTGACTTCAGGTAACGGTTATCGAGAGCCGTAGTGAGGTATGTTGCAATCAACTTATTCTTCATCGTCACAGCCATATCGCCCGTATAAGCGAATAATACCGATACCTTGGGTTGCTCCATCTTGGTGCGGAAGTCGTTCACTACACCACCCTTAGCGTAATCCACATTGTCGTCGGTATATACATTGCTGGGCTTTTTAGCCGTGGGCAGCGAACCGATATACTTCTCCACATAGGGCTTGAGCTGCTCCTCGCTCATGTTACCGATGAAGGTAAAGCGGAAGTCGGCAGCGTTAGAGTAGAGGCGCTGGTGGATAGCGGGCATATGCTCGAACTTGATTGTCTGCAGAAGCTCGGGAGTGAGCTGCTGACGACGATAGTTGTCGTTATATAGTGACTTCTGAACATTCTGTGAGAAGATGAAGTCGGGATTTGAGGTCTGGTTAGCCAGCATCGAGTTGTAGCGGTTCATCAGCGTAGTGAAGTCATCCTCCGAGAAGCGAGGAGCGGTGAACTGCAAGTACAGAAGCTGGAACATAGTCTCCACATCCTTCAGCGCTGCAGAAGCCGTTACGACGTGCTCGTAGGCACTTACGCCAAGGCCTGCACTCGCGGTCTTACCCGAGAGCTGCTTGCGAAGATCCGATGCTGAGAACTTCGAGATACCCGACATTGACATCACACCGCCCAGCATCTGAGCCGAGTAGTACTCTGCGTCAGAGAACACAGCCGCACCACCGTCAGAGATAGCCTCAACGCCGATGTTGTCGGCCTGGTAGGGGGTCTGCTTGATAACAACCTTAATACCATTTGCCAGGGTCCACTCCGTAAAGCCGAGAGACTCATCCTTTACACTCTTTACCACCTTTGAGCCCTTCAGTGTGCTCTCGTCAGAGATCAGAGGCTCCTTAACCACGTTATCCTTGAAAGGCTCAACATCGGCAGCCACGGCAGCCTTCAGTGCGCCAACAAGCTCAGCCTCGGTGGGGACAACAACGCCATCCTTAACGGGTGAGTTAGCCACGATAACAACATTCTTCAAGGGCTCGTACATCTGCTTAACGGTAGCATTGACCATCTCGCATGAGATCATCTCCACGAGCTGCTTATCCAACTGGTACTCGGTCTCGAAGTCGTAGATGGGTGTACCCATGCGGAAGTTGTCGATATAACGGTTTGCAAAATATGAGTGGCGACGGTCCTCGCGGCTGTTGTAGCCCAGCTCGATATCGGCAAGGATATTATTCTTGGCACGCTCCCACTCACCCTCGGTGAAACCGTGGCGACGCATACGCTCCATCTCGGTAAGAAGGGCCTTGTAACCCTCCATAATCTTACCGTCCTGAGTTACAACCTGACCAACAGATACCTCCAATGTGGGGATGATGCCAAACGATGAGGCGGGCTCGAATACAGCCTGAAGGAAGGGAGCATCGGGCTTGCGAGCGATGTCAGAGAGACGCTCGTTGATCATCTCGGTGATATAAGACTTGAGGATGTTGGTCAACTCATACATCAGCGTGTTGTTCATCTCCTTGGGCATAGCCTGCGACTTGTACATAATCATCAGGCTAGACTGCTGCATCTCGGGATCAGCAAAGACACTCACGATGGGCTCGTCGTTATCGGGCACAACGATTACATCCTTCTGCGCAGCGTTGGCTGCAGGGGCGGGGATGTCGGCCATAATGGTCTTAATCTTCTGCTCAACCTTATCAACATCAACATCACCAACAACTACCACAGCCTGATAGTCGGGGCGATACCACTTGTCGTAGAATGCACGAAGGTCGTCATAGGTGAAGCCCTCCAAACCCTCCAAATAACCGATGAGGTTACGGTGCTCGTAGAGCGTACCCTTACCGATAGCCTTAATCATAGCAATCTGCGAACGCCACTGTGCGCCGTCGCGAGTACGCAACTCCTCCTTGATAACGCCACGCTCAGAGTCAATCTCCTTGGGGTCGAGTGTGATGAAGTGCGACCAGTCGTGCAGAATCATAAGAGTAGAGTCCACAACGCTCTCGCGTGCCACGGGCACGTCGGTCATATAGTACTGAGTGTAGTCCCACGAAGTACCTGCATTGAGGTTGGCGCCAAACTTAACACCAATCTTCTCCAAGTACTCGATGAGTGACTTGCCGGGATAGGTCTGCGTACCGTTGAATGCCATATGCTCGAGGAAGTGAGCCAAACCCTGCTGGTTGTCACCCTCCTGAATAGCACCCACGTCGTGCAGGATATAGAACTCGGCCATACCCTTTGGCTTCTCGTTGTGGCGAATGTAGTAAGTAAGTCCGTTTTCGAGCACACCCTTACGCACTGCGGGATCAGCAGGCAACTGCTGCTGCACATCCATCTGTGCCTGTGCTGCGAAGGTCACGCCCATAATGGCGGCGATGACCAAAAGCATAAATTTTCTCATATTCTTTATATTTGTTTGCATTTTTGTTTCACATTATTCCTGCTCCTGGGCAGGTTTCTTATGGATGCAGGTACCCACCAACAGGCCGATGAGCATACCTATGCCCATACAGAAATTCAGTTTGCCCACAATCGAGCCAACCACCGCACCCAAGGCAAGGCCGACGACCATACCCAAAGCCATATAGGTCTTGACAACCTTTATCTCGGTGTGCTGCTTGGCCTCCTCCATAAGCACCTCGTCCTCGCTGGGCTTTGGACCCTCATCGCCCTCGAAGGCACTCTCGTCGACAAAGGGATTCTTATATTTAATCTTCTTATTATCCTTCTCCTCCATAGTAACTCTTTATGTAATAGTCTCAAAATAGCTTGAGAAACTACAAAAATAAACGATATTTTTTAAATATATGTATATTTTCTACACTTTTTATGCATCGCCCGACTTGCGCCACCCATTTGCATTCCACACGCGCACAAAAAAAGTTCCCCGCCTTGCGGCGAGGAACTTCCTACCCAATTATTTTTTTCTTTTTTTGTTTGCTATCAGTTAGATTAGATAGCGTTGGTATCAACCAAAATCTGATTTACCTTGCGAACGGCAGCAGCAGAAGCCTCGAACTGAGCCTGCTCCTCCTTGTTAAGGTCAATCTTAACGATCTTCTCGATACCCTTGCGACCGATAACAGCGGGAACGCCGATCATAATGTCGCTCTGGCCGTACTCACCCTCGAGATAGCAGCTGCAAGGGATAATACGCTTCTGGTCGCCCAATACTGACTCAACTACAGATGCTGCAGCTGCGCCGGGAGCATACCAAGCTGATGTGCCAAGAAGGCCAGTAAGAGTTGCACCACCTACCATAGTGTCGGCAGCAACCTGCTGGAGCTTCTTCTTTGAAAGGAACTGCGATGCAGGAACACCCTTGATAGTAGCCTTTGAAGTCAAAGGAATCATAGTTGTATCGCCGTGACCACCGATTACCATACCGTCAACATCGTGGATGTTAGCGTTGGCAGCCTTAGCCAAGTAGCAACGGAAACGTGAAGAATCCAAAGCACCACCCATACCGATTACGCGGTTCTTGGGAAGACCTGTAGACTTCAATGTAAGGTACGCCATTGTATCCATAGGATTAGATACGATAACGAAGATAGCACGAGGTGAGTGTGCCAATGCCTGTGATACTACGCTCTTAACGATGTTAGCGTTGGTACCAATCAACTCCTCACGAGTCATACCCGGCTTACGGGGAATACCTGAGGTTACAACCACAACGTCAGAGTTTGCGGTCTTCTTGTAGTCGTTGGTGCAGCCAACCATCTTCACCTTAGAGTCGGTGGTTGCAGCAGCCTGATACATATCGAGCATCTTACCCTCAGAGAGGCCCTCCTTGATGTCGATAAGCACTACCTCATCAGCTACGTTGCGAGCAGCCAATACGTTAGCACAAGTAGCGCCAACCATACCGGCGCCGATAACTGTTACTTTTGACATAATTGTTTTTTACTTTGTTATATGGTTTGAATAATCTTACATTAGCCAATGAGCTCGGCGTAAGCCTCGGGGCTCAAAAGAGCGTCGTAGTCGGCAGGATTCGACATCTTAACCTTGATCATCCAGCCCTCGCCATAGGGATCAGAGTTTACCAATGCGGGATCGGCATCAACGGCGTCGTTGAACTCAACAACCTCACCACCAACGGGGATGAAAGCATCGCTAACGGTCTTAACGGCCTCGATAGAGCCAAACACCTCACCTGCGGCCAAAGTCTCGCCCACGGTGGGAACGTCAACGAATACGATATCGCCCAACTGGCTCTGTGCGAAATCGGTAATACCTACATAGGCGAACTCGCCCTCGACACGACACCACTCGTGGTCGTTCGAATACTTCAATTCAGAAGGAATGTTCATAACTTTATTGGTTTAATAATCCTTAATCGGTAACTGTTTGCCCGTTGCCACACCTACGGTGACAATAAAGCATTTTAACTAACACAAAGATAGCGGTTATTTCTTTATGACAATGCATTTTTTTGAACATTTTTCATCCACTTGGGCGAAAAAATAACATTATCTTTACAAACACCGCTCGGCCCGCAATCTACCCTTGAGCGATGACAAACTCCACCTCCTTGAATAGGTAGTGATGCAGCGCGCCCTGCTCATCCTCGACGGCCAGCGCTCCCGACTCGGCCACACCCCTTATCGTACCACGAAAACGGGTGCCATCGGGCAGGGCGTAGCAATGCTGGCTATCAAGACGATAGAGCGAGAGATGATAATCCTTTTGCAACGTCTGGCCATCGTCTCCACGCAGTTGCTCGTAGCGCTGCATAAGGGCCTTGAGCAGACGCTCCAGCACCTCGTCGCGGTCGAACTCACGGCCCGCCACCTGCGCCATTGACACGGGGTTTGGCAACTGGGCCGAAAACTCGGTCTGGTTGACATTCAACCCGATGCCTGCTATGGTGCGAGCAATGCCCGAGCCTTGCAATTTGTGCTCGATAAGTATGCCTGCAAGTTTCTTATCGCCCACATATATGTCGTTGGTCCACTTTATCTTGGCCTCGATGCCGTATGTTGCAAGCATATCCTTTACGCCCAACGCCACAGCCTCCGACAAAAGGAACTGTGATGAAGGGTTTAGGAACGTGGGCTCGAACAGAGCCGAGAGTGTAAGGTTTTTTCCCACTCCACTCTCCCAACTGTGGCCTCGCTGACCACGACCTGCGGTCTGCTGCTCGGCAACGATAACATCACCCTCGACATAGAGGGGCAAAGCGGCCTCGTCGTTTGACGAGGCCAATATATCAAATCTATAAATCATCTGTCGTTATACGATGGAGCCCGAAGGCCCCTTAACAAAGCCTATTTGAAGAGGCGGGGAACGAACATAGTGAGGTAGTTACGCCAGTTCTTCCAAGTGTGACCACCGTCGGTCTCGACGTACTCATACTTGTAGCCCTTCTCGTCCATCTTCTTCATAAACTCCTTGTTGTTGTTTACCAGGAAGTCGTCCTTACCGCAAGCAATCCAGTAGAGCTTGGGAGCCTTCTTGAACTGAACGGCCAACTTGGCATCCAGATCCTTGTAGATGTAGCTGTCGCGGCCACCCTGCGGAGCAACCAAAGCTGCCGAAAGAGGACATACATAGTCGAACAAATCGGGATAGTTGGCCGAGATGTAAACGGTGTGGAAACCACCCATCGACAGACCTGCCAACGCGCGGTGAGCCTTGTCCTTATATACATTGTAGTTGCTCTCGATGAACTCCACTACATCGAGGAAACTCTCCTCGAACTGACCATCCATATTGCCCGGCACCATCAGCTGGGGACGATGACGGCTTGCGGGGGCATCACCGGGCGATGCCTGCTGGCTCATATTTGAGTTGGTCACAACGACAATCATCTTCTCGGCTGCACCCGAAGCGATGAGGTTGTCAAGCACCTGAGGCACGCGACCGCCATCGATCCAAGCGTTCTCGTCGCCGCCAATGCCGTGCATAATGTAGAGCACGGGGTACTTTGTACGACGGTCGGCAGGGTTGTAGCCAGCGGGAGTATAGACGCTCATACGACGCTGTGCCATCTTGGCACGAGGCGAGGGATACCACACCTTCGATACGTTGCCGTGAGGTACGTCCTGCACATCGAAGTTGTCGCCGTGACCACCACCGATGATGAAGTAGTTAATCAGGTTGGCCACGTCACGATTCTGATAGACGTTGTTGGGATCCACCACGCGAACACCATCCATATAGAGGTTGTAGGTGTAAAAATCTGACTCCAGAGGAGGTGTAGTGAGTGTAAACACGCCCTCGGCGCTCTTGGCAAGCGGGGTGCGGGTTGTTGTGCGAGTGCCCTGTTGTGTGCGAATCTCGCGTGCGGGCAAGAACTCGCCATCGATTTCGATGGTTGCCACGTTGGGGGCATTGAATGTAAATGTCACCGAGTTGTCGGGATTGATTGTGGGATTCTCGAGGCCGCCACCGCCCATCGAAATCTCCTGTGCCTGAAGCGTGAAGGCAGCGCCCACGCATACCAAAAGAGTAAGTAGTTTTTTCATTAGATTATTGTTTTTTTGTGTGTTTAACCGCTCTAAAATATGGCTATAATCACCATCGGGGCATATTTATGCCACATTTACCCACCAAAGATAACAAAATATGCGTAAAAAAAGGGGCGTAATGACAAAAATTTCTATCTTTGCAGCCTATTATGCAATTTTAGAGAGTAGAATATGAAAGTTTACAAGTTTGGAGGAGCCTCGGTGCGAACAGCCGATGGAGTGCGTAATTTGGCTCACATCGTTGAGGGTGAGCAGGATCTTTTTATCATCGTTTCAGCAATGGGCAAGACCACAAATGCCCTTGAGCGTGTCTTTACCCATATGCAGAATGGCCGTAAAGAGGAGGCTAACGAGGAGATAAAACAGATTCAGGCATACCACGCTGAGATCATCGACAACCTGTGGGGCGAGCCTACAAACATCAACGAGGTGACGCTGCTGTTTGGTCAGTTGCGTAACATCGTCAACGACATCGTATATCGTTCGGCCGATGCCGAGCTGTGGTACGACACCATCGTTGCATATGGCGAGTTGATATCGACAACAATCATATCGAAATATCTCAACCACATCGGTATGCGTAACCGCTGGATTGATATGCGTACAACACTGCTCACCAACCAGCGCCACAAGGATGCCAACGTGGATATCAAGGCCTCGAAGCACCGTCTGCGTGCAGCTATCGAGAACACCGGTGTAGGTGTATTCGTAGGTCAGGGCTTTATCGGTGGTGCTCCCGACGGCACAACCACCACTCTGGGTCGCGAGGGCTCAGACTACTCGGCTGCCGTTGTGGCTAACATCCTCTCGGCAGAGTCGATGTCGGTATGGAAGGATGTGGAGGGTGTATTGAATGCCGATCCCAAGATTTTCAAGGACGCAGTGAAGATCGACGCGCTGAACTACCTCGACACCATCGAGCTCGCTTACAGCGGTGCACAGATTATCCACCCCAAGACCATCAAGCCCCTGCAGAACAAGAACATACCTTTGTATGTACGTCCCTTTGGCGACAAGACAAAGCCCGGCACCGTAATCAATGGCGAGGCTGAGCGTGTCAATATCCCCATTATGATTTACAAACCCAACCAGGTGCTCTTGATCATCCGCTCGAAGGACTTCTCATTCGTTATGGAGGAGCAGTTCGGTGAGATTTTCTCGCTTCTGGACTCTTACCGCATCAAGACTCACCTTATCAACAACTCTGCAGTAGATTTGGGTCTTTGTGTCGACGCCTCTTGGCATATCGACGAGCTGATTAAGGCTCTCGAGGAGGAGAACTTTATGGTTGAGAAGACCGAGGATGTGGGCCTGCTCACAATCCGCAACTACAACTCGGAGCTCTACGACCGCTACGTACACGGCCAGCAGCACATCATCCGCCAGGTAAACCCCGAGTCGGTGCGTGTTGTGCTCCGCTCTGCAAAATTCGAGTAAAGAGAGTTTTTTCTATACAAAAAAAGGCTGCAAACATTAGTTCGCAGCCTTTTTTGCGGTATAGCGGACTACACCATCTCCTTCAAGTAGCAGTAGAGTCGTTGCACGGGCAAACCCATCACGTTGTAGAACGAGCCGTCGATACCCTCGATGCCGACATAGCCAATCCACTCCTGAATACCATACGCACCAGCCTTGTCGTAGGGGCGATAGGTATCGACATAATAGGCAATCTCCTCCTCGTCCAGACTACGGAAACGCACCTTCGACTTTACCGAGAAGCTATGCGTGCGTGTGGCTGTGCGGAGTGTAACGCCCGTAACCACATCGTGTTCGCTACCCGACAACATCGAAATCATTGCTATGGCCTCCGCCCTATCGGCTGGTTTACCGAGGATGCGCGAGTGGGCAATAACAACCGTGTCGGCCGTAAGCAGAATATCGCGCTCGCCCAGCGGCTCAGGATAGGCCTCGCTCTTTAGGCGAGAGAGGTACTCGGCCACCTCGTGGGCAGGCATAGTGTCGGGAAACGACTCCTCGCACTCGAAGCGTGGGGCAAGTTCGAACTCGATGCCCGCATCAGATAGGAGTTGTCGGCGGCGTGGTGACTGCGAAGCGAGAATGAGTCGGTACTCCTTTAGTTTATCGTGTAATAACATATTATCTCACATCAAAATCCAACAACGTACGTCCGCCAATTCTTGCCTTGATATTATCGCCCGCCTTCACGGGGCCGACACCTACGGGAGTGCCAGTATAGATAATGTCACCAATCTTTAGCGTCATATATTTCGATACGTGGGCGATGATTTTATCCACCGAGAAGAGCATCTCTTTGGTCAGTCCGCGCTGGCGCACCTCGCCATTAAGTTCCATCTCGAACTCAAGGTTCTGCACATCGCCACCCAGCTCTGCCAAAGGCACAAACTCGGGCGAGAGCGCCGCCGAGTGGTCGAAGCCTTTGCATAGCTCCCACGGCAGCCCCTTTGCGATGGCCTCACGCTGCAGGTCACGAGCCGTGAAGTCGATACCAAGACCCACCTCATCGTAGCAACGCGAAGCAAAACGCTCGTCAATGCACTTTGCCAAACGGTTGATCTTTACCACCAACTCGCACTCATAATGCACCTCATTTGAGAACGAGGGAACATAAAACGGGTCGTTGTTTCGCAACAGAGCCGTGTCGGGCTTAAGGAAAAAGAGCGGCTCCTTAGGTATTTCGGCACCATCGTTGAGCTCCTTGGCGTGGTCGGCATAGTTGCGACCTATACAGATTATCTTCATTGTTTCTTAAATTTTTCTTTTCTTACATTTACATATATGCTCGCCATTGTCCCCAGTTTACTCAAGCGTAAATGAGGATTTCGAGAACGAGGCAGATGCCGAAAGAGTCTTGTTAGACGGCTTTTATTGTCTTGACAATATCAGCTGCAAACCTGTCACTCGCTCCTGCGCCGCCAATAATTGAGCGCAACTCATCAAAGTCGGCAAGCATCTTTTCGCGCTTTGCGCCACCGATAAGGATCGAACGCAACTCCTTCTCCGCCTCATCAACCGAGGGGTGATACACCACCATCTCGCGAACAGCCTCACGCTTAAGGTTAAGGTTCACAAGCGACACAAAGGGAATCTTCAACAGATAAGGCTTACCCTTCTCATAGAGCCACGGAATACCGTAAACAACCAGTTCGGGGATACCTATCAAAGCTGTTTCGAGCGTTGCCGTGCCCGACGTAACAACCGCTGCCTCAGAGATTTGCAACAATTCGTAGGTCTTGTCGCAGACAAACTTCACGGGCATATCCTTCGTGAAGACCTCATACTGCTCGCGCGCAATCCATCCCACGCCTGCCACCACAAACTGCTTTGCGGGCATACGCTCCGCCAACTGCGCCATAAAGCGCAGGTTAGCCTTAATCTCGCTCACGCGGCTACCTGCCAACAGAGCAACGATAGGTCTTTCATCCAAGCCATTCTCCTTGCGGAACTGCATCTCCTCGGGTGCGGCGGCGCAGCGCTCGGCGATGGCATCCATCAGGGGGTTACCCTCGAAATGCGGCTCGATGCCCTTTGAGCGGAAATACTCCTTCTCGAAGGGGAAGATGATATATAGTTTATCGACAAACTTCTTCAGAGCCTTCACTCTATGCTCCTTCCACGCCCACACCTTGGGTGCGATGTAGTAGTGTACGGGAATACCCTTGCCGTGGGCAAACTTGGCAATCTTTACGTTGAAGCCCGGGTAGTCAATAAGGATTACCACATCGGGGGCGAACTCCATAATATCGCGACAACAGTCGCCCATTTGGCCCAGAATGGTGCGGATATTGAGGGCCACCTGCACGAAGCCGAAGAACGACATCTCGCGATAGTGCTTGACAAGGTTCTCCTTGCCTCCCACAGCCGCCATCATATCGCCACCCCAAAAGCGGAACTCAGCCTCGGGGTCGGCCTTAAGCAAGCCCTTCATTAAGTTTGAGCCGTGCAGGTCGCCCGAGGGTTCACCTGCGATAATGTAATATTTCATAGCCTCTTATTTCATTCTCTCCAACAAATCGGGGCGTAGGCGCTTGGTGCGCTCGAAGGATTGCTCCTCCTGCCACTTCTCAATCTCGGCAAAGTTACCCGACAGCAATACATCGGGCACACGCCAGCCACGGAACTCAGCTGGGCGGGTATATACGGGCGGAGCCAGCAGATCATCCTGGAAACAGTCCGTCAGCGCCGAAGCCTCGTCGCCAATGGCACCGGGCAGAAGTCTTACGACCGAGTCGGCAATGATGCAGGCCGCCAATTCGCCACCCGTCAGCACATAGTCGCCGATAGAGATCTCGCGAGTAATGAGGTGCTCGCGGATACGGTAGTCGATGCCCTTATAGTGGCCGCAGAGAATAATAATATTCTCGCACATCGACAGACGGTTGGCCTCGTGCTGATTGTAGGTGATGCCATCGGGCGAGGTGTAGATAACCTCGTCGTATGTACGCTCCGACTGCAACTTCTCAATCAGCTCGAACACGGGCTCGCACTTCATCACCATACCTGCCTCGCCACCAAAGGGGTAGTCGTCGGTTGTCTTGCGCTTGTCGTGGGCATAGTCGTGCAGGTTATGCACAACAATCTCCACCAATCCCTTCTCTTGCGCACGCTTCAAGATTGACTCGTGCAGAGGTGATTCCACAAGTTCCGGTACAACGGTAATAATATCTATTCTCATACTGTTTCTATGGTTATGTAGTTCTAATTTTTCTCTTGAGGTAATTCAAACTCTCCTTCATTATCAAGCCTGATTGCGACCTTTGGTCGCAGTTGCAAATCTAAAAATAATATCCTTATCACTCTCTTGGTCGAGCTTGACCTCCTTGCCCTCCTGCAACATATAGGCTCGGTAGCCCATATCGGCAAACATTTTTACAATCTCCTGACGGGTCTCGCCATCGGTTTCAATGAGCACCGTAGGATGATGGCGCTCGATGATGGCTCGCATCTCAGGCATCACAACTCGCTCATAGCCCTCGATGTCGCACTTTATAAAATCGATGCGCTCCAGTTTGGCAAACAGTTCGCTGCCACGACGCATCTGTGCTGTGAACTTAATGGCCTTGCCCGAGAGAGCACCCTCGCTCACAAAGTTACGCCCCGTGCCGAAGTAGCCTGCCTCGGCAACCGAGTCGTTGGCCATCTCAACGACACACTCCTCGGCACCCAGCGCATAGTTCATAAGGTGCACATTCTCTCTACCCCACACATTACGCTCCAAGACTGAGAAGATTACAGGCACAGGCTCAACGGCATAGACTGCCCCCTGTGCTCCGACGATATCGGCCAGCGGGCGGGTGTAGTAGCCGAGATTGGCACCTATGTCGATAGCCACATCGCCCTTTCCGACCAACTGCGGCAGGTGGTAGTTATACTCCAACGCCCTACCCTTGCGTCCGAAGCCGAGCTTACGCGTAAGGAAGAAGAGTCGGCTCACCACACGCAGGTAACCCTCGAGCGAGAGCAGGCAGTAGAGCAGGCGATGAAAGAGTCGTCCCATCGGTTTAGTTCTTATAGTTTACCTCCTGATTGAGCACCTCAACAACGAAGGGGTTATACATCGACTCGTGGCCGATGGTGCTATCCTCGCCGTGGCCGGGGTAGATCTTCACCTCGTCGCCCAGGGGCAGGATATTATCGATAATCGAGCGCATAATCCACGAGTAGTCGCCACCCGGAAGGTCGGTGCGGCCGATACTCTCGCGGAAGAGCGTGTCGCCCGTAAACAATACACCCGCCTCAGGCTCAAAGAGAGCCACGTGGCCAGGGGTGTGGCCAGGGGTAGAGATAATCTTAAGGGTGGTATCGCCAAACTTAATTGACTCCTCGCCATCAAGGTCGATGTCGATAGTCTCGGGCAGGTCGCCAGCACGAACACCAAAGAGCTCGGCACTCACCGATGCGCTCTTAAGCAGGAACTCATCCTTTGACGAGAGGGCAAACTTAACGCCATACTTCTCGACAAGGTGGTTCACGCCCAGCAGGTGGTCGAAGTGGCCGTGGGTGTTGATTGCCACCACGGGCTTCAGGCCTCGGTCGGCGATGAACTTATCGAGTACTTCGTTCTCACGCTCGCCCATATTACCGGCGTCGATAACGGCGGCCTCCAATGTATCGTCCCACACGATGTAGGTATTCTCCTGTATGGGGTTAAAAACTAATCTTGCAATCTTCATATCTGAGTGTTTTTATTTCGTATTTAGGTAAAACTTTGCCGACAAGGTGTAGCTAATCTCAATCTGCTCGAACTGCACGTCGGGCTCCGCCTCGGCCACAGCCGCATCCATCGAGCGGGCTGTTGTCATAAGCATATTCTTGCGGTAGACGGGTTGCACGCTGGTGGTATAGTCCGAAATCTCGTAGCAAGCACCTATCGACTGCCCCACCGCCTCGGCCAACTCGCGGGCACGTTGCTGGGCATCCTTCATAGCTTTCTGGCGTGCCTCACTACGCAGACCATCAAGGTTAGAGTGCGAGGTGCGTGTAACATTAACATTAGTAATGCCCGCCTCGTCGAGAGCCTCAAATACCTTACGCACGGCATCGGCCGAGCCGAGCTTTAGTTCGTACTGCGTAGCTGCCAGCGAACGGCTGCGACGAAAATATGAGCTCGACATATCCTGCACAAAGAGCTGTTTCTCGCTATCGACACCCGCCTTTTTAAGTGCAGAGAACATCTTGCGGCGCTGCTCGTCGATGGCTACGCGACCCTTCGTGTCGCTCTCGTCGAGCGTAATGGAGAGGTATATCTCGTCGGGCACCACGCGAATAATCGACGAGCCATTGACTGCAACGGTGGGAATCATCTCCACGTTCTGCGCCACGGCCAAGTTCAGATTTGCGACAAAAGCTATAACGATAGCCGAGAGTAGGATAAAAATCTTTTTCATAGCACTTTCTGTTTATGGTTTTATTATAAAACGCAGAAACTGCAAATATCTTGCTTTAGCGCTTAACAAGTTTTACAACATTCTCGACGTGATGCGTATGGGGGAACATATCGACAGGCTGCACAGCCACCACCTCATACATTCCATCCATCAGCTGCAGGTCGCGCGCCTGAGTGGCGGGGTTGCAACTAACATAGACAATACGCTCGGGTGCAGCACGCAAAATAACGTCGATAACACGCTCATCGACACCTGCGCGGGGCGGGTCGAGGATAATCACATCGGGATGGCCGTTGCGAGCAACAAAGTCGTCCGACAACACATCCTTCATATCGCCAGCATAGAACGAGGTATTCTCGATGCCATTGATAGCCGAATTGACCTTTGCATCCTCGATAGCCTCGGGCACATACTCAACGCCCACCACCTTCTTGGCACGGCGAGCACAGAAGTTGGCGATGGTACCCGTACCGGTGTAGAGGTCGTACAACACCTCGTCACCCTTCAGGTCGGCAAATTCGCGTGTGACCTTATAGAGTTCGTAGGCCTGCTCGGAGTTGGTCTGGTAGAACGACTTGGGTCCCACCTTGAACTTTAGACCCTCCATCTGCTCGATGATATGGTCCTTGCCTGCGTAGCAGATGTGCTCCAGATCGCCTACCGAGTCGTTCCACTTGGTGTTCACAACGTAGAAGAGCGAGGTAATCTGAGGGAATTTCTCCTTCAGCATATCAAGCAGAGCGGTGATGCGAGGCTGGTCGTCCTCGTTGAAGATTACGATAACCATCACCTCGCCAGTCGAGGCGGTGCGGATGATGATATTACGCATCAGGCCGGCGTGCTCGCGGCAGTTATGGAACGAGTAGCCATTATCGATACAGAACTGCTTTACCGCAGTACGAATCGAATTCGACGGCTCGGCCTGCAGGTAGCAGGTGTCGATATCCAACACCTTGTCGAAGCAGTTGGGGATATGGAAACCAAGTGCGGGCGCGCGCTCGATGTCGCCACCAGCGGCAATCTCCTCGTATGTGAGCCAACGCTTGTCGGCAAATGTAAACTCAAGCTTATTGCGATAGAACTGCTGCTTGGCAGAACCCAAGCAGGGCTTAATCTCGGGCAGGGCAACCTTACCGATGCGGGTAAGCTGGTCGCGTACCTGCTCGGTCTTAAAGCGAAGCTGCTCCGAGTAGGGCAAATTCTGCCACTTGCAACCGCCACACACTCCGAAGTGGGGGCAGAAGGGCTCCTCGCGCAGGGGTGAGCGCTTAACGTAGTTCACCACAACACCCTCCATAAAACGGCGGCGCTTATTGCGTATCTGCACATCTACCACATCGCCCGGCACGGTCATCGGCACAAACACAACCTGATCGTTATAGCGGCCCATAGCCTTGCCCTCGGCTGCCAGAGTGGTGATCTCCAGTGCCTCGATTAAGGGGTAATTCTGTTTTTTTCGTCTTGCCATTATCTTTTAGTATTTCATTTCGACAAATATACAAAGAAATATCGTTTGTAAAGCATAAACTCTTAAGAGTTTATCGCAAACAACGATTACGATTCTCGATAGCCCAGCTCACCAGCGGCTCAACATTGGCCATAAACGAGTGGCCGAGTGGCGTAAGGCGATACTCCACGCGGGGCGGCACCTCGGGATAGGCCTCGCGCGAGATGAGCGACATCTCCTCCAGACGACGCAGAGTCTGCGTGAGCATCTTCTGCGAGATGTCGGGGATGGCTCGCTGCAACTCTCCAAAACGCAGAACCTCATTCTCGCGCAGAGGGTATAGAACCAGCAACGACCATTTATCGGCCGTCTTATCCAAAATATCACGTATGGGACAAAAATCCTCTTTTCTCATTTTTTCTATATTTTTTGCGTTATAATTATTCCCCACTTAGCATTAGCCACCAAAAGGTGAGCGACCTGTAGCGGGGTGCCCTCTTGCCCAATGACAAGAGGCCGATTAGCATTGCTTTACAAAAGTAACAAACTTTCTTTTAGTAACCAATTAAAATCTCAATAAGATGAGGCATATTGAAAAAAAGAGCACACGGGCAAGGGCCGTATGCTCTTTTCAGTTATTTATGCTCCCAGAGTGCAGAGTCCTAAAATTCGATTATAACTCAATGCCATACTCGGCAAGCTGCTGCACGAGTGTCACAGCATCGGCAAAGCGTACCGACTCCATTCCTACGGCCTTGGCGGCGGCCACGTTGTCGGCATTGTCGTCGATAAAAATTGACTCCTCGGGCTGCAGATTGTAACGCTCGAAAAGGCAGTGATAGATAGCCGCATTGGGTTTGAGCAGATGCTCCTCGCCCGACACGACAATGCCGTCGAACTCGCCGAAGACGGGATATATATCACGAATCAGAGGGAAGGTCTCGGCCGACCAGTTTGTAAGGCCATAGATGCCATAGCCCTTCTGCTTCAGACGGCGCAATACCGAGGCGGTGCCCTCGACCTCGCCACCCATCATCTCCACCCAGCGGGTGTGATAGATGCCGATAGCCTCGGCCCACTCGGGATGCTCGGCCTGCAGTTCGGCCACACCCTCAGCGAAGGGTTTGCCACCATCCATCTGCAAGTTCCACGAATAGAGGCAGATATTATCCAGAAACCACTGGCTCTGCTGTTCGTCACCGAAGTACTTATCGTAGAGGTAGCGGGGATTCCAATCCACCAGCACACCTCCAAAGTCGAATACTATATTCTTGATTTGAGTCATCGTTTAATGTGAAATTTTAACCAGCGCCTCGCGGTAGGCATTCAGGATGCGCGACTTGGAGATAAAGCCCAGGTAGCGGTTGTTCTTATCCACCACGGGGAGCATCCAGGTGTGATTCTCCTCGAAGTGCGGCAGGATACTCTGCACCATCTCGTGCTGCAAAATCTTATAGGGAGGCTGAATCATATAGTAGGTAATCGAACGACCCCACCTTTCGGGTTTGAACATATCCTCGCGCAGGTCGTCCAACTGCACCACGCCCAGCAGGCAGCCAAAGTTGTCGATAACGGGGAATATATTGCGTCGTGCCGACGAGATGATGTGCACGATATCGCCCAGCGTCATATTCTCCTTGATGCGGACAAAGTCGGTCTCCATCAACTCCTCCAGACGCATAAAGACAAATGCCGACTGGTCCTTGTCGTGGGTGAGCAACTCGCCTCGCATACGCAACTGCTTGGTGTAGATGGAGTCGCGGTCGAGTGTATAATCGACGGCAAACGACACCGCCGACACAATCATAAGCGGAATGAACAGACCATAGCCGTTCGAGAGCTCGGCGATAAGGAAGATAGAGGTAAGCGGGGCTTTCATAACGCCCGACATAACGCCTGCCATACCTACCAGCGTGAACGAGACAATAGATACATTCCAATCGAAGAAAGCGTTGCATATCAGCGCCACGATAGCACCCATAAAGGCACCAACGAAGAGCGACGGAGCAAACGTTCCGCCGACACCTCCCGAGGCGTTTGTGGTAGCCATAGCCACCACCTTGAAGAACATAATGGCCGTAGCGTAGACAATGGCCACCCACTCAACGGCGCTGAACTTAAAGAAGAGCGAGTTGTCGAACAGAGCCGCCACATTGCCGTGCATAAGGGCCGTGAGTCCCTCGTAACCCTCGCCATAGAGGGGTGGGAAGATAAAGATAAGCACACCCAGCACCACGCCTGCAAATATCCAGCGCTTATACTGCTGGTCGATGCGCTTGACGAACGATGCCACGATGGAGTTCACCGAGGTGAAGTAGTATGACATAAGACCGCAACATACACCCAGCAGGATGTAGAGCGGAATCTGATTTACCAGAAATACATCTGCCTCGCTAAGCGTAACGGCAATAATCGGGTCGAAACCACGGAAGACCAGAGCCGTAGTGGTTGCCGTAGCCGAAGCCAGCAAAAGCGGGAAGATAGAGACCGAGGTGATGTCGAGCATCAGGATCTCCAGCACGAAAATCACACCCGTGATAGGAGCTTTGAAAATAGCCGACACGGCCGCACCCGCACCACAGCACAGAAGCAGCGTAAGTTGCTTATAGTTAAGACGTGCTAACTTACCCACATTCGAGCCAATGGCAGCGCCTGTGAGCACGATGGGTGCCTCGGGACCTACCGAACCACCAAAGCCGATGGTGGTGGCACCGCCCACGATTGATGACCAGCAGTTGTGGCTGGCGATGCGAGAATCCTTACGCGCCATAGCATAGAGCACACGCGTAACACCCTCCGAAATCTCGTCGCGCACGATGCGCTTGACGAAGAGCGTGGCGAGCACAATACCAATGGCGGGATAGATGAGGTAGAGCACCTGTGCCCTATCGGCCGGGAACCAGGTCACCAGAGCCGACTTGACACCGTGCAACAACATCTCGAACACACAAGTACCCAAGCCTGCCAGCAGACCAACAACGATGGCCAGCACGGCCAGCATCTGTCGTTCGCTCAGGCGGTTACTGAGGCGGCGGATTATCTCGCGCAGATGGGATAATAGTTTTATTTTCGTACTATCGAACATATAATTCTCTCCCCTCAATGTGGGTTCGCAAGACTACTTGCCTGCCTTATACATCTCCGACTGCTGGCGGATGAGCTCGGCATCGTCGAAGTAGTTAATCTTCATCGAACGGCGTACCATATCCAAGGTCTCGGCAGCCTCGGCACGAGCCACAGCGCAACCCTTCTTCAGAATCTCGTACACGCCCTCGATATCCTGCTCATACTCCTTGCGGCGAGCGCGGATAGGCTCCAACATCTGCTCCAGCACGGCATAGAGGAACTTCTTAACCTTCACATCGCCCAAACCGCCACGCTGGTAGTGAGCCTTGAGCTCGTCCAATGAGGCGTAGTCGGGAAGGAACTCGGCAAAATGCTCGGGACGAGAGAAAGCGTCGAGGTATGTAAATACGCAGTTACCCTCGATCTGACCCGGATCCTCGATACGGATGTGGTTGGGGTCGGTGTACATACTCATAACCTTCTTGCGCAGGTCGGCAGAGTTATCCGAGAGGTAGATGCAGTTGCCCAGCGACTTCGACATCTTGGCCTTGCCATCGGTACCCGGCAGGCGCAAGCAAGCGGCATTCGACGGGAGCAAAATCTCGGGCTCAACCAAAGTCTCACCATAAACTGAGTTGAACTTGTGGACAATCTCGCGAGTCTGCTCAATCATAGGCTCCTGATCCACACCTGCGGGAACGGTCGTAGCACGGAAGGCGGTGATATCAGATGCCTGCGAGATGGGATAGGTGTAGAAACCAACGGGGATAGACTTACCAAACTCGCGCATAACGATCTCGGTCTTCACGGTCGGGTTACGCTCTAGACGAGCAACGGTAACCAGGTTCATATAGTAGAACGCCAACTCGGTGAGTTCGGGGACCATACTCTGAATGAAGATTGTCGACTTGGTGGGGTCGATACCGCAAGAGAGGTAATCGAGTGCCACCTCGATGATATTCTGGCGCACCTTCTCGGGATTGTCGGCATTATCGGTCAGAGCCTGTGCATCGGCAATCATAATGAAAATCTTCTCAAAAAGACCTGAGTTCTGCAACTCAACACGCTGGCGCAACGAGCCAACATAGTGACCCAGATGGAGTTTGCCTGTGGGGCGATCGCCCGTAAGAATAATTTTTCCCATATTTCTGTTTTCGATTTTTCGATTAAATATTCTATTATTGTACAAATTAACTACAAATGTAGCAATTTATCGCCGATGCGCCAAAAAAGTTTGATGCTATAATTTTTTTTTATATTTTTGTAGAACTTATTCAATCCTGATTTACAATGAGAATAGACCACATTGCCATCTGGTGCGACAATCTCGAGAGTATGCGGGAATTCTACACCACATATTTTGCCTGTCACTCGAACGACATATACCGCAATCCCAAGAAGGGCTACTCGGCCTATTTTCTCACATTCGACGGCGGCTCGTCACGCATCGAACTGATGCACCGCACCGACATCGAAATCGAGCCCCAAAGGCGAGGCTACGAGAAGGGAATGGCGCACCTGAGCATATGCATTGGCGAGCGTTGGGAGGTGGACTCACTGGTGGAAAAATTACGTGCCGACGGACACCCCATCCTGAGCGAGTGCCGCACCACGGGCGACGGCTATTATGAGGCTGTGGTGAGCGACATCGAAGGCAATTTAATAGAGATAACAGCAAACAAATAACGATATGACTATCATTCAATTACAATACCTTATCGAGGTAGCCAACTGCGGCAGTTTCTCGGCCGCATCGGAGAACTGTTTCGTTACGCAGCCATCGCTCTCGATGCAGATAAAATCGCTCGAGGAGGAGCTGGGTGTAATACTGCTCGACCGCTCGAAAAAACCTGTCATCCCGACCGAGGCGGGAGCCGTTGTCATAGCGCAGGCGCAGGAGACCCTGAAGGCCTACAACACCATCCGCGAATCGGTGGCCGAGCTCAAGGGCGAAACAGCAGGAAAGTTGCGTCTGGGAGTGATCCCGACAATTGCACCATACCTGCTGCACAAGTTCATCCCCGACTTCGTAAGACGCTATCCGCTCGTTGAGCTTGAGATACGCGAAATGGTGACGGGAGATATCATCGAGGCGCTGCGTCGCGACAAGATTGATGCAGCCCTGGTAGCGAGCGGAACCTGCGGCGAGGGCATTCAGGAACGCGACCTCTTCAGCGACCGTTTCTTCGCCTATGTATCGCCCTCGAACCCGCTGTTCGAGCGTTCGAACATTCGCATCGAAGATATTGATATGAAGGACCTTATCCTGCTGAGTCAGGGAAACTGTATGCGTGACCAGATTCTCGAGTTGTGCCAGGCACGACGCAACGTGCCCGCACACTACTACTTTGAGTCGGGCTCGCTCGACACGCTGATGCGAATAGTCGATTGCACGGCCTGTATGACCATCATTCCCGAGATGGCACTGGAGTATATCCCCGCCTCGCGCCAGCGTCAGGTAAAGACCCTGGCCAAAAGTGCCACCTCGCGCCGAATAGCCATTGCCGTGCGTCGCACATACGTCAAGAATTCAATTATCAATGCACTTGAGACCACTATCCTTGAGAAGATGCAGATGGAGTTGGCGGCCAAGTAGGGTAATGAAACAATATGGTCCAAAAGAGTGTGGTTTGTGGCAAAATAACAAACCACACTTTTTCGTTTGGACGTAAAGATGCAAACAGAGGCAAATAATTTTCGCAGTGTCGTAAAAAAAATATATCTTTGCGGAGTTATATATAATATAAAAAACAGAAAACGTTAAACAATCGCCCCGTGCGAGCTTAGAAAACTAATATGGAAAAACTGATTGAGACTATAGTTACCGCTATTCAGGACAAAAAAGGTAAGGATATTGTATCGTTGAATCTAGAGGGTTTCGATGGAGCCATCTGCTCACACTTCGTAGTCTGCAACGCCGACTCTACGGCGCAGGTTGCCGCTATTGCCGACGGCATCGAGAAAGATGTGTATGAGAAGTTGGGCCAGAAGCTGTGGCGCATCGAGGGTCAGCAGAACGCATTTTGGATTGCGATGGACTATGTGGATGTAGTAGTACATATCTTCCAGACTGAGTTGCGCGAGTTTTACAAGCTAGAGGAGTTGTGGGCTGACGCCCCGATTAAGAAGTACGAGTACGAGTTATAATTATGGCTAAACAGAACAGAAACAAGAAGAAAAGCATAAACGTCAACGTCCGTTTCAACTTTATGTGGATATGGGCAGGCATCGTTGCCGCCATCATCCTCTATTCGTTCTTTGGCGAAGGTCGTGCAGTGCCCGTATCAGGAGATTGGAACACTGTCGAGCAGATGATTCGCCAGGGCGAGGTAGAGCGCATAAAGGTCATAAACAAGAACACGGCACAGGTCTACCTGACCAAGGAGGCTATCGAGGCCTACCGTGCAGGCGACGAGAACAGCCGTTTTAAGAATATCCCCGAGCAGGGCGAGCAGCTGAACTTTACCATCGGTTCGGTGGACATCCTCGACCGCGACGTGAAGCAGGCCATCGAGGATTCGGGCCTGGAGGATAACCCCGTAACGCTGGAGTACCTCAACGAGTCGACCGGCTGGGGCGACATCCTGCTCAACTTCCTGCCGTGGTTGTTCCTTATCGGCATCTGGTTCTTCTTCATCCGCAGTATGTCACGCGGCGCAGGTGGCGCAGGTGGCGGCATTATGAATGTAGGCAAGGCCCGCGCACAGGAGTTCGACAAGGATAACCCCGCAAAGCGTGTTACGTTCAAGGACGTGGCAGGCCTGTCGGAGGCCAAGGTGGAGATTATGGAGATTGTGGATTTCCTGCGCAAGGCCGACAAATATCGTGAGCTGGGTGCCAAGATTCCCAAGGGTGCGCTTTTGGTTGGCCCTCCGGGAACAGGTAAGACCCTGTTGGCAAAGGCTGTGGCAGGTGAGGCAAATGTGCCCTTCCTCTCGATTTCGGGTTCGGACTTCGTTGAGATGTTCGTGGGTGTGGGTGCTTCACGAGTACGCGATTTGTTCGAGCAGGCCAAGCAGAAGGCCCCCTGTATCGTCTTCATCGACGAGATCGACGCCATCGGTCGCGCACGCGGCAAGAACGCAGGCTTCTCGGGCAACGACGAGCGTGAGAACACTCTGAACCAGTTGCTCACCGAGATGGACGGCTTCCAGACCAACGCAGGTGTAATCGTGCTGGCGGCAACAAACCGTGCCGACATTCTGGATAAGGCTTTGATGCGTGCTGGTCGTTTCGACCGCCAGATTGACGTAGGTCTGCCCGACGTGAAGGAGCGTGAGGAGATTTTCAACGTACACCTCCGCCACATCAAGCTCGCCGAGGGCATTGACCGTAGCTTCCTTGCAAAGCAGACACCCGGATTCTCGGGAGCAGATATTGCCAACGTATGTAACGAGGCGGCACTCATCGCTGCACGAAGCGACAAGTCGCAGGTCGAGCGCGAGGACTTTATGGCTGCCATCGACCGCATCGTGGGCGGATTGGAGAAGCGTAACAAGACTATGTCGGAGGCCGAGCGACGTGCTACGGCTATCCACGAGGCTGGCCACGCTACGGTGATGTGGCTTACCAAGGATTGCGACCCTGTGTTGAAGGTTACGGTAATACCCCGAGGCAACAGCCTTGGTGCAACGTGGTCGGTTCCCGACGAGGAGCGAGTACACGTCACCAACGAGGTGCTGGAGGCCAAGCTGGCAGGTATGCTCGGTGGTCGCATTGCCGAGGAGGTGAACTACGGCACTCTAGGCGCAGGTGCGTTGAGCGACCTGGAGCGTGCTACGAAGATTACCTACGCTATGGTGGCATACTATGGTATGAGCAAGAAGATTGGCCCTATCAGCTACTACGACGCTGCCGGCACACGCGATACATTCACCAAGCCCTTCAGCGAGCATACAGCCGTAGAGATTGACGGCGAGGTGCGTCGCATTATGGAGGAGGCTTATGAGCGTGCCCGTGCCATCATCGAGGCCAACAACGATAAGATTAATGCAATGGCCGACCTACTGTTGGAGAAGGAGACCATCTATGCCGAGGATATTGTACCCATCCTGGGCGAGTCGGCACAATCGACGGCAAAGGACGAGGTGACCGCTGAGGCTCCCCTGCAGCCTGCTATTGCGGGAGTAACCGTTGCCGACTAATTTTTGAAGAGACCTTATGAGTGATAAAGTAAAAAATTTCATCGTCCGCACGCTCAGCGGAGCAGTAATGCTGGTCGTGGTGTTGGGTTCGATGTTGCTCTCGAAGTGGAGCTTCATCGCACTGATGGGCGTAATCGCCATTGGCGGAATGTGGGAGTTCTACCGCTTTGTCGAGAAGGCTGGCTACAGCCCATTGAAGGCGCTGGGACTCTTTGCAGGAGCAATGACCTTCTGCGTGGGACTTTCAGCCTCGCTACTATTTGACGTGGCATACGAGCAGTCGAGCATATTGCTACTTGTAGCATCGGTGAGCGCACTGATGCTGGTTGTACCGCTGATGTTCATCTGCGAGCTCTACCGCCAAAGCAAGACCCCTATAGCCAACATCGCCACATCGATGCTCGGCTCGTTGTACGTCGCTATGCCTATGGCTATGTTGCTCATCGTGCCTATGTTGCTGGGTGCAGGCGAGTGGAATCCGTGGATAATGATATTCTACATATTCATCATCTGGGCTAACGACGTCTTCGCCTACCTGTTTGGCATCACACTCGGTCGCCATCGCCTGTTCGAGCGCATCTCACCCAAAAAGTCGTGGGAGGGATTCTTCGGCGGACTACTGGGCGCAGTGGCAATGGGCTATGTGGCTGCTATGGTGCTGGGCGCAAGCGTTGCTATGTGGGTTGGTTTGGCATTGGTTGCCGCCATCTCGGGTGTGTTTGGCGACTTGGTGGAGTCGATGATGAAGCGCTCGATTGATATCAAGGACTCAGGCAACTTTATCCCCGGCCACGGAGGCTGGCTGGACCGCTTCGATGCGCTGATTATGTCGGCACCGTTTGTATTTGTCTACGCGTGTGTTTACACGTTTGTATTTTAGAGAGTAACTTATTAACCTTAAACCATAAACAATATGAAGATCAACAAAGAGGGTTATAAAATAATAGCCACTTCGGGCCTCATCTGCTTGGCCTTGTGGTGTATGATTTACTATTTCCAGAGCCACGAGTCGAAGGTTAGCCTGCTAATCACCAGCGCCGCCATCCTCTTCTCATTCTGGCTCTTCATCGTGGCCTTCTTCCGCGAGCCTCGCCGAGTGAAGATTCACGATCCCGAGCTTATCTTCTCGCCCTGCGACGGTCGCGTCGTGGTAACCGAGGTGGTATACGAGGATGAGTATATGAAGCAGGATATGCTGCAGATCTCAATCTTTATGTCGGTAACCAACATCCATATGAACTGGTCACCCGTAGGTGGCGAGGTGGAGTACTACAAGTATCACCCCGGCCGCTTCCTCATCGCTTGGCATCCCAAGTCATCGACCGAGAACGAGCGCACCACAACCGTAGTGAAGCTCGACGACAATAACCACGTGCTCTTCCGTCAGGTGGCAGGTCTTATTGCTCGCCGCATCGTGTCGTACATCAAGGTGGGCGACAAGGTTAAGCAGAACGACGTATTCGGCTTCATCAAGTTTGGTTCGCGCATCGACGTGCTCGTGCCCAAGGATTGCGAGTTGCTCGTTGAGATTGGCGACCCCGTGGTAGGTTCGCAGACACCCATTGCACGTTTGCGTAAATAAATAGAGTGCTATGGCTATCACACCGCAAAACATACTGCGCGTAAGCGTTGGATTGATACTCACGGCGACCATACTGTTTCTGGTGTGGTACTTCTCGTCGGTGGTTATCTACATCCTTGTGTCGGCGGTGCTGGCCATCATCGGCCGTCCGTTGGTCAACTGGCTTGTGGGACGTCGCATTGGTCGCTACTATATGCCCCGCTGGGCTGCCGCATCGCTCACCATAGTGGTGATGATGGCTATATTTATGGCTATCATCTCGCTCTTTATCCCCCTTATCTTCAATAAGATAAACGAGTTTGCACATCTCGACATACCTACCGTGCTGGCCTCCATCGAGGAGCCCATTTCGCACGCACAGGCCTACCTGCAGCGTATGTTCGCACTTCCCGAGACACACTTCTCGCTCTCGGACACCATTGTCGAGACCGTGCGCCAATTCATCAACTACAACACCCTCAACAACACCTTCACCTCGATTATAGGCACAGCCCTCTCGGTGCTGATTGCCACATTTTCGATCGCCTTCATCACCTTCTTCTTCCTTAAGGAGGATGGCCTGTTCTATGCAATGGTCAAGGGTCTCTTCCCCGAGCGCCTGCAGCAGAACGTAACACGTGCGCTGGACTCTATCACAGAGCTCCTCTCGCGCTACTTTACAGGTATTCTGACCGAGAGCCTGATACTGATGATTATCATATCGATAGCGATGATTGTCTTCGGAATGAAGACCGACAACGCCCTGCTCATAGGTCTGGTGATGGGTGTGCTTAATGTGATACCCTACGCCGGTCCGCTTATTGGAGGCATCATAGCCGCCTCGATTGGTGTCGTAGCTCCCATCGATGGAATGACCGCCACACACACGGCAATGCTTATCTGCGGCACGCTCTTCTGCATCAAGGGCTTCGACGACTTCGTGCTACAACCCACCATCTACTCCGAGCGAGTAAAGGCTCATCCGTTGGAGGTATTTCTGGTAATTTTGCTCGCAGGATATATGGCCGGCATTGTGGGAATGTTGCTCGCCATACCCTCGTACACTGTGCTGCGAGTGCTGGCCAAGGAGTTCTTCTCGGAGTTCTCGCTGGTGCAGAAACTAACCCAGAACATATAACACTATGATTGTCAGGGGAGTAGTCATTCACGGCGCACAGCTTGGTCGCAAGATGGGTTTTCCAACGGCCAACATCGACGCACAAGGGTTAGAGGGGGTCGACAACGGCGTTTACTACTCGCACGTGTGGCTCAATGGCCAACGCCACAACGCTATGTCGAACGTAGGCACACGTCCCTCGGTGGATGGGCAGAGTCGTCTGCTAGAGACTCACATCTTTGGCTTTGCCGGCGACCTCTATGGTCAAACGCTGGAGGTGGACCTCAGGCTGAAGATACGCGACGAACAACGCTTCGCCTCGATTGACGAGTTGCAGCGACAGCTTGAGAAGGATGCTGCGCTGTGTAATCCCGAGTTATAAAACCAGACTATATATAATTAAGAGTTCTCGCGCATAAACCGCCGTGGAACGATTAACCCGCATTGTGATTATGGCTGACTGGAAAGAGCGTTTAGGTATGGTCTACTCGACCAATCCCGACTTCGAATATACAACATCGGATGTAGAGGAGGTTGCTACACTCGCGCCCGAAAAGCAGGACCTTCGTGTGTGGCTCGACCGCAAGCACCGTGGCGGCAAGAGTGTAACGCTCGTCAAGGGCTTCGTAGGCACGGATGACGACCTGCAGGAGCTGGGCCGTATGCTCAAGAGCCGTTGTGGCGTGGGTGGCTCAGCAAAGGATGGCGAGATAATCATCCAGGGCGACCATCGCGACCGCGTGGTGGAGCTACTGGCAAAAGCGGGTTACAAGTGCAAAAAAGCGGGAGGATAAACTCTTTTAGGATGGCTATCAAGGCTCTCATACGAAGGATTTCTCTTGCAGTAGTGCTGACCCTTACGGCCTACGCGGCTAACGCCCAATACTACAGTTGGGGTGCCGACCCTGCGCGCTTTCGATGGATGCAGGCCAAGAGTGAGAGTGCCAACATAATATATCCGCAACACGCATCCCAGATAGGTACTTCGACGCTCTACTTCACCGAGCGTATGCGTCCCTACATCGACTACGGCTTCACTCTGCCGCCACTCGATCTACCCTTCATAATACACCCCGACAATATGAGTTCCAATGGCTTGGTGATGTGGCTCCCCAAGCGAGTGGAGTTTCTATCGACACCTTCCATCGACGGCTACTCGATGCCCTGGATTAAGCAACTTGTGGCGCACGAGTACCGCCACGCGGCGCAGTATAACAACCTCAACGTGGGTGTAGTGAAGTTTCTGAGTTATCTGCTCGGTCAGCAGAGTTCTACCATAGGTCTGATATTTATGCCTCTGTGGATGATGGAGGGCGACGCCACGATGAGCGAAACGCAGGTGTCGTCGTTCGGCCGAGGCAAGCAGCCAAGCTTCACGATTGAGTATCGTGCTATGGGCGACATAGCCAACAAGTATCGCAAGAGCGACAAACTCTTCAGCGGCTCCTACCGCGACTACATCCCCAGCCATTACCAATTAGGTTACCAGATGGTGGCGCACGGCAACGAGATGGCAGGTCGCATAATGGCCAACGATATGGCGGCTCTGGGTCCACGACGTCCGTGGATGGTAGTGTCGGAGAACTGGCGTATGCGCCACCTCTTCGGCTTCAGCACAAGAGAACTCTTCTACGACACATTCCGCACGCTGGCCGACCATTGGGCCTCGATCCCCACACCCGAAAACAGCAGCACACCGCTCAAAGCTCCATCGCGCAAGAGTTACACAACATACTCGCACCCGCTCAAGGTGGAAGATAGAATCATCCTGCTCAAGAGCGACCTCGACCGCCCCTCGCGACTGGTTTCGCTCGACCCCCAAACGGGTGAGGAGCAGTTGCTCAGCTACACGGGAGTGGTGGCCACACGCCCTGCCTTCGACCAGGTGAACAACCGTATATGGTGGAGCGAGTATCGCCGTAGTACGATGTTCGAGCAGAAGGTTACATCGACACTGCGCTACCTCGATCTCGACGGCAAGCGTCCCCGCTCTCGCATAATGGGCGGACGCAATGTGCTCTACCCCACCCCCGACGATGAGGGTGGCCTAGCGTGGGTGGAGTACTCATCTGATGGTATATACACACTGCAACACGAGTTGTGCGACGGTCAGCTCAGAAGCCTTGCTCTGCCCTTCGGGCAGGAGGTGCACTCGCTGGCGTGGGATAATCTCACGCGTTCGCACTACTGCATCATAACCGACGACGATGGAATGTGGATTGCCCGCGTGGTGCCACAGACGGGTATCGAGCCGATTACACGTCCAGCCTACATCACGCTGAGCGACTTGCGAGCACTCGACGGCAAGCTATACTTCGGCTCTATTGAGTCGGGTCGCGACGAGGTGCACTGCTTCGACCTGCAGACAGGCAAGCAATATCAGCTCTCGGAGTCTACCTACGGCTCGTTCGACGCCTCGCCCTCCGGCGATGGTCAGTTGCTGATGACCACCTACGACTCGATGGGTTACCGCCCCTCGGTGCAGCCCATCGACAAGATAATACGCGAGGTGGAGTACAGCCCTCTGCCCAAAGACCTCGTTAACCCCAAGCGCAAGGAGTGGGGCACGATAAACCTCGATACGGTGAAGCTTGTACCCACCGAGCAGAGCCTCGACACGCTTATAACCAAGAAACGCCGCTACCGCAAGGCGTTCCACTTCTTCAACTTCCACAGTTGGGCCCCGCTATCGTATAACCCATTCGAACTGAGCGAGGATGGCGCCATAAATATGAACGTGGGAGCGACGGTGATGACACAGAACCTGCTCTCGTCGATGCAGGGATTTATGAGCTACGGCTACTCGCGCCACACCAGCCACCTCTTCAAGGCGGCATTCCGCTACTACGGCTTGGGCCCCACCATCAGCCTCACGGCCACCTATGGCGGACGCCAGAACATATACCCGATTTATGTCTACAATCCCGAGGAGCATAAGATAGAGTTCCCCGAGGCCTCGTCGCGCGGTAAGTTCTACGCCTTTGGAGTGAATATGCAGTTCCCGCTGATGTTCCAGCGCGGATACCACACACGCTACCTGATAGCCTCGGCAGGCTGGGAATACTCGAACGGTCTGGTGGCCAACACCGGCAAGCTGTCGTTTGACGATGGCGGCATAAGCAACGTTGCCACAATTGGCTACTCGAAGGGTATTCACCTGACGTCGTTCTCGCTCGGATTTCAGGACTTTGTACGCTCGGCACACCGCAACTTTGCTCCACCGTGGGGTATAGCGGCATCGGCAACATATGCGATTAACCCTGCAAATGGCAGTTTCAGCGACCTCATCTCGCTCTACGCCAAGGCTTACACGCCGGGCTTTGGGTCGCACAACAGCCTGACGCTGGCCCTTGCCTACCAGACCTCGATAGGTGGATTTAACAGTCAGGATGCACTCTCGGCACTAACCTTCAAGTCGACCAAACTACTGCCTCGAGGATTCGACTCATCGCAGGTGGAAAACCGCAACCTGTTCTCGTTAGCGGCTAATTATCAATTCCCTATATGCTACCCCGACGGCGGTTGGCGAGATGTTGTATACTTCAAGCGCATACGTCTCAACGCAGGATTTGATATGGCTCGTTACGACCGTTCGCAGTTCCACACCGACGGCTCGCTCAGCTACCGTGGCCACTATATCACCTCGTTTGGTGGCGACATAATTTTCGACGTCAACCTGCTCAATCAGCCTGCGGCAGCCACTACGGCACTCAAACTCTCGTTCTATCAACCCAGCGAGGGTAGTTTCTATTTCTCGGCAGGTATGGAGTTGCCGTTTTAAAATATGAAAATATTTTACTACCTTTGTACGTTATAGTTCCCTTAAGACAGTATTAAATGGAGAGAAATAGTTTTTTCAAGAATACGAAACAAGTCGTTCGACTTATGTGGCTCGTGGTGATGGCGCCCGTGGCATTGGGATTTCTGATGCTCACTTTGGCCGCATTGGGAGCCTTCGGACGTATGCCCTCATTCGAGGAGTTGGAGAACCCGAAAAGTAATCTAGCAACCGAAATCTATGGCGACGACGGTCACGTCATCGGCACATTCTTCGTGCAGAACCGTTCGTATGTGCAGTACGAGGATTTATTCCCCGCCGACTCGACACGCCATCTTACACTCGACGGCTATCGTGTACCTCCCGTGGTGGCGGCGCTTATCTCAACCGAGGATGTGCGTTTTCGCAGCCACTCGGGTATCGACATCCCCTCGCTCTTCCGCGTGATGATTCGTACCGTGGCTATGCGCGACACATCGCAGGGCGGTGGCTCGACAATCACACAGCAGGTGGCAAAAAACCTCTTCCCGCGTGACACCGTGCGCAACCGCAGTAAGGTTACTCGCACTATGAAGCTCGTGCAGTCGAAGTTCAAGGAGTGGATTACAGCCATCAAACTCGAGCACAACTACACCAAGGAGGAGATTGCAGCTATGTATCTCAACACCGTTGAGTATGGCTCTAACGCCTTTGGTATCAAGTCGGCCGCAAGCACCTTCTTTGGCAAGTCGCCCGACGAGCTCAACATACAGGAGGCAGCCGTATTGGTGGGTGTAGTGAACGCCCCCACACGCTACTCGCCCGTGCGTAACCCCGAGAATGCGTTGGCACGACGTAACCTTGTCATTAACCGTATGCGTGCCTCGGGAGCTATCTCGCGCGAGGTGTGCGACTCACTCACGGCACTGCCCATCGAGTTGCAGTACAAGCCCATTTCGCACAACGACGGCGAGGCTACCTACTTCCGTGAGATGTTGCGTCAGGTGATGAACGCGGAGCGTCCTACACGTCGCCAATTCCTCACCGACTGGGACTACGAACAGGCCGTAAAGGAGTACGACGAGAACCCCATCTACGGCTGGTGTAAGAAGAACCTAAAGGCCGATGGCACGGAGTATAACATCTACCGTGATGGTCTAAGAATCTATACCACCATCAACCCCACTATGCAGCGCTACGCCGAGGAGGCTGTGCAGAAGCAGATGGAGACCGTAATCCAGCCCCGAATGGATGCTCAGGTGCGCAACACAGGCGTGCTGTTCCAGGACCTGGAGAAGGAGGAGATTGAGACCATCATCAAGCGTGCGATGCGCAACTCCGACCGCTACCGCGAGTACAAGAAGCTGGGTATGAGCGACAAGGATATCTACGCCTCGTTCGAGGAGAAGTGCAAGATGCGTATTTTCACCTTCAAGGGCGAGATTGACACGATGATGACTCCCCGCGACTCTATTCTGCACCACAAGCGCATTATGCGTGCTTCGCTGGTTGCGATGGATCCACGCTCGGGACACGTCAAGGCCTATGTTGGTGGCCCTAACTTCCGTTACTTCAAGTACGATATGGCTAAGCAGGGCAAGCGCCAGATTGGCTCAACCGTAAAGCCCTTCATCTATACCTTCGCTATCGACCAGCTGGGACTTAACCCCTGCACCGTGGCACCCAACCTGCCCGTGTCGATTGAGACACCTGCCGGCATATGGTCACCCAAGGAGGCAGGAAATGTGGAGTACGACGGCGTGCTGCACCCGCTCTACTGGGGATTGGCCAACTCGCGCAACAACTACTCGGCGTGGGTGATGAAGCAGGCCAAGCAGCCCGAAACAGTGGCCGACTTCCTGCACAATATGGGTATTCGCAGTTACATCTACCCCGCCTACGCATTGTGCTTGGGAGCCTTCGAGTCGAATGTGTTTGAGTTGGTGAGCACCTACTCGACATTCGTAAATGAGGGTGTGCATATCGACCCCATCTTCGTAACTCGCATCGAGGACCGTCAGGGTAACCTCATTTCGAGCTTCATACCGCAGTCGCAGGACGCTGTGAACAAACATACGGCCTACACAATGCTCACAATGTTGCAGCGCGTAATCACCGCCGGTACGGGTGGTCGTCTGGCTTGGCAGTTTGGTATGGAGAATATGGACATCGGCGGTAAGACAGGAACATCGAACGAGAACCGCGACGCGTGGTTTATGTGCGTTACGCCTACTCTGGTAGCAGGCTCGTGGGTCGGTGGCGAGGATCAGTCGGTACACCTCAAGGCACAGGGCGAAGGTAGCGTGATGGCTCTGCCCATCGTGGGTGAGTTCCTCAAGCGTTCGTACGACGACCCGCGTCTGGGACTCAATCGCAATGCCAAATTCTCACGCCCCGAGGGCTGGGTGGGCTACGACTGTCCCAAGGAGATGGAGAGCGAAGAAGGCATCATACAGCAGGAGTCTGAGCCCGATGAGTTCTTCGGTTTATAAATTAGCAAACAATTAAAGGTTAAAGAGAATATGAAGATTGCTATCGTTGGCGCGAGTGGCGCCGTAGGTCAGGAGTTTCTGACCATCCTGAATGAGAGAGTAGATTTTCCCGTTGACGAGCTCGTGTTGTTCGGCTCGGCTCGTAGCGCGGGAACAAAGTATATGTTCCGTGGCAAGGAGATTGAGGTTAAGCTGTTGCAGCACAACGACGACTTCAAGGGTATCGACATCGCCCTCACTTCGGCTGGCGGCTCTACATCGGTGGAGTTTGCCGAGACTATCACCAAGCACGGCACTCTGATGATCGACAACTCATCGGCCTTCCGTATGGATGCCGATGTGCCCCTGGTGGTGCCCGAGGTGAATGCCGAGGATGCACTCAACGCACCTCGCAACATCATCGCAAACCCCAACTGTACCACAATCCAGATGGTTGTAGCATTGAACGCCATTGAGAAGCTCTCGCACATCAAGAAGGTGCACGTTGCAACATACCAGTCGGCAAGTGGTGGCGGCGCACAGGCTATGGCCGAATTGAAGCACCAGTATGAGGAGATTGTTGCGGGCGAGGAGCCTACCGTAAATAAGTTTGCTTATCAGTTGGCATACAACGTTATCCCCCACATCGATGTATTCACCGACAACGACTACACCAAGGAGGAGATGAAGATGTTTAACGAGACACGCAAGATTATGCACTCTGACATCAAGGTGTCGGCAACTTGCGTGCGTGTGCCCGTTATGCGTGCTCACTCGGAGAGCATCTGGGTGGAGACCGAGCGTAAGATTTCGGCTGCCGAGGCTCGCGAGGCATTCGCTAAGGCCGATGGTGTGGTGCTGATGGATGAGCCTGCGGAGAAGGTATATCCTATGCCTCTGTTTATCGCTGGCAAGGACCCCGTATATGTAGGCCGTATTCGCGAGGATTTGACCGAGGAGAATGGTCTTACCTTCTGGTGCGTTGCCGACCAGATCAAGAAGGGTGCAGCGCTGAACGCAGTGCAGATTGCCGAGTGGATTATCAAAAACAAGAAGTAATAGTTTTCTTAGATACAGAGAAGGGTGCCCCGCGGGACACCCTTCTTTGTTTTAGATTAACTTACGCCACTCGGTGGGTACTTCGACAGATTGCTGAGACTCTTTGTCGTAGCACACCATCACCGTGCGGGAGCGCGAGCAGAGTTCCTCGCCGCGCACAATTTGCTGAACGAAGGTTAGGCTCTTGGTGCCAACGGCCTCGATGAGCGTGATGACCGAAATATCGTCGCCCCAGAGGATTTGCTTTAGAAAATCGTTCTGCACCGAGACTATCATTGCCGTTACCTGCGTCTGCTCGGGCGCAAGGCGCCACAACTCGGCAAAGAACTCAGCCTTGCCCAGATCGAAGTAGGACTGCTGGGCAATGTTGTTGGCGTGGCCGAAGGAGTCGATATCGGCAAAGCGCATCTGTATGGGAGTGGTGAACTTAAGTGCCATCGCTACTTACGAATGATCTCCACCTCGCCTCTTTCGCCAAAGGCTACAATCGAGCTGGGCTGGCACGAGGGCTTGCCCTGGAAACGGGGATTAACGACGAAATCGACGCCATCGATAATCTCGCGGCTCACATCCTTCAGACCCTTGAGCGGAGTAGGCTCGCCCGAGATGTTGGCCGAGGTCGAAACGATAGGCTTGCGGAACTTGTAGAGCAGCTGCTGGCAGAAGTCGTGGCGCGGAACACGCACACCGAGCGTGCCATCCTCGGGGACGAGGTTGGGGGCTACGCCCACAGCGCCCTGCAGGATGAGTGTGATGGGCTTCTCCGACATCTCCATCACCTCGAAGGCGATACCAGGAGCCTTGTTCACATAGCGCACAACCATATCGGCATCGTGGCACAGGACAATCATTGAGTTTTTGTTCTCGCTCTGCTTGAGCTTGTATATCTTCTCTACCGCCTCGGCGTTGGTAGCGTCGCAACCGATACCCCAAACGGTGTCGGTGGGATAGAGGATCAGGCCTCCCTGGCGCAGCACCTCAATAGCTGCCAAAATCTCTTTTTCCATATAAAATTACAAGTAATTAATCTTTAATAAACGCCCTTTGCTTAATCCATATGAAACACCTCGGGCAGGGGGATGGTAACGGGCGAATTGTCCTCGTTCACCTCCATAATATCGGCCATATAGTCCCACCACTTCTGCACAATGGGATTGCCGCCCATATCCTGTGATGATCCTTCGCCCCTGGTCTTCTGGCAAGCAAAAAGGATATTGGTATCCTTATCCCAATAGATCGAGTAGTCGTAGACACCTCCCTCGGATAGCATCTGCTTGAGCTCCGGCCAAATAGCCGCATGCCGCTGTTCATACTCCTTTTCAAAGCCCGGCTTCAAAAACATTTTAAAAGCTTCGCGTTTCATGGCAATAGGTATTTAATGGTTGTTAATCGGGGTGTAATTATTCTTTTGTTCACAAAGTTAATAAAATATGCTGATGATTGATATATTTTATATATCACAAAAGCAGAGTTTTTAATAATTTTTTGCTAATTTTGCGACCAATCAGAAAAATAATAACAAAAAAAATAACTCACTATGGGAAGAGCGTTTGAGTATCGCAAAGCAAGAAAGATGAAGCGTTGGGGCCACATGGCTCGCGTCTTCACAAAGATTGGTAAGGAGATTGAAATGGCGGTTAAGGCTTCGGGTTCGGATCCTAACTCTAACACACGTCTTCGTATCTTGATTCAGAATGCAAAGGCTGAGAATATGCCCAAGGAGAACATCGAGCGTGCAATCAAGCGTGCAACCGACAAGGATGCTGCTGATTACAAGGAGATGATCTACGAGGGATATGGTCCTCACGGTGTTGCATTCCTCGTTGAGACTGCAACCGACAACACTAACCGTACGGTAGCAAG
>JAGBUB010000038.1 GCA_017631035.1 Alistipes sp.
AACGGGTTATGCAACACAGGCAAAGAAGGACATTACCGGTTCAGTTGCCGTTGTATCTCGTGACGCTATTGCAGAGCAGCCCGTATCATCATTCGCTGAGGCATTGCAGGGTCGTGCAGCTGGTGTAACTATCACCAACGCTGGAGGTCCCGCAGGTGACTCTCAGATCCGTATCCGTGGTGTTGGTTCAGTTAACGGTTCTGACCCCTTGATCATCGTTGACGGTGTACAGGGTGTGAACATTTCTTCAGTTAACCCCAACGACATCGAGACAATGCAGGTATTGAAGGACGCCGCAGCTACCGCAATCTACGGTGCCCGTGCTGCTAACGGTGTAATCATCGTAACTACTAAGCAGGGTACAAAGGACGCTAAGGTTCGCGTATCTTACAATGGTTACATCTCACTCGGTCAGATGGCTAACGACGGTTACAACACTTTGGGTGCTTGGGACTATATGAAGGCTGAGGAGCTCTCACAGTGGAACCAGGTTAACTACCGTAATGCTGACATCACAAAGGTAGCTCACGACCAGTTCGGTTCTATCAACAACGGTGAGTTGCAGATGCCTTATACCATCGTTCCCGCAGGTTTGTCTAAGGAGGCGGCTATGGAGCGTTTCGGCTCATACCAGGGTATGGTTGACTCTTATAAGTCTGACGGTACTAACTCTTGGGCACTTTCTTCTTACTACTACATCAAGGAGGTTCTTGGTGGCTCTGAGGAGGAGGCACGCGCTGGTACTCAGTGGTTCGATATGGTAACACAGACTGCTGTATCACACAACCACGAGCTCTCTATCCAGGGTGGTAGCAACGCAGGTATGTACTCTATCTCATTCGGTTACTTGGATCGTGAGGGTACTATCAAGGAGTCTGGTTTCGAGCGTTATTCACTCCGCGCTAACTCTACTTTCAACGCTGGTAAGCACGTTGTATTCGGTTTGAACATGAATACTTCAATTCAGAAGCGTGTTGGTGAGATGGGTGGTCAGGGTGATGACTCTACATTCGGTCGTACTTACACTATGAACATGTGGGTTCCCGCTTACAACGTAGGTGGTGAGAAGGCTGGTTCACGTGGTAACGGTGGTCGTTCACAGTCTGCTCTCGCATCTATCGAGAACGCACGTGGTGACTGGAGCCGTAACTTCCGTATGCAGGCTGCTGCTTTCATGGAGATTAAGGATCCTTGGATCAAGGGCTTGTCATTGAAGACTCAGTTCGCTGCATCTTTGAATGGCGGTTGGAGCAACACTTTCTCTGAGCCTACTATCGCTTGGAATAAGGAGGGTAGCGCTGTTAACTCATTCTCTGAGTCAGGTTCATGGTCATTCGACTGGCAGTGGACTAACACAGCTTCTTATAAGACTACTATCGCTGACAACCACGACTTGACAGTGATGATCGGTACTGAGGCTTTGAAGAACGGTTTCGGCCGTAACATCTCTGCTTCACGTCAGAACTACATTTTCCCCACAGATCCTAACACTTGGGTAATTGACAATGGTGATTCTGCAACTATGACCAACGGTGGTGGTCAGGGTGGTATCAACACTATGTTCGGTATGTTCGCTCGTGCTGACTACTCTTACAAGGGTAAGTACTTGGTAACTGCAACATTCCGTCGCGATGCTTCTTCTCGTTTCGCAGCGAAGCACCGTTGGGGTAACTTCCCCTCAGTATCACTCGGTTGGCGTATCTCTGACGAGTCATTCCTCGCTTCAGCTCACGACAACTGGTTGGATGACTTGAAGATCCGTGCTGGTTATGGTACTACTGGTAACTCTAACATCGGTAACTACAACTTCGCAAACCAGTTCTCTAACTCAACTCAGTTCCTTTACAACATCGCTGGTGGTAACTCAGGTGCAGTTGTAGGTTATGCTTCATCATACATCGGTGATACCGAGGCACGTTGGGAGACTGTTGAGATGTTCAACGCTGGTATCGACTTGACAGCATTCCGCAACCGTTTGACTGCAAACGTTGACTTCTATGTAAAGAACACAACTGATATGTTGGTTCCCGCTTCTTGGACTATCCTCGCTGGTACAGCTTCTAAGCCCAATGTAAACATGGGTGATATGAAGAACACTGGTCTCGATGTTCAGGTTGGCTGGCGCGACAAGATCGGCAACTTCTCATACAACATCTCTGCTAACGCTTCTTGGTACAAGAATGAGGTAGTTAAGTTGGGTTCTGGTGACCTCTTCACTTCAACTCGTATCAACAACATGCAGATCACAACTGAGGGTCAGCCCGTTGGTATGTTCTACGGTTATACAACTGATGGTATCTACACATCTGTTGACGATGTTATCAACTATGGTAAGGTTCCCTTCGGCGTATCTGACGCTGTTAACGAGGAGACTGGCAACTTGATCTGGCACGAGGATGCTCAGAACCAGGTAGGTCACTTCCGTTTCAAGGATATGAACGGTGATGGTAAGATCACTGCTGCTGACCGTACTATGATTGGTAATCCTCACCCTGATGTAACTGGTGGTGTTAACATCGGTTTGGGTTGGAAGAACTTCGATTTGAGCACATACTTGTACTACTCAATCGGTAACGATTTGTACGCACACTACAAGTTGTACACTGACTGGGGTCAGTTGGCTAACGTATACACTTACGAGCGCGTAGAGAACGCTTGGCATCCTGAGACTAACCCCAACGGTACAATGCCTATGTTCGTTCGTGGTGATACTCACGCTGAGACTAACGAGTCACACACTAACTACATTGAGGACGGTTCTTACCTCCGTATGCAGACTTTGACTTTGGGTTACACTCTTCCCAAGAAGTGGTTGAAGAAGATCAACATGTCTCGTATCCGCTTCTACGCTCAGATGTCTAACGTATTTACCATCACAGGCTACTCAGGTCTTGATCCCGAGGTTTACCAGGGTTCTGACCGCTCACGTGGTATCGACTATGGTTCATACGGTATGCCTCGTCAGTACTTGTTCGGTGTAAACATCGACTTCTAATAGATTTTAGAATTGATCTAACACTAACAGTAAATTATAACCTATTAAAACGATTATTAATATGAAAAAAGTATTATTATATTCAGCGTTCGCTTTGGGTACACTGACTATGAGTACTGGTTGTGGTGACAACTTCTTGATGCTCACCCCCGTATCAAGTACTTCAGAGGCTACCCTTTCTGATGCTGCGGGTGTTGACTACCTCTTGACAGGTGCTTACTCATCATTCAACAGTATGCTTTCATCAGCAGGTGGTATGGGTGAGGCTTCACTTACCAACTGGGTATGGGGCGATATCGCCGGTGGTGACGCTAACAAGGGTTCTACCGCATCTGACCAGCCTGACTTGACTCAGATCGAGACTTGGAACTGGTCTGCAGCTAACTCTTATATTAAGAACCGTTGGGATGCTGTTTACGAGTCTGTAAAGCGTGCTAACTCAGTTATCGCATTGGCAACTCAGTTGGGCGAGGCTCTTCCTAACGGCTCAGAGGTAATTGCTCAGGCTAAGTTCATCAAGGGTTTCTGGATGTATGAGGCTATCCGTATCTACGGTCCCGCTATCCCCTATGTAACTGTAGAGGATTATCAGGCTTCAACAGATCCCCAGGTATCTAACGTTGACGAGAGTGGCAACTACATCTACATTTGGGATAAGGTAGAGCAGGATCTTAAGGATGCTATCGCTGGTCTTCCCGAGACATGGCCTGAGGGTCAGCAGGGTCGTGCAACTTCATGGATGGCTAAGGCTGTTTTGGCTAAGTTGTACTTGAACTGGTCTTCACCTTATGATGGTTCAGCTGGTTACGGCACAGGTAACAAGTGGTCTGCACTTGAGGACTTGCTCGATGATATCATCGCTAATGGTAAGGACGCTAAGGGTAAGAAGTATCAGTTGGCTGAGACATATCCTTCACTCTGGAACTATGAGACTTCAGACTGGACTGGTGAGTCTATATTCGATGTACAGTTCACATTCCACGGTACTACTTCTCAGACAAACTCTCCTCACCACACTAACGCTACAGAGTTCTCTGCAACTTTGGGCTTCGGTGGTTGGGGCTTCTACCAGCCTTCTTACGAGTTCGTTAACAGCCACATCGTAGATGACGCAGGTCTTCCTTTGCCTTTCGAGCAGTACACTGACATGCCTTCATTGACTCCCACAGGTTCAATTGACACTGACCTTAATACTTATACCGATCCTCGTATCGATGTAAACGTAGGTCGTTTCGGTGTTCCTTACCTCGATTGGGGTACTCCTGCTGATGTATCAGCATATATCCGTGACTACACTAACGGTGGTATGTACTTCAACAAGAAGGGTCACCACTGGAAGGCTGAGCGTGATGCTAACAAGGCTGTTACTAACCCCACTTCTACTCAGGTTAACCACCACATCATCCGTTTCGCTGAGATTCTGTTGATGCGTGCTGAGTGCCACTACAAGGCAGGTGAGTATGATAAGGTTATCGAAATCGTTAACCAGATTCGTACACGTGCTGCTCAGGCATTCGTTGCTGCAGACGAGACTACTTCTGGCGAGTACGTAATGGAGAACTTGACTGGCGAGGGCGCAGCTACTGTAGAGGGCGCTGCTGCTAACTACCGTATCGGTCTCTATGACAGCTCATACGCTACTGCTGACAAGGCTTGGGATGCTTTGGAGCGCGAGTACCGTCTTGAGTTTGGTATGGAGGGTCACCGTTGGTTCGACATCGCTCGTTGGGGTAAGGTTGCTGAGCGTTTGAACGCTTACGCTACTGCTGAGAGAAGCTTCGGTCTTGGTAAGTTCGTTAACACTTACGACTCAAAGTGGGTTAACTTCCCCATTCCTCAGGCTGAGATTCAGACCGCTCAGGGTCGCTTCGTTCAGACTGCTGCTTGGAAGTAATCTAACATAGATACAACTTATACAAGCTAGGTTGATTTGCAAGGGTGCCACCGCAAGGTTGGCACCCTTCTTTTTTGTTTATGAAAATATTTTTTGAAGTTTGTAAATATTTTTTATAAATTTGTATGGGTAAAATTTTGTTTTTTTCAAATGCTCGACACTACTACCATCTCCCATAAAACAAGAAAAAGAGCTCGGAGATGAGACCTAAATGATTGTATAAATGAACGCTAAGCACCTTTTTTCACTGAATAACCGCTTTCTTGCACCTATTGTAGTTGCTATTGGCGCGCTGGCTCTGGGCATTGAGTTACAATCGAGTCAGGAGTATATGTTTCATTACCGCGAGTCGCAGCAGCTGCTATTCCTCGATTGGAACTATGTTGCCGACCTGCTGATGCAATTCGGTGGCGTGGGCATATTTCTCTCACAATTTCTGGTGCAGTTCTTTATTCACCCGATTGTAGGTGCAGCCGTGACGGCAATCATCACAGGTATTACAGCGTGGATGTTGTGGCTCACACTTCGAAAAATATGTGACAACATAGCTCTTTTGCCACTTACGTTTGCGCCTTCGCTTATTCAGATACTCTACTTAACGACACCTTACCACCATTATAGCGGTCTTGTTGCGATTATGGTTATGGCGATTGCGTTGTGGGCTTATACCCTACTCCGCACCAATAATTATAAGTTGCGCATCGCGATAGGTGCAGTAGCAAGCATTGCTATGTATCTAACCTTTGGTTCTGTAGGAGTGTTATTTGCCGTGTGTGCACTACTTTTCGATGCTATGACCAAGCGCGAGCGTTGGTATCTGAGCGCAATCTATGCCGCTATAGTGTGCATCGCAGGATCATACCTGGTAGCACGAGGCGAGATTATAGACTACGATTTTGCATATACTCCCAAGTTCTATTACGAGTTCTATGTGGTGATGACACCCTTCCTTAACTTAGCGTGGGTGGCCAGCATAGCACTCTTCGTTGTAGCCTATGCTCTTGGTTATGCAAAGAGACTAAATCAGTGGATTTCGGGCCTTGTTTTTGTAGTGATGTGTCTTGTTGTAACAGGCACTTATATGAAGCGCCACACTACAGAGATTAACAAGAGCGCATATCACTATATGACTTATTATCATCATATTGTGAACGAGGATTGGGATGCTATTCTAAATTCAAAGTTAGTTAACTATCAAAATCCGCTGAACAATAATATCGTCAACTTTGCACTATCGAAGAAGGGCGAACTATTGGATAAATTATTCCTCTACCCACAGCCAAATGGCACATCGTCGCTGCTTAACGAGCAAATGGGAACATTCGTAGAGGAGCACTCGATTTATAGCGAGATTTACTACCATCTTGGTATCGTGTCACAGACACTAGAATTGTCGTTGGCTGCTATGGCGGGTACATATCCCGGCACACCGCTTTTGTTGCAGCAGTTCATCCGCAGCCGTGTAGTGATGGGCGACTATGACCTGGCCGAGAAGTTTGTCTATCGCCTTGAGAACACCTATGCCTACAAGGATTGGGCGCAGAAGCAGCGAGAGCTCCTGCACAACGACCAAGCCGTGGAGGCTGATCCGGAATATGGGTTGAAGCGCCGTTCGCTGCCCGATTTGAGCAGCGAATTTGTATCAATGCAAGGCCTTTTGTATGATTTAATAAAGGTACTTACCGCTAATCCCAACAACAACGTAGCACGCGAATATGCCATTGCTTGCTTGTTGTTAGGAAAGAACTTCGACGCAATCCGCTACTTCGTAGAGGAGTATTATGGCACGCCAATGTTGCCTACAATGCCTACTCGCCTGCAGGAGGCTGTGGTAACATACTCGGAGCGTGATATGGATTATTGTCGCCGATATGGCGTAAGCGAGCAGACTATTTCTCGTTTTGCTTCGTTCCGTCAGAAGATTCTGAACATACGCCATCGCCAACCCAATGCAAACCCTAAATCGCAAATGAGCGAATTCCGAGATACGTTCTGGTATTATATGCTCAACTAATGCTGGAACACAAAAAATATTAATGCATTAACCAATCAAATGACTATGAAGAGAATGAGATTTTTACTCTGCGTGGTGGCTGTCATTTCTTTGGCTGGTTGCTCAACACGCAACATTACCATAAGTCGCTCACTCGGCACCGAAGCCGACATTTTTCCCGACTATAAGGATATTGTCATCCCTTGCAACATCGCACCAATGAACTTCAACGTGCTGAGCGAAGGCGATCACCAACTCATCATCGAGGGTGCCGACTCGCAGTTGCAGGTAGCCGCAGAGGATGGCCTCTTCGACATTCCCATCAAGGAGTGGCGTCGTCTGTTGCGCGAGAATATGGGACAGAAACTACGTTTTACGGTGGCACGCGCCGAGGGTGGCGAGTGGCTTGCTCACGAGCCCTTCACGATGGAGATTTCGCCCGATTCAATCGATAGCCATATGGCCTATCGTCTGTTGCCCCCTGCCGAGCAGTGGCTCACAATCAGTATCCAGCAGCGTAATCTCGAAACCTTCGAGCAGAAGGTAATCTATGAGAATAAACTCTCGGAGAATAACTGCATCAATTGCCACACATTCCCCGCTCGTAATCCCAACAAGATGATGTTCCACCTGCGTGCAAAGAACTACAACGGCACAGCGTATGTCAACAATGGCAAGGTGACAAAACTCAACACCAAGACTCCCGAAACTATTTCAAGCCTTGTATACCCCTATTGGCATCCCAGCGAGCGTTATATTGTAGTTTCAACCAACATCATCTACCAAAGCTACTACTACCACAGCGAGGATCGTATGGAGGTGTACGACGAGAAGTCTGACGTTGTGGTGTACGATGTTGAGAAGGGCGAGCTCTTCACTAATGAACTGCTCTCGTCACCCACAGCGATGGAGACCCTGCCCACATTCTCTCCCGATGGAAAGAAACTCTACTATTGTACGGCCGAGAATGTCGAGAACATCGGTTTGAACATCGAAAAACTAAAGTATAGCCTCTGTAGCGTAGATTTCGATGCCGAGAAGGGCGAAATTGGCACTAAGGTTGACACTCTGTTCAATGCTCCGCTCGATGGTCGTAGCATTAGTTTCCCCCGTATTTCACCCGACGGCAAGCAGATGGTCATCGTTCTGATGCGATACGGCAACTGGTCAATCAACCACAAGGATGCCGACCTCTATACGCTTGACCTCACCACAGGCGAAATAAAGCCCATCGACATCCTTAATACCGATGAGGTGGAGAGCTACCACTCGTGGAGCTCAAACAGCCGCTGGATGGTCTTCAGTAGCCGTCGCGACGACCGACTCTACACTCGTCCCTACTTCACCTACGTGAGCGAGGATGGCACCTACCACAAGCCATTCCTTTTGCCACAGCGCAATCCGCTTACTCACTACCGTGACATTCTACACGCCTATAACATTCCCGAACTCATTAGTGGCGAGGTGAAGGTTAAGGCACACGACATTGCAACCGCTATGCGCGAAGAGGGTACTACCCTAACCTTCCGCAAGTAAATACCACTTGCTCACACTACCTGCCTGACATTTATATGTTGGGCAGGTTTTATTTTGCTCTATTTTTGCAATTCGAAACCACACAAAATACCTCGTCGACAATAATACGTGGAAGCATTTTGACGTTATATTACTGAGGATTTAAATCGGGAGCTATTTTGAAGTGAAATTTCAAACTTTTATTTTGAAATCTGGCGTTTTATGTATTATCTTTGTATATAGAACCTAAAAATTACCTAATTACGATGACCAGAGAAGTGGATGTTATCATCATTGGAGGTGGAGCTACCGGAGCAGGCGTTGCACGCGACTGCGCATTGCGAGGCATCAAGTCACTGCTTATCGAGCGAGGCGACATAGCCACAGGTGCTACGGGTCGAAATCACGGTCTGTTGCATAGTGGAGCACGTTATGCTGTCACCGATCGCGAATCTGCCGAGGAGTGCATTAAGGAGAATATGATTCTTAGACGCATCGCTTCGCATTGTGTCGAGCAGACCGATGGTCTGTTCATAAGCCTACCCGAAGATGGTCTGGAATTCCAAGCAAAATTCATCGACTCCTGCCGTGCCGCAGGTATTCGTGCCGATGCTATCGATCCAAAAGAGGCACTACTTTTGGAGCCTTCAGCTAATCCCGAGATGATAGGCGCCGTTCGCGTGCCCGATGGCGCAGTTGACCCCTTCCGCCTCACTACAGCCAACCTCATCGACGCCAAGCTAAATGGAGCCGAGGTCTTGACATATCATAAGGTGGAGGATTTCATCCGCAATCAAAACCGCATCGAAGGTGTTGTTGTACGCGATATGCATACAAACGAACTGAAGGAGTTGCGTGCGCAGATTGTTGTAAATGCAGGTGGTATATGGGGACACGACCTGGCTGCCAAGGCTGGCGTTACGGTGAAGATGCTGCCCGCCAAGGGTTCACTCCTAATCTTCGGACACCGAGTGAACAACGTTGTGATTAACCGCTGTCGCAAACCTGCCGACGCCGATATTTTGGTGCCGGGTGATACAATATCGCTCATCGGTACCACATCGAGCAAAGTACCCTTCAACGAGGTAGATAATATGTACGTCACAGCCGACGAGGTGGATCTGTTGCTACGCGAAGGTACAAAACTTGCCCCATCGTTGGCTCATACTCGCATTTTGCGTGCATATGCAGGTGTACGCCCGCTTGTAGCATCTGACGATGACCCGAGTGGACGTAGTGTAAGTCGAGGCATTGTACTGTTGGATCACGCCACACGCGACGGTCTTGAAGGATTTATCACCATTACGGGTGGTAAGCTGATGACCTATCGACTTATGGCAGAGTGGACCACTGATCTAATCTGCAAGAAACTGAACATAAAGAAGAAGTGTAAGACGGCCGAGCTTAAACTCCCTGGTTCTCGCCAGAAAGAAGAGCGACTCTCAAAACGCCTGCACACTATACCCACGGCCCAGCGCGAATCGGTGATTAACCGCCACGGCGATATGGTCGAGCGTGTAAATATGGGCGATGCGGCTCACCGCTCACTTGTGTGCGAGTGCGAGGAGGTAACGGTAGGCGAAGTTAAGTATGCGCTCAACGAGTTGGACGTTCGAAATCTGGTCGATTTACGTCGTCGCACCCGCGTGGGTATGGGAACCTGCCAAGGCGAGTTGTGTGCGTGCCGTGCCGCCGGTATTATGGCCGAGGCCGGCAAGTATTGCAGCCAGCGAGCAAAGCAGGATTTGGCAGATTTCCTCAATGAGCGCTGGAAAGGTATGGCTCCCGTAGCTTGGGGCGATACGTTGCGTGAGAGTCAGTTCACAACGTGGCTCTACGATGGAATATGTGGTTTGAAAAACGAAAAAAAGATATAAAATGAGATTCGACACTGTAATCATCGGAGGTGGTTTAGCCGGACTCATATGTGGCATACACCTCTCCAAACGAGGCCAACGTTGCGCCATTATCTCTTCGGGACAGAGTGCACTGCACTTCTCATCTGGTTCACTCGATTTGTTGGGCACTCTACCCAACTCAGAGGAGGTGGAGAGTCCCGTTCAAGCATTAACAGCACTGGCCGAGCAGGCTCCCAACCACCCCTACGCTCGCTTCGATGCAGAGCGTTTCGTGACGCTTGCCAACAAGGGTGCTGAGTTGCTGCGCGAGGCAGGAATAGATGTTATCGGCTCTGCCGAGAAGAATCATTACCGCTTGACTCCTACCGGTGCAATGAAGCCTACGTGGCTCACCTTTGGCGGCTATGTGCACAGCGCAAGCCCCGAAGAGTTGGAGTGGAAGAGTGTAGCTCTATTCAATGCTGAGGGTTTTCTCGACTTCTATCCGCAGTTCCTTGCCGATGAGATGCGTCGCAAGGGTACAAAATGCAACGTACATACGTTTAATCTTCCAGAGCTGGAGATACTGCGTCAAAATCCCACCGAGATGCGCTCGGCTAACATTGCCCGCATATTCGACAACGAGGCAACGCTCAACGAGCTTGCCAACCAGATAGCCTCACGCATAGGAGATGAGCAGGCTGTGCTGCTTCCTGCCTTTATGGGAATTAATTCGCAGGGCAACCTGAAATATCTTATGCACAAACTTAATCGTCCCGTGGCCGTTGTGGCTACACTTCCGCCATCGGTACCGGGATTGCAGGTGCAGACTCTTCTACGCCGTTATTTTCAGGAGTTGGGTGGTACATATATGCTGGGCGACACAGCTCAAGGCTATCAGGCAACTCAGGACAAGATTTCAGCACTCTACACTCGCAACCACGGCGACATTGCCCTTAAGGCGGATAACTATGTACTGGCTACGGGTAGCTTCTTCAGCGGTGGATTGGTTGCAACAAACACCGAGGTGTATGAGCCTCTGTTCAAGGTAGATGTATGCTACGACTCAGAGCGCGAGAAGTGGTACGACCGTGACCTATTTCAAGCGCAGGGATATGAAGAATTTGGCATTGCCACTACACCCACATTCAACGCCCAGCGTGCAGGCCAGCCCATTGAAAACCTCTATGCGGTGGGTGCAGCACTAGCAGGATTTAATGCCGTTAAGCAGGGCTGTGGTGCAGGAGTATCGATACTGACTGCTATCGAGGTTGCAGAACAAATTTTAAGCAAGATGTAGTTATGATGACAGAGCATAGTGAATTTAATTTCGAACAGTGTATAAAATGTACCGTCTGCACGGTATATTGCCCCGTTGCGGCTGTCAATCCGCTATTCCCCGGCCCTAAGCAGGCTGGTCCCGATGGCGAACGATTGCGTCTTAAAGATAAGGGGTTCTTCGACGAATCGCTTAAGATGTGCCTCAATTGTAAGCGTTGCGAGGTGGCTTGTCCGTCGAATGTGCGTATTGGCGACATTATTCAGGCAGCTCGCATCAAGCATAGCCGCAAAGGGCCTGGATTACGCGAGCGTCTGCTGGCAAACACCGACTTCATAGGCTCGATGGCTACACCATTTGCTCCGCTGGTTAATATGACCGTGGGGTTGAAGCCTGTAAAGATGGTGATGGACAAGGTTGTTGGCATCGACCATCATCGCACATTCCCCCGCTATGCATTTGGCACATTCGAGGGTTGGCTCAAGCGCAAACGTAAAAAACAGTCGAAGTTTGCTCGCCAGATAAGTTATTTCCACGGCTGCTATGTGAATTACAACAACCCTCAGTTGGGCAAGGATTTTGTCAAGGTAATGAATGCCCTAGGCATTGGTGTGCAGCTGCTCGAGAAGGAGAAGTGTTGCGGTGTACCGCTCATCTCCAACGGACTCATCGACAAGGCACGTCGTCAGGGTGAGCACAACACTGCACTGCTACGCCAATCTATTATAGAGAACAACCGCCCCGTTGTAGGTACATCGACTACCTGCACGTTTACACTGCGTGACGAATATCCCCATCTGCTCAGCATCGACAATGCCGACATCAGGGATAAGATAGACCTTGCAACACGTTATATCTACCGCATACTCGAATCGGGCGAGGTGCAGTTGCACTTCAAGAAAAACGCGCCCCAGCGCCGCGTGGCATACCATACTGCGTGCCATATGGAGAAGTTGGGCTGGGCATACTACTCGATTGCACTACTCAAGATGATACCTTCGGTTGAACTTACCATACTCGACTCGCAGTGTTGTGGTATTGCAGGAACTTATGGCTTTAAGAAGGAGAACTACCCCACGGCACAGGCCATTGGCGACACTCTCTTCCGCAAGATTGAGGCCAGCGGTTGCGACGTTGTATCGACCGACTGTGAGACCTGCAAATGGCAGATAGAGATGTCGACATCGAAACCTGTCGTGCATCCCATATCGCTGCTCGCCGAAGCATTGGAATAGATAAAAAAGGCTGCTAACCCAAGAGTTAGCAGCCTTTTAATTTTAGGATTTTATTAAACCAGACGACGGATAATTTGCTCACGATCGCCTGCGAGGAAGTCGATAATAGGAATCTCTATCATAGTGTAAGCGCCCGGCTTCTGACGCAATACGGCACGTGCACCAGCCACCAAAATCTGACTTGTAAGACCAGGGTTATCAATGCTCATATTGAACTCGAAGCGCTGGTTCTGCGTCTTGCCCGACACACCCTTGCGCACCATATTTACACCGTGGCCCATATCCTTCAACGCCTCAACACTCTCAACTAACATAACGTGTGTCTCATCGTGAACGAAGTAGGGATCACTCTTGATAGCCTCGGAAACCTTTGCGAAGTCGTAACCCTCCTCCAGCTCGATATATACCATACGGCGGTGGATACCTGTACCTACGGGAATAGTCATCGACAATGCGGCCTTAACACCTTCGATAGCCTTTACCGCTACCGTGTGACCCATACTCATACCAGGGCCGAAGTTTGTGTAGGTAATACCCTGCGGAGCGCATACCTCCAGCAGTGCGCGAACAACAGAGTCGCTACCCGGATCCCAACCTATAGAGATAAGCGCTGCTGCACCTGCCTCACGAGCAACCTCGTCCAATCGGGCACGCATATCGGCAATGCCTGTGTGAATATCGAAACTATCAACGGTAGAGATACCCAACTTCAAAGCAGTAACGGCACTCTGCTCCACCAGGCGCGATGGAGTACAAAGAATGGCAACATCAACATCGGCAAGCTCCTCCAACGAGCTTACAACGGGATACTCTGACTCTCCCGCCGTTGCCACCGACGATGCTCGGCGCACGATACCTGCGATCTCAAAATCTACGGCGGCCTCCAAAGCCTCCACTACATATTTACCAATATTGCCGTAACCTACGACGGCAGCTCTAATCTTTTTCATAACCAACCTAATTTATCGTTTCTGCAAAGATAGTAGTTTTTGCAAACCATCGATAAAAAAATCACTATTTTTTTCGTCTGTAAGCTAGCTAATTAAAGAAAAAAGGCTACCGAAAATATTCGGTAGCCACGGTTGCTTAAGAATCGTACAATCTGATTAGGGGCAAGACCTGCAAGTCCGCCCGATTGAGCGATACAGTGTTATTTATTAGGTGTATAAATCAGTTTTTTTGTCTGGGGATCGCGTGAGAACTGCTTAAAGTAATCCCACATAATCTGCGCCGTAGGCATAAAGTTCCAATGGCCATAATCCATAACTGCCACAATGCATACCAGAGGTTTCTCGCCCTTATAGTGCTGACCCATCTCGATGCGGATACCCTCACCCTTGTTAGTTACGATGGTCTGGCGATCCTTCAAAGTAAAGCCGAATACGGCATCCTTCTCAAAGTCGAGATCCATCACCACATCCATACCATTCATCTGCTGGTAGGTATTCCACGCATTCAGATAACTATTATCCTTATAGTTGTCGGGCGTAAAATATGGCACCACCATATCGGCTGTACCCAGCACCGAGCAGTAGGCCACCTCCACCGCACCACGCTTCTGAGTAGCCTCATCCCACATAGCATCAAAATTTGAGAACAGGCCGCGTGCACCCTTGAAGATACCGCCCGAGTGACCTCCTACGGCAGCAAAGAGGTGCGATTTCTTAATACCCAGAGCGGTAGCAGTCATCGAGCCAGCCGACAAGCCCTCGGCGTAGATGCGTGTGGGGTCTAACTGCGGATACTTTGCCAGGAGCTGATACAACACCTGCTCTACGCCATCGTGACCCATAGCGCCATAGTTACGGCTGCCCTGCCACTCCATCTCCACGACGAAGAAACGCTCCTTGCCTGCTACCTGGATGAAGCCCGAAGTCTCGGCCTGCGTGCGAGGGTCGTTGGTATTACCGTGCAGGAGCACCATTACAGGAACACTCTTTTCGGGGGCGCCCTCAATCAACTCCTCGGGCCAATACTCATACCATAGCCACGGCAGACCCTGACGCTGCTCGGTGATAACAACCTTACGCTTGATGCCGAGTGCCTCCCAGTCGGTAAAAGGCTCCAACTCGCCTGCACCGTACTGGCCAAAGGTCATACCCTCGTAGTGCGTATGCTTGTAGTTGTTGTAACGGAAGTTCTTGCCCAACACCTCGCGCCACGCATCGGCAAAGATATCCACCAGCGAAGCCTCGGCGTTATCGTTCACAGCCACAACGAGCAACGGCTCATCGGCATTTACATACTTATTTGCCCCCTGCGCCTGTGCCTTGTTTATAGCGATATAGCTCTTTGCCACGCTCTTGGCACCCTTGCCCGCCACATAGGCAGGAACGCCATACGACGACGCAGGAGCCTTGGCAGCCTTGCCACCAATGGTCAGGATTCCCGCAATATGCGATGCGGCATCGGTCATTGCAAGCGCACTGTTTACAAACGTAGCACCTGCACCAACACCCACAACCTTCAAGTTTCCAGAACGGGCACGGTTGAACATCTCAACAAAGGCATCGAAGTCGGCCTTCGCATCGTACTTCTCGCCCACAGGGTTAAGCACAAATACTACCGATTGATTAGCCTCGGCTGTGGCCATCATACCCAACTCCTCGAGCAGAGCCTTAGCACCAGCCTCATCGACCTTAGAATCGGGATAGACAAAGAACGTAGGCGAATTATTATGCGAACGACCTACATCCTGTGCACTGTTATACCAGCGCTGAGTAAAAGCGACATAATCGGGATTGGGATTTTGTCCCTGTCCCTGCGCAAAAGCGACCGCTGCAACAGCAACGGCAACAAAAAGTAATAACGACTTTTTCATATGCTTAAATTTATTTAGTTTCATTGCTACGAGCCCGTGCCGTCGGCACACGGCATAGATTTAAATGATAGTAAAGTTACGCAGAAGTCTGCTAATTAACAAATCTAATTGCCTCGGAGTAAAAAAAAGGCTATCCAACAATTCTGTCAGATAGCCTTTAAGCGATATTCAAGCCAAAGATTAGCGTCTGCCGCTCTTCTGCTGCTGGCGCATCATCTCCTCCTGCTGACGCATCAACTCCTCGTAGCGGAGCTGGAACTTCGACTTCTTCTTATTCTTATGCTTAGCCGAGTTCTTCTCCATCATATAACGAATCTTGTCGTCATCGACAAAACGACGAATAGATGTCATAATAATCATTGTCAGCACCTGTGAAATCAGATAGTAGTAGCACAGACCCGATGCATAGTCGTTAAACCAGAAGAGCATCATTGCGGGCATCATATACACCATCATAAACTTCATACCTGCCATACCGGGCTGCGACGAAGCAGTCTGCTGGTAGTTAAGGTACGAGAAACCAATCATAGCCACACCCATCAACAAGCAGAACAAGCTGACGTGGTCGCCATAGAAGGGAATCGAGAAAGGCAAGTCGAGCACGCTATCGTATGAAGACAAGTCGTCAGACCAAAGGAACGACTGGCCACGCAACTCGATACTTACGGGCAAGAAACGGAACAACGCAATAAGGATAGGCATCTGAATGAGCAAAGGAATACATCCGCCCATAGGGTTGATACCAGCCTTCTTATAGAGGTTCATCATCTCCTGCTGCTTCTTCATTGCATCCTCCTGCTTGGGATACTTCTCGTTCAAAGCATCCATCTCGGGCTTGATAACACGCATCTTTGCCGTAGAGAGGTAGCTCTTATAGGTAAGAGGCAAAATGAGCAACTTAACCAGAATAGTAAGGATAAGGATGATAATACCGAAGCTTGCGATATAGTTACGCAAGAAATCGAACACAGGGATTACAATCCAGCGGTTGAACCAACCTACCAACCATCCTCCCAGAGGAATCAAACGCTCCATTGAGAGCTTCTCACCATCGGGAGATACTACGTCCTTCAGTACGGCATACTTGTTAGGACCACAATAAAGGCCGAAGTGATACTCCGTAGTCTGGGGAGTATATTCTACACCCATACGAGATGAGAACTGCTTTACAAAGCCTGAGCCATCAGGCTCGGCTGTGTAGCCCATATCGGCATAAGCGAAGTTGTCGTAAGCGATGAAAGCCTGCGAGAAGAACTGCTGGCGGAATGCCACCCAATTCACGTCGCTCTGCACCTGCTCATCCTTCGCCTCGCCCATACCCAAATCCTCGACACCATCCTCACCAGGCAAGCGGTAAGAGATTGTGGTGTACATATTCTCGGTCTTGTAGCTACGCTCGTTCTGGTATGTACGGTCGCTCCACGCAAGGCCCAAGGTAGACTGCTGGGCCATAATGGGAGAGAGGTTCTGCAACTTTACGTTGAAATCAACAAGGTAGTCGCGCGAAGGATTCTTCTCATCGTACAATATATACTCATACTGCAAGTAAGCACCCTCGGCAACCTCCAGCTTCATAGTCAGCACCTGACGATCGCCCTCGCGGCGTACGCCCTCGGTCTGAAACACATACTCCGAAGTATTTACCTTCACCGTATTAAGACCACGCTTAACGTAGAACTCCATATCGAACATCGCAGTCGAGGGGTCGAACAAAGTAACCTTCTCGGTGCGCTCATCCTTGGGAGCAAACTTGGTGTACTCCTCCAATAGTACCTTCTGCATTGCACCACCTCGGGTAGTGAAGTCGATGGTAAGGTAGTCGTTCTTCATCTCAACCTGCTTGGGCTCGGCATTGCGAGCCGCAACCAGCGCTCCGCCAAACATTGTTGTCTCACGCTCTGCGGCCAGAGCCATTGAGAGTGAATCGTTAGCCATTGGGGCATCTGTAGCCGCAGCCTCTACGGCTGCAGCCTCCGCAGCAGCCTGTTCGGTCTGCACGGTTGCCATATATTCTTGATATTCTGCCTGCTGCTTGGAATTATACACTACGTAGCCGATGAAGATCAGCGACATAAGCACAACTCCAATGATTGTTTTCTTATCCATTTCTTGGTTTTAATGTTATTATTACTTCTCAGCCTTCTCGCCGGCTGCACACTTCGACTGATGCTTCATAGCCGCAGCAACGAATGCCACGAACAACGGAGCGGGGGTTGATACAGTACTCTTATACTCGGGGTTGTACATAACCGACACAAACCAGGGGTGCGACTGCAACTCCAATACCTCAATAAGGCCTGTCTCGGGGTTAACACCTGTAGCAGTCATACCAGCAGCCTCGAACTTGGGCAGGAACGTGTCGTTGAACTCATAGCGGTGGCGGTGACGCTCCACACTCGACTCTGAGCCATAAGCAATGGCAGCCTTCGAGCCAGCCTTGAGGGCGCAGGGGTAACCACCCAAACGCATTGTGCTACCCTTCTCGGTAGTCTTCTTCTGCTCCTCCATAAGGTCGATAATCGGGCTCTTGGTCTGGGGATCCATCTCGCGTGAGTGAGCATCAGCCATACCCAATACGTTACGAGCAAACTCCACGATAGCGGCCTGCATACCCAAGCCTACGCCGAAGAAAGGAATGTTGTTCTCGCGAGCATAGCGCACAGCGGCAACCTTACCCTCGAAACCACGAACACCTGAACCGGGGGCTACGAAGATACCCGACACACCACCCAACAACTCGGCAGCATTCTCCTTGGTAACCTGCTCGGCGGGGATATAATGTACCTTAACCTTGCAGTGGTTCATTGCACCTGCGTGGATGAATGACTCGTTGATTGACTTATAAGCATCGGGCAACTCGGTATACTTACCAACCAAAGCAACCTCTACGTTATACTTGGGATACTTAATCTTATCAACGAACTCGCTCCAAGCCTTCAGGTTGGGCTCATCAGCATCGGTAATACCCAACTTACGAAGGATAACATCGTCGAGATGCTGGTCGTGCATACGCAAGGGGACCTCATAGATGGTAGGAACGTCGATTGACTCCACAACGGCATCCTCGGTCACGTTGCAGAACAGAGCCACCTTACGGCGAACATCCTCGGCAAGGCTCGACTCGGCACGCAATACCAATACATCGGGCTGAACACCTTCCGACTGCAACTCCTTAACAGAGTGCTGCGTAGGCTTGGTCTTCATCTCGTGAGCAGCAGCCATATAGGGAACCCAAGCAAGGTGAATCAAGAGTGAGTTCTGATAACCCAACTGGTTACGCAACTGACGTACTGACTCGATATAGGGCAACGACTCGATATCGCCTACCGTACCACCAATCTCCGAGATGATAACATCATACTTCTTGGTTGTACCCAACAACTGGATGCGACGCTTAATCTCGTCGGTGATGTGGGGAATGACCTGCACGGTCTTACCCATAAACTCGCCACGACGCTCCTTCTCGAGAATCTCCTTATATATCTTACCCGTAGTAACGGTATTGTTCATCGTTGTGGGGATTGAGGTAAAACGCTCGTAGTGACCCAAGTCGAGGTCACACTCGGTTCCATCCTCGGTAACATAACTCTCACCGTGCTCATAGGGGTTCAAACGGCCCGGATCAGCGTTGATATAGGGATCAAACTTCTGAACTGCCACCGAATAACCTCGTGCCTGAAGCAGACGTGCAACAGTGGCCGAAATAATACCTTTGCCTAATGACGATGCCACACCTCCTGTAACGAAGATGTACTTTGGTTTACTGAGTTTCATAATCGTATATCTGTTAAATTATCCTATTTATTCTTAACCTAACGAGTCGGACTCACGGTGTGGGCCGCGAGTCCGACCGTGCGTACTCTCTAAAATCTATGTAGTTTACTCCTCGGCCGAGCGGGCGTCAATCAGGCGTACCTTCTCGATGGTATCCTGCAACTCCTGCTTCGACTTGGCTATCTTCTCGCGAATGTCGGCCACCATAGCCTCGGCATTCTTCGACTTCGAGAAGAATCCGATGTTATTCTCGAGCAAAGCAATATCCTGCTCCATCTGGCGTACCTTGTTGACCAATCGCTCACGCTCATTCTTCAAGCGTTTGTCTCCGCTGCCCTTCATACCCTGCAAGCGCTCCTTGAAGCGGTTCATCGAGCGATCACGCTCTGATCCGCGCAACACGCCGAAGAGCTTATCGACAGCAGCCTTATACTTCTTCTGCACAGCATCCTTCTGCTTGATGGGCACGAAGCCAATCTCGCTCCAGCGACGCTGGAACTCCTTAATCATATCATAACCACCCTGCTTTACGTCGGCGGCCAACATCTCCTCAATAAGAGCCAACTTCTTCTGCAGGTTAGCCTCGTGCTCACCCTCGATGCTTGCGAAGTGCTGTGCCTTACGCTCGAAGAAGTTGTCGCACGCCGCGCGGAAACGCTTCCACACCTGATCAGAGTAACGGCGCGACACGGCACCCACCTGCTTCCACTTGGCCTGCAGGGCGAGCAACTCCTCGGTGGAGTGCTTCCAATCCTGGCTCGACTGCAAAGCCTCGGCAGCCTCGCAGAGCTCCTGCTTAAGGGCTAAGTTATGCTCCATCTCGCTCTTCACGCCAGCGTAGAACTCACGCTTAGCCTCGAAGAAACGGTCGCAAGCGGTACGGAAACGCTCGTAGATGCGGGTATTCTCCTTCTTGGGAGCAAAACCGATGGTGCGCCACATCTTCTGAATCTCGATCAGGCGCTCGCTGGCCTTGTTCCACTCCTTACGTGAGGTGTAGGGTTGCTCGGCCAGAGCCTCGGTCTTCGAGCAGAGCTCCTGCTTGAGTTCGAGGTTTCGCATCTGCTCCTGCTTGATTGCATCGAAGTGCTCCTGATGCTGTTTATTGATACGAGCCGATGCCGCCTTGAAGCGCTCCCACAACGACTCCTTATACTCGTTGGCTACGGGACCTGTCTCACGCCACTCGTCGTGCAGTTTCTGCAACTTGTGGAAAGCCTCCACTATCGAGGGCTCAAGAATAAGAGCCTCGGCAGCCTCGCAGAGTTGCATCTTCTGCTCATAGTTCTTCTTAAGATCCAGATCACGCAGTTCCTTGTTTATCTTGATGAAATTGTAGAAATTCTCAACGTGAAGGTTGTAGGTCTCCCACAAATCCTTAACCTTAGCCTGCGGAACAACGCCCACATCTTTCCAGCGCTGCTGTAAGTCGCGGAACTTGGCAAAGGTGTTATTCAAAGTCTCATCGGAATTAACCAGCTCCTTGAGCTCCTCGATGATGGCCAACTTACTCTTCAGATTCTCCTCCTTTGTAGAATCGAGATTGGCAATATATTCATCACGGCGAGTACGATACTCCTTGAAGAGCTCCTTCAAACGGGTCTCCAAGCCATCGGCTACGGGAACATACTCGGCTCCCTCACCCTGCTCGGCCTCGAATGCCTTGCGGGCTGCATCAACCTCGGCGCGATGTAATTTATAGAATGCTATCTTGATTGCCTCAACACTCTTGCGAAGAGTCTGCACGGGCTCGTTCTCCAACATCGTAGCGAACTTATCGACAAGCTCCTGCTTGGTGCAACTGCCCAAGTCACCTCTGTCGATATCGGCAGCAGCCTCTTCCTCGGCCATCTCATCGCCAATAGCAAGTCCAGCCTGCTCGGCATCCAAAGCAGCATCCTCTTCAGCAAAATCGGCTGCAACTTGCTCTGTGGCAGCCTCAACATCATTATCCGTGGTCTCATCGACGGCTATCGAATCACCACCTGCGGTAGTTACATTAAGCGCATCGTCGGACTTGCCGACCAACTCCTCGGGAGTTGCGTTGTTAGGATTTTCAGTGATCATCACCTCTTCAGTTTTAGTGTTACTTGCTTTTATAAAGCATATAGATGTGCAAATATAAGAAATTTCTCGCTTCATTATCCGTTTTTTTTGCGGGATTTTTGTATATTTGTAGAAAATTCACTCATTATGGGATACCGTATACTACTTATCGATGACGAGGATGATATACTGGAGTTCGTGAAATACAACCTTTCACGCGACGGATACGAAGTATTCACAGCCTCAAATGGTGCAGAAGGTCTGGAGATGGCTCTCAAAGTAAAGCCCCATCTGATTCTTCTTGATATGATGATGCCCGTACTAGACGGCATCGAGACTTGTAAAGCATTGCGACGCTCGCCCGTGCTGAAGAATGTAATGATTGTATTCCTCTCGGCCGTAGGTAGCGAAGATACCCAGTTGCAGGGTTATAATGCCGGCGCCGACGACTACATCAATAAACCCATCAAGATGAATATCCTGCGCAGCCGTGTGCAGGCAATCCTCAAGCGCATTACTCCCGTCGAGGAGAGCGAGAAGATTGAGATTGACCGCGAGCACTATCTCGTACGCAAGGGTGGCGAGACCATCGTATTGCCACGCAAAGAGTTCGCCCTGCTCGAGTTGTTGCATTCACAACCCGGCAAGCTCTTCACCCGCGAAGAGATTTACACCAAAGTGTGGGGCAACAAGGTTGTCGTGGGTGACCGCACTATCGACGTGCACATCCGTAAATTGCGTCAGAAAATTGGCGAGGAGCATATCCTCACCGTAAAGGGCGTAGGCTACAAATACGAAGAGGCACAAGAGGAGGAGCAGACCGCATAACCAAGCCGTCGGCACATCCCCACTTGTCACTAAACCCAAACTTATGAAATACATTTTTACACTCGTGCTCGCGCTCATAGCCACCATTACAGCTTCGGCGCAAGCATTTGATGATTATTTCTCAAATAGAACACTTCGCATTGATTACATCTTCACAGGCAATGTCGAGCAACAGATGATTGCACTCGATGAATTAGCCTCAGAAGAGGGCTGGGCAGGTCGTCGCATAAACCTCGATAGCGTGCCCGTAAGAGGCAATGGCGATGTGAAAGTAATTGACATAGAGAGCGGAAATACAATCTACCGCACATCGTTCTCAAGCCTTTTCCAGGAGTGGCTCGTAACCGACGAGGCAACGCAGGTCACCAAGAGTTTCGAGGCAACGTTCCTTGTACCATTTCCCAAGAAGGACGTTTTCATCGAGATTACACTACTTAGCAACGAGGGCGTAAAGCAGGCCTCAATGCGCCACAGAGTCTCGCCTGACGACAAGCTTATCCGCAATATGGACAAGCGCGAGACGGCACCCTATGAGTACCTGCTCAAGAGCGGCTCAGCAGAGAAGTGCATCGACGTAGCTATCATTGCCGAGGGATACACCGAGGCCGAGATGGATACATTTATGAAGGATGCTCGCACAGCGTGCGATGAGATTTTTGCATACGAGCCCTTCGCCTCACACAAGGATAAATTCAATGTCGTGGCAGTAAAGCTCGCCTCTAAGCAGAGCGATGTAAGCGTTCCGCAACTCAACTCGTGGCGCGAGACAGCACTGAACTCGAATTTCCACACCTTCTACTCACCACGATACCTTACTACCAACAGCGTGCACCTTATTCACGATGCGCTCGTGGGTATCGACTATGAACACCTGATTATTTTGGCCAACACCGATACCTACGGAGGCGGCGGCATCTACAACTCATATACACTCACTACGGCCCACAACCCCTACTTCAAGCCCGTCGTGGTTCACGAGTTCGGCCACTCATTCGGAGCCTTGGCCGACGAGTATTTCTATGAGCAGGAGGACCACACCGAGGGTACCTATAAACTTGGCTATGAGCCTTGGGAGCAGAACATTACAACGCTGGTCGACTTTGACTCAAAGTGGAAGGATATGCTCGATAAAAACACACCCATTCCCACCGAGCCTACCGACAAGCGCAAGGAGCGCTACACAATAGGCGTATATGAGGGTGGCGGCTATATGACCAAGGGTATGTATCGTCCGGCCGTTATATGCCGTATGCGCGACAACGTGGCCACTCAATTCTGCGATGTATGCCAACGAGCCATCGAACGAATTATACTATACAACACCGTGGAGGAGTAATTCACAAAAAAATCAAAGGGCGGAAAGTTTTTTCGCCCTTTTTTAGTACATCGTGCCACATTATTTTGTACCTTTGGGAGTGTTAATGCAAATATTGCATTTATCTGCACTTTTTCCCCATCCGAGAGGCTTAACTAAGCACCCTTGTGGCATATTAGTTGAGTCATCGCAAGGCTTATTTAAGTGTGGAATTTCATTGATAAACACTAAAAATAAAAATATCTAAAACAATGATTGTATTAGTTCTTAATTGCGGCTCATCGTCAATCAAGTATCAGGTTATCGACATCGACGACCAGAGCAACGCACTTTTGGCCAAAGGTTTGGTCGATCGTATCGGTCTTCCCGAGGGAAGCCTAACCCACAAGCCCACAGGCAAGGATAAGTATGAAGTTATCACTCCCATCGCCGACCACACTACAGGTATCAGTATGGTTTTGGAGGCTTTGACCGATGCCACTCACGGCGTAATCGAGAATCTGACCGACGTTAAGGCTGTAGGCCATCGTGTAGCTCACGGTGGCGAGTTCTTCAAGTCAAGCGTTGTTGTTGACGAGGAGGCAAAGCAGAATATCCGCTCTTTGTTCGAGATTGCACCCCTACACAACCCCGCAAACTTGGAGGGTGTACTCTCAATCGAGAAGGTGTTGCCCGGCATTCCCCAGGTAGCCGTATTCGATACATCGTTCCACCAGACTATCCCCGCTATCAACTACCTCTACGCTCTGCCCGAGGAGTACTACAACAAATATCGCGTGCGTAAGTATGGTTTCCACGGCACAAGCCACAAGTATGTAGCCAAGGTTGGTGCTGAGTTGTGTGGCTTGGATCTTGAGAACTCAAAGATTATCACCTGCCACGTTGGTAATGGTGGCTCGGTAACAGCTATTCTCAACGGCAAGTCGTTCGACACATCGATGGGATTCTCTCCGCTCGATGGTTTGGTAATGGGTACACGTTGCGGTTCGGTTGATGCCAGCGCAATTACCTACATTGGCGAGAACGAGGGTATGTCGTACGCTGAGCTCAATGCTATGATGAACAAGAAGTCAGGCGTAATGGGTATGACAGGCCTATCGAGCGATATGCGCGACATTGACGACGCTTACGATGCAGGCAACGAGAAGGCTATCGTAGCTCGCGATATGTACTACAACCGCGTGAAGAAGTTCGTGGGCGAGTATGCTGCCGAGATGGGTGGTGTAGATTTGGTAATCTTCACAGGTGGTGTTGGCGAGAACTCAGCCGACTTGCGTCGCTACGTATGCGAGAATATGCAGTTTATGGGTATCGAGATCGATGAGAGCATCAACATCAAGACTCGTGGTACCAACACTATCCTCTCTACCCCCGAGGCAAAGGTTAAGGTTGCCGTTATCGCAACAAACGAGGAGTTGGTTATCGCTACCGATACATACAACCTCACAAAGAATCTTTAATAGACCAAATATCAAGAAACTAAAAAGAGAATAAAGATATGATTACACGTTTGGAAGAGATTGTTGCAGCTGCCGTTGCCCGTGGCAAGAAGCGTTTGGCAGTTGCCTATGGCCAAGATACCCACACTATCGAGGCTGTTTACAATGCTTGGAAGGAGGGTTTTGTAGAGGCTACCCTCTTCGGTGATAAGGCAACCATCGAGGCTGCTTGTGCTGAGTTGAATATCGATCCCACTGTATTCAACATCGTACACGAGACTAGCGACGTAACTTGCGTTAAGCTGGCTGTGCAGGCTGTTGTAAATGGTCAGGCCGACGTTTTGATGAAGGGTTTGGTTTCAACCGACAAGTATATGCGTGGCATCCTGAACAAGGAGGCTGGTTTGTTCCCCCCGAAGGGCGTATTGAGCCACGTTGCTGTTATCGAGCTCCCTGGTCGCGACAAGCTTATTTCAATCTCTGACGTTGCCGTTATCCCCGCTCCCGACTTCAAGCAGAAGCAGAAGCTCATCGGCTACTTGGCTCAGACAGCTAAGATTCTCGGCGTAGATGTACCGAAGGTTGCCTGCATCACAGCTTCAGAGCAGGTGTTGCCCTCAGTTCCCTCATCAACCGAGGGTGCTATACTCGCTAAGATGGGCGACCGTGGTCAGTTGGGTAAGGTTATCGTAGATGGTCCCTTGTCGTTGGACGTTGCTCTCTATAAGGAGGTTGCCGAGCACAAGAAGGTTACAGGCTCAAGCGTTGCCGGTGACCCCGACTGCTTGCTCTTCCCCAACATCGAGTCAGCAAACGTATTCTTCAAGGCTGCTACACACATTGGCGGTGCTGAGTTGGCTGCTATGGTTATGGGTACTAAGGTTCCTTGCGTGCTTACATCACGCGGTGACTCTGCCCTTACCAAGAAGTACTCGATTGCTCTGGCCTGCTTAGCAGCTCGCTAAAAAGCATACAATATGACTACACTTTCAACCTCCGCTCCGCTCGATCTTGAGGCGTTGTCACACTACACGGTGTTGGCAATCAACACAGGCTCCACATCGACCAAGGTAGCCGTCTATCGTGGCACGACACCTATTGTCGAGGCTTCGATTGCGCACTCTACCGAAGAGATTTCACGCTTTAGCTCGGTGCCCGAGCAGTATGAGTGGCGCAAGGAGGTTATACTTGAGACCCTTTTAGCAAAGGGATTTGATATTAACACCCTCTCGGCTGTCATAGGCCGAGGGGGCTTGTTACATCCTATCGAGAGTGGTGTTTATGAGGTAAACGAGCAAATGCTCAATGATCTGCGCACCACACCTCAACAGCACGCCTCCAACCTTGGTGCTATGATTGCATCGGAGATTGCATCACTTTGCCAGGTCAAGGCCTATATAGCCGACCCGGTGGTGGTGGACGAGCGTGATGAAGTTGCAAGATTCACAGGCATAAAGCAGATTCAGAGCCGTTCTATCTTTCACGCTCTGAATCAGAAGGCTACGGCACGTCGCTATGCCGACGACATTGGTCGCTGCTACGAGGATATGAATCTGGTGGTGGCACATATGGGTGGCGGCATATCGGTTGCTGCACACCGCAAGGGCAAAGTCGTCGACTGCAATAATGCCCTCGATGGCGATGGTCCCATTGCACCCGAGCGTGCAGGCACCATTCCTGCGGGCGATTTGATTGACCTCTGCTACTCGGGCGAATATAGCCACAAGCAGGCTCGCGAGTTACTCGTTGGCAAGGGTGGCTTGGTCTCACTCACTGGCTCTAACGCAGTAAAGGGTTTAGTGGAGCAGGCCGAAGCGGGCGACAAAGTGGCCGACGATGCCATTAATGCAATGACCTATGGTGTGATTAAATACATCGGACAGATGGCCGCCGTACTGCGTGGCGAGGTAGATGCCGTACTGCTCACAGGAGGCATTGCCCACAGCAAGAGAATCACAGATCAGATACGCGACTACTGCCGATTTATTGCTCCCGTAGAGATTTACGCTGGCGAGAACGAACTGGAGGCGCTGGCGATGAATGCCCTACGAGTATTGCACGGCGCTATAGAGTCAAAAACATACCAATAGAGATGAAGAAGATTTTAATACTCAACGGCCCAAACCTCAATCTGCAGGGCACTCGTAATGTGGAGATATATGGCTCGACGACCTTCGAAGAGTACACTGCAACACTTGCCGAGCGCTATACAGGCAGAGTGGAGTTCGACTACTTTCAATCCAACATCGAGGGCGAGCTTATCAACGCCATTCACCAGAGCGTGGGTCGCTACGACGGCATCGTGCTCAACGCCGGTGGCTATACCCACACCTCGGTGGCACTGCGCGACGCCATCTCAGCCGTCAGCACTCCCGTTGTGGAGGTGCATATATCGTCGATTTTGGCACGCGAGGAGTTCCGCCACATCTCGATGATTGCCCCCGTAGCCAAGGGCTCTATTATGGGCTTCGGTCTCGACTCTTATCGTTTGGGAGTGGAGGCATTGCTCGCATAATTTCAAACTTAGACAATGACCAAGGGGGAGAGTAAAGGTGGAAAACTCATCGAGCGAGTAGCATCGGGCGTTGCGTGGAGCATAGGCGAGAAGATTGGCTCGGCTCTGCTGCAGGTCGTAGTGAGCATTGTTGTAGCCAACCGCATAATGCCCGAGCATATGGGTATTATAGCAGTGCTCTCGGTTTTCATTACGCTCTCGCAGATGGTCGTCGACAGCGGTTTTTCACAGACTCTCATACGCAAAGCTGCACCCACGCAGGGCGACTACTTTGCTGTATTTCGGTTTAACATCATTTCATCCGTTGCATTATATGTGCTGCTTACTGCCCTTGCGCCGTATGTAGCACATTACTATGATTGGCCACTACTCTCAACTGTTGCGCCAGTCATATTTCTCGTCCTGCCACTGAATGCGTTAGGCGTTATTCAGAATACCATTATGGTGCGCGAGTTCCGTTTTGCGCATCTCTCTACTATCACATTCCTATCGACTCTTATTAGTGGCATCGTAGCCATAGCAATGGCTCTGATGGAAATGGGCATATGGAGTTTGGTTGGTCAACGCATAGCGATGATGGCTGCCAAGGCTATGCTCTTGTGGTGGCATAGCGAATGGCGTCCACGTCGCAGCGAGAGCCGTGGAGCTCTGCGCAGTATGGCTCCTTACAGCCTACGGTTGATGGCAACCGAGATTATCACATCGCTCTACAACAACATCTCGCAACTATTTATCGGCAAGATATATTCGGGTACGGAGCTCGGATACTTTAATCAGGCGCAGAAACTATCGAATATGCCCACCACTATCACTCAATCTATTCAGAGTGTAACTTTCCCCGCTCTGTCGCGCATAAAGGAGGATGAAGAGAAGCTTGCCGAGAGTTACCGATGCGTGATAATGGCTACGGCTATGATTCTATTCCCTATTATTGCGGGACTCATTGCTACGGCCAAAGATTTCTACATACTCCTGCTCAAACCCGATTGGCATCCTGCTATACCATACTTCCGCATAATATGTGTGGCCGGATTCTTCTACCCATTGTCGATTATTGCCTATAACATACTAAAGGTAAAAAGCGATGGCGCTATCATCCTGCGCCTTGAGATTATCAAGCGCACGATAATGACCGCTATACTTATCATAACCATTCCGATGAGTGTGAAGGCTATTGCGTGGGGTATAGTTGTGGCAAATGTATGCGAAATGTTGCTCAACATCACAGCATCACGTCGCTACACCAACATCACCCTGTGGCGTCTGGTACGCACACTGCTCCCTATTGCTTTGCTTACTTTAGCAATGTATGGCATAGTGATGTGGGTGGGAATAAATCTCTCGGAGTGGAGCACAGCAAGCCGTTTGGCAATTAAGATTGTGGCTGGAATTGCCGTATATATTATTGGCGGAACAACTTTCCGTATGGAGTCATTCCGCCAAACAATAGCTCTGCTAAGACAAATCTTATCGAAGCGATAATCCTTACTTCATCAAGGCCTCCTCAGCTGCAAGCGCCTCCGAGAAATCGACCTTGTGGCGCGCAAACTTTGCGGCTATACCATCAAGGCATAGATTGCCGATGCTACCCTCGTGAGTGTGGTGCAACTCACGGCCATCGTGCTCGTAAGTACCCTCCTGCACTCGCATACCCACCTCGCGATAGGCATCGCGGAATGGCACACCAGCGGCCACAGCATCGTTCACATCCTCAACGGTGAAGAGGTATTTATAAATATCATTTGAGAGAATATCGCGGTTAATCCACATCTGACCAATACCCTCGCCTACCATTCTGAGTACATCGCTAATCTCCTTGAATGCAGGGACATAAATCTCCTTCGTTAGCTGCATATCGCGGAAGTAGCCCGACGGCAAGTTAGTCGCAACGAGCGTAACCTCCATAGGCAAAGCCTGCAAGCGGTTACACTTGGCACGCGAGAGCTCGAAGATATCAGGATTCTTCTTGTGGGGCATAATGCTTGAGCCGGTAGTGAAGGCGTCGGGCAACTTGACGAAGCCGAAGTTTGCACACGAATAGAGGCAGACATCCTGCGCCAGACGACCTACCGTAGCGGCAATAGCAGCAATGGCTGTAAGCACCGTGCGCTCGGTCTTACCACGCTGCATCTGCGCATAAACCGAGTTGTAGGCCAAATCCTCGAAGCCGAGCAGACGAGTTGTCATCGTGCGATTCAAGGGCACCGATGAGCCGTAGCCAGCGCCCGAGCCCAAAGGGTTAGTATTCACCAGGTCGTAGGCAGCCTTAAGCATCAACAAGTCGTCAGCCAACGCCTCGGCATAGGCGCTGAGCCACATACCAAACGACGAAGGCATAGCCACCTGCATATGAGTGTAGCCAGGCATAAGAATATCCTTATACTCCTCGGCCTTAGCCATCAAGGTCTCAAACAAGGCCTCAACACTCTGCTGCAACTCGATAAGAGCACTACGCGAGAATAGTTTCAGATCGACCATCACCTGATCGTTGCGCGAACGGCCTGTGTGTATGCGCTTACCAGCATCACCACACATCTCGGTGAGCATAAACTCAACCTGCGAGTGAACATCCTCGACACCCTCGGCAATAGAGAACTCACCAGCAAGCACCTGCTGATGAATCTTCTTCAGGCCCTCGGCCAACATATCGTGATCCTCATCAGAGAGCAGTCCAATCGAACGGAGCATCTTCATATGCGCCATATTGCCCAACACATCTGCCTCGGCCAAATACATATCCAATTCGCGGTCGCGACCGACGGTAAACTCCTCAACAAACGAGTCGGTAGAATAACCTTTATCCCAAAGTTTCATTTTATACTGTTTTTTCTATTATCAAATTATCGAGCAATGCATAATACATCTCCATTGCTCGCTCAATATCGCCCGTTACGATATACTCATCGGCCGTATGCGAACGGGCACTCTCGCCCGGACCGAACTTCAGCGTCGGGAAGGGCATTACAGCCTGATTTGACATCGTGGGCGAACCAAAGGGTTCACACCCCATCGCCACAAGACGCTCTACGGCAGGGTGATTGAGAGCCACTGACGATGAGTTAAGATGCGTCGAACGTGGTTGCACTTCACACTCCACGTTGGCACGAATCTCGGCTAGAAGTTCTTCATTCCGGTAGCACTCATTCACTCTCACATCGACCATAAAACGGCACTCTGCAGGCACTACATTATGCTGCGTTCCAGCCTCGATACCTGTAACCGACATCTTCACAGCACCAAGCAGGGGCGACACACGCTCAAAGCGATGCGTGCGAAACCACTCTACGTCCTTAAGAGCCTTATAGATGGCATTTACACCCTCCTCTCTTGCTGCGTGACCAGCAACGCCATAAGCCTTGCAATCGAGCACCATAAGCCCCTTCTCGGCCACAGCAGGCTGCAACGATGTAGGCTCTCCAACAATAGCAAAATCAATGGGCGGCAACTCGGGCAGTACGGCTCGTACGCCATTAACACCCGTAACCTCCTCCTCGGCCGAAGCAAGCATAATAAGGTTATAGGCCTGACGGGTAGAGGCTATCTGAGTGAAGGTGGCGATCATAGCCACCAGACTACCTCCCGTGTCATTACTCCCCAAGCCATACAACCTATCGCCCTCAACCGTAGGAGAGAATGGCTCTCGCTGCCACTGCGCATTGGGCTTCACGGTGTCGATATGTGCATCGAGCAGAATGGTCGGTTTGGCAGGGTCGTACGCCCACGCCTCAGCCCACACATTATTGCCCTTACGCTTAGGCGTAAAGCCGCAACGCTCGAACTCGGCCACAACAATATCGGCCGCAGCCGACTCCTCGCGGCTAACCGAAGGGGTGGCAATCAGGCGTTTGAGCAACTCTATGGCTTGATGAGAATTCATATCTATTTAACTACAACAGTTCCGCCCGTAAGGTTGTCGGGCGAAGTGATACGCACCGAAGCAACACCCGCTTCGATGGTCTTATATGCATTATCTATCTTGGGTATCATACCAGAGTGGATGCGCTCCTGCTCGCGTAATTCCTGATAGAGCGAAGGCGTGATGGTAGGAATCAACGAACTATCGTCGTTCACGTCGAGCAGTACGCCTGCCTTATCGAGCGTAAAGACCAACTCCACCTCGTACTTGCGAGCCAAACCCATAGCCACGGCTGAAGCCACACTATCGGCATTGGTATTGAGCAAATCGCCCTCCATCGAGAATGTAATGGGCGACACCACGGGAATCGCACCATTGTCGAGCAAGAGCGAGAGAACGTCGGCATTCACCTCGTCAACATCGCCTACAAAGCCCCAATCGATATCCTTCACAGGGCGACGGTGCGACTTCACCACAGCCATATCGCAACCCGACAGGCCACAGGCATTAACGCCTCGCGCTTGCAAGGCCGACACCACTCGTTTATTTGCCAGACCGGCATAGGCCATAACGGCAATATCCAGCGTAGCAGCATCGGTGATGCGACGACCCTCGTGCATCTTCACCTCAACGCCCAACTTCTCGGCCAGATGTGAGCCCATAACGCCACCACCGTGAACCAAGACAAACGCCTCGCCAAGCGAAGCCAAGTGGTCGCACAGCGAAGCGAGTATCGTACTATTTTCGATCAGCTTACCGCCAATCTTGATTACTTTTATCTTCATTCGTAATGCTTTTACATTCCCATTTCAGCAGCCGTAGCGCGGAACGCCTCAACAAAACGCGCGACCTCCTTCTCGCCAATCATCAGAGGAGGCAACAGACGCAGAGTGTACTGACCGCTCAGACCCGTCATAATGTGATACTTCTCACGCAACACACGACGGAAATCGGCCTGCGGCACGCTCAAATCGATACCAATCATCAAGCCACGACCACGGATATCCTTCACTCCGCTCGTACCCTTAATACCCTCGATAATCTTCTCACCCATAACTCGGGCATTCTCGACCAAATTCTCCGCCTTGACAACATCGGCAACAGCAATAGCCGCTGCACAAGCCAAATGACTACCGCCAAAGGTAGTGCCCAACATACCCTTCTTGGCAGGAATCGAGGGCGAGATGATAATCGCACCTACGGGGAAGCCATTGGCAATACCCTTAGCCATCGACACGATGTCGGCCTTCACGCCCGACCACTGGTGAGCAAAGAATTTACCGCTACGGCCATAGCCCGACTGAATCTCGTCGATAATAAGCATTGTACCCGTAGCGTCACACGCCTCGCGTGCTGCCTTGAGGAACTCGTCAGATGCCATACGGATACCTCCAACGCCCTGAATGGGCTCAATAATAACTGCGGCATACTCCTTGCTCGAAAGTTCACGACGCAGAGCCTCAACGTCATTTAGAGTGATGAAGGTTACATTTTCGGTCTTGTTGGCAGGGGCCTGAATCGATGGGTTGTCAGAGAGAGCAACAGCCATACTTGTACGACCGTGGAATGCGCCGTGCATAGCCAGCACACGCGCACGACCCGTTGTGAACGATGCCAACTTAACGGCATTCTCGTTAGCCTCGGCACCACTATTGCAGAGGAATAACTCGTAGTCGGGATAACCCGTAAGCGGTCCCAACTTCTCGGCCAGCTCCACCTGCAAACCGTTAATTACGGCGTTAGAGTAGAAACCAATCTTCGAGAGCTGCTCGCTGATTGTAGCTACATAGTGCGGGTGAGTGTGACCGATCGAGATAACGGCGTGACCGCCATAGAAATCGAGGTACTCTACGCCATTCTTATCCCACAAATATGCACCCTCGGCCTTCACAGGCTCCATATCGAGCAGGGAATATACATCAAAAAGTTTCATTCGTATCGTGTTTAGAAATAGTTGGCCTTAAGACGCAAACCAGCGTCCTCGTCTAGACCAAACATCAAGTTCATATTCTGCACAGCCTGACCCGATGCGCCCTTGGTGAGGTTATCGATGACGGCCGTGATGAGCAACTTGCGATCCTGCTTCTGAAGCGAGAGGAAGCAGTAGTTAGTATTTACCACCTGCTTCATATACACTGGCTTGTCGCTCACGCAAACGAAGGGATGAGAAGCGTAGTACTCCTTGAAAATCTTGGTAATAGTCTCCAAATCCTCATCAAGACGCACCACAACATCGCTCATAATACCACGCGTATGGCAACCACGCACGGGAACAAACGCGATGTCGGTATTTGCGCTACCACCAGCCGCCGCAACAGTCTCGCCAATCTCACCCAGATGCTGGTGGGTAAAGACCTTGTAGTTCGATAGATTTGCCGAGCGGTTGCTAAAGTGAGTGTCGTTAGTTGGCTTCTGACCTGCACCTGTCGAGCCGGTGATACCCGTTACTGTAACCTCCTCGGGCAGAATACCTGCCGCTGCCAGCGGGATAAGTGCAAGATTGATTGATGTTGCAAAGCAACCGGGGTTAGCTACGCAACGAGCCGCACGAATCTGCTCGCGATTAAGTTCTGGCGCACCATACACAAACTCGCCTGCATCGGCCTTGAGACGGAAATCGTTACTCAGGTCGATAATCTTCACCGTCTCAGGCACAGGGTTTTCGGCCAAGAACTTAGCCGAGTTGCCGTGACCCATACAGATGAAGAGCACATCGATATCGCTAAAATCGATAGCCGAGAACTTTAGCGGACAATAGAGCAAATCGCTATGCACCGACGAAATAGGCTCGCCATCGTGCGAAGAACTTTGGATATATTTCAATTCTGCAGAGGGGTGATTGATAAGAATGCGAGCGAGTTCACCCGCCGTGTAACCAGCACCACCTGCAATTGCTACTCTAATCATTTTAGTTTCTATTATGTAATCACACTAACGCCCCGAGGTTGCAGAGCCAAAGGTCGTGTGAAATTTATTTTTCAAACAAATACCTACTCCTCGTCGTTTACAGCGTGATAAATCTTCAAAGGCATCGAAGTAATCTTGGTGAAGCCCTTAACATCGTCGGCAGTCTAAGCATTGTTCATCTCGCCATACTCAGCAAACTTGGCATTCATCAAGTCGTGCTCTGACTCAATACCAACCAAAGTGAAGGTGTAGGGGCGAAGTGTGAGGAATACCTTACCCGACACGTTGCGCTGGCTGTTCTCCAGGAACTTCTCGATATCGCGCATAACGGGCTCAGAGTACATAGCCTCGTGCATAAACATACCATACCAAGTACCCAACTGATCCTTCCAGTACTGCTGCCACTTAGTGAGGGTATGCTTCTCCAGAAGCTCGTGAGACTTGATAATCAGCATAGGAGCAGCCGCCTCGAAACCTACGCGGCCCTTGATACCTACGATAGTGTCACCTACGTGAGTGTCACGACCGATAGCCCAAGCCGAACCGATAGCCTCCAACTTATTGATTGCTGCAACGCCGCTTACAGCCTCGCCATTTACGCCTACAACCTCACCATTCTTGAACTCAATCTCAAGCGACCCGGTGCCCTCCTTCTTAAGCTGTGAAGGATAAGCCGTATCGGGCAGATTGGTAGCCGAGCAGAGAGTCTCCTTGCCGCCTACCGATGTACCCCAAACACCCTTGTTGATAGAGTACTCCATCTTGGTGAAGTCGGCCTCGAAACCACCCTCCTTGAGGTAGTTGATCTCATACTCACGAGTGAGTTTCATATCGCGTGTAGGTGTGATAATCTCCACCTGAGGAGCAAATACCTCGAAGGTAAGGTCGAAACGCACCTGATCGTTACCAGCACCTGTCGAACCGTGAGCGATAGCGTCGGCACCGATAGCGTTTGCATAGTTTACGATAGCCAAAGCCTGGAAAGTACGCTCAGAACTTACCGAGATAGGATAGGTTTTATTGCGAAGGACATTACCCATCACCATATACTTGATACACTTGTCGTAATACTCTGACGTAACATCGATATTAACGTGCTTCTTAGCGCCCAAAGCGTATGCACGAGCCTCAACGGCTGCCAACTCCTCGGCTGAGAAACCGCCCGTGTTTGCAAGCGCTGTATAAACCTCATAACCCAACTCCTTGGTCAGATACATTACGCAAAATGAGGTATCCAATCCTCCACTATAAGCCAATACTACTTTCTTCATTTCAATATTTAGTTTTCTTATTTTTCAAAATTAATTATTTACCGAACAAGCGGCTCCAGAACGACTTCTTGCTTGCGGCCTCAGCCTTTGCAGCCTCCTCGGCAGCCTTACGCTTTGCCACCTTCTCGGGATCGTAGATCATACCCGTGCAAAGACACTTGGTCATATTTGTACGCTGCAACACATCGTAGTTTACGCAAGACTGGCAACCTGCCCAGAAAGCCTCATCGTCGGTAAGCTTGGCGAATGTCACGGGCTCGTAACCAAGTTCGGTGTTGATACGCATTACAGCCTCGCCGGTTGTAAGACCAAACAACTTTGCATTGGGGAAGCGCTTGCGAGAGAGCTCAAATGCAGCCTGCTTGATACGCTTCGCTACACCCATACCGCGATACTGCGGACGGACAATAAGTCCTGAGTTGGCAACGAACTCATCGTGACCCCACGACTCAATGTAGCAGAAACCTACAAATTCGTTACGATTAACGGCAATGATTGCCTTACCTGAATTTATCTTATCGGCGATATATTCGTCGGTACGACGGGCGATACCCGTTCCTCGCTGTTTTGCAGCCTCATCGATCGCATCGTTGATCTGTGTCACAAAGCACAGATGAGCCTCGTTAGCGACCATTACATCGATTTTCATTATGGTATTAAATTAATTATTTTTTATGTTTTCGTTTTTAACAAACACAAAGATTGCATATTATTCCGCAATATGCAAATCTAAGCCAAGATATATTTATATATATAGGAAAATATCCGCATAATTGCATAGATAACGGATATATATGCGCTTTTGTAAATATTTACTACAATTCTTAGTTCCATTACCTTGGCAAACACAAGACAATAGCAGGGCTACAGCTTTATCAAATTATACTAGTGTCCCAATAGAAATACTTGTGCACCCAACAAAAATAAGCCCTCCAAGAGGGGTAAAATGAAAAATTTAGAAAAAAAACACAAAGACTCTTGTTTTATTCAAAAATATGCACTAATTTTACATAAATATGTATGAAAACGCGTAGTCAAACTACCATTGACCTAAACTAAAAACAATATGAACCAAAAAACTCAACGACTGGCAACAATTCGTAAGATTATTCGCAACGAGCTCATAGGCTCGCAAGACGAACTAATTGCTCGCCTGGCCGAAAACGGCATTATCATTACGCAGAGTACCCTGTCGCGCGACCTTAAATTTATGAATGTAGCCAAGGTTCCCCACAAGAACCAGGGTTACATCTACGTGCTGCCCAACTCCGTAGGACACGAGGTAAGTGTTTCGTCTACAATATCAGACAACATCACAAGCCTCACATTCTCAGGCAATTTAGGCGTGCTTAAAACCAAATCTGGTTATGCAAGCGCCATATCAGTACCCATCGACAACCTAAACTGCCCCAGCATCTTGAGTACGATTGCAGGCGATAATACCGTGCTTATCATTATGCGCGAAGATGCCAACCGCAACCAGGTAATCGAGGCCCTGATGCGTATATTCCCAATGTTAAGCAACGTGCTATAAACGTGGGAGATGAACAAAAATAATATGCTACCGACCGATGGTTGGTAGCATATTTTATTTCTACGCTATTATAGCAAATGAGCATCTACTCAAGAATGTAAATATATTCATTGGCACGTTGCATATGAAACCTCTCACGTGCATACTGCTCCAGGAACTCATCATAGTTGAGTCGCTCGAGCATCGTGCTATCCTCAGTAATACGGCTCTGATATAAGTCTCGTTGCTCCTCTAGCAATCCGATGCGATGGCGCAACGATATAACCGTCACCAAATTACGCACCGTGAGAAATGCCGTATAGACAAATATCACAGCCGTAACCGTACGCCACACATATTTACTCATCTTAACGCTCATCCTACACTATGGTATTCGCATAAACTTATGCGTTTGAATTGAGATCGACCACTTAGGGTTTGACTTTGCATACTCTACAACCTTGGGCATAATATCATCAAAAGCACTCCACTCAGGCTGCAAATACAAACGACAGTAACGACCCACGCGACGCGCATTCTCCTCGGCCCACGCAAAATCATCCTCGGTCTGAATAATAACCTTCAGTTCGTGTGCACGGCCAAACGCCTCATCCAACGGAGGCTGCTGGCGCTTTGGCGACAGGCACACCCAATCGAACTCTCCGCTAAAGGGGTGTGTACCCGAAGTCTCAAGGAAAATCTCCAGGCCCTCCTGTCTAAGGCGTGATGTCAACACACCCAGAGGGTAAAGCAGGGGCTCTCCGCCCGTAATGACAATAGCCTGCGCAGCACACTCCTTGGCGCGAGCCACAACCACGTCGACATCAACCGGCGGGAAGATTTTAGGATTCCAGGTATACTTGGCATCGCACCAACGACAACCCACATCGCATCCACCCAAACGGATAAAGTATGCCGGTTTACCCGAGTGATAACCCTCGCCCTGAATGGTATAAAAATCCTCGACCAGAGGTAGCTGACGGCCGCCGTCAAGTATATCGTTATTCATCAATGACATAAATATCCTTCAAATTACGCCCCAACTGGTTATAATCCAAGCCATAGCCTACGATAAACTCATTACCAATCGAGAGCGCGGTATAATCAATCTCATACTCATACAAAAACTTCTCAGGCTTAAAGAAAAGTGTGCAGATTGAGATACTTGCAGGGTTCTTCGCCTTGAGATAATCGAGTAGGTAGGTCATACTATGGCCAGTCTCTACAATATCCTCGACAATGATGATATCACGACCCTCAATATCGAAGTCGATACCAAGCCCCTGTGTCACCTTACCCGTAGACTCAGTTCCCGAGTATGACGAAATCTTGACAAAGGCCATCTGGCTGTTGAAATCAACCTTACGCACAAGGTCGGCAAGGAACAAAAACGAGCCACTCAACACACCTAAGAAGATGGGTGTTTTACCCTCATAACGCTTATTTAGCTGCTCCGCAACGCGAGTTACAGCCTGATCAATCTCCTCGGCGGGAATCATCACACGAAAGGTCTTGTCGCCTAACGTTATCTTTTTTGTCATTTGAGTTTGGGTTATAGTTATATTATACAACGAGCGGATCGAAATCGACCCGCTCGCTACTCTATCTTATTTGTTCAGCAAGGCCTTAACCTCTTCGTAAACTGTCTGTCCGTTGTATCCGAACTTCTCGTCGAGCACCTTGAAAGGAGCCGAATAACCGAAGTGGTCGCAACCGTGAATCTTGCCATTCTCACCTACCAAACCACGGAGGTTGATAGACAAGCCCGAAGTCAAGCCATAGCGTACGACATCCTTAGGCAGGATGCTATCCTGATATGACTTAGGCTGATCGCGGAACAAGCCCTCGCTCGGAACACTCACAACGCGTACAGGAATACCATCCTTCTGAAGAAGTTCAGCGCCATCGATCAAAGTCGAAACCTCAGAGCCTGAAGCCAGCATAACAACCTGAGCCTTGGCAGAATCCATCACGATATATGCACCCTTAACAGCCTGCTGTGCCTCCTGCTTGCGGTTGCACTGCATAGGAGGAATTGACTTGATATTCTGACGTGAGAAAATCAATGCCACGGGACGCTGCTCTGCCATAGCACACTGCCAAGCAACAACGGTCTCCTCAGCATCGGCAGGACGCAAAACAACCATTGAGCGCTCGCCATTGTGGTTATGTACCTGCTCCATCAAACGAATCTGCATCTCCTGCTCGATAGGCTGGTGGGTAGGACCATCCTCGCCCACACGGAACGAGTCGTGCGACCAAACGTAGATAACCTTCAAGCGCATCAAAGCCGACATACGGATAGCGGGCTTCATATAATCTGAGAATACGAAGAATGTACCGCAAGCGGGAATAACGCCACCGTGCAATGCCATACCATTCATAATGCAGGCCATAGTAAGCTCGGCAACACCTGCCTGGAAGAACTGACCAGAGAAGTCACCCTTGGTAAATGCCTTGGTCTTGTTCAAGAAGCCATCGGTACGGTCTGAGTTGCTCAAATCGGCCGATGAAACAATCATATTCTCGATGTGATCGGCATATACGCCCAGCATCGTAGCCGATGCAACACGTGTAGCCGTATCAGGCTTAACCTCAATCTTATTGTAGTCAATTTCAGGAATCTCACCCGAGAGGAAACGATTCAACTTAAGCGACAACTCCTTATTCTGTGAACGCCACTCGCTCTCCTCCTGCTTACGCTTTGCTGCCCAAGCCTTGAGCTCGCAACGGCGAGTATCGTAAATCTCGGCAGTCTCATTGAAGAGCTTGAAGGGATCCTCGGCATCGCCACCCAAGTTGGTAACAGTAGCTGCCAGATTAGCACCTGCAGCCGACAAAGGCTGACCGTGAGTAGATACGGCACCCTCAAAACTCTCGCCATTAGCACCACGAGCACCCTTGGCCATAATCGAACGGCCGATGATAAGAGTAGGCTTCTCGGTCTGAGCGTTAGCCTCGGTAAGAGCAGCGCGCAACTGATCTACGTTGTGACCATCAACCTCGATAACGTGCCAATTCCAAGCACGATACTTAGCTGCAACATCCTCTGTATCGATCTCCTCAACAGTGGTTGAGAGCTGAACATTGTTTGCATCATAATACATAATCAGGTTCGCCAGGCCCAAATGACCAGCAACACGGCCTACGCCCTGCGAGATCTCCTCCTGCACTGCACCATCAGAGATGAAGGTGTAGGTCTTGTGAGCCATCCACTCGCCAAAACGAGCTACCATAAAGCGCTCGGCAATAGCGGCACCAACAGCCATAGCGTGACCCTGACCCAAGGGACCCGACGTATTCTCAACACCGTGCATAATATCTACCTCGGGGTGACCGGGAGTGATGCTACCCCACTGACGGAAGTTCTTCAAGTCGTCCATCGAGTAGAAGCCCGACAACATAAGCACCGAATAGAGCATCGGCGACATATGACCGGGGTCGAGGAAGAAGCGATCACGGAACGGATATGCGGGGTTCTCGGGATCGAAATGCATAAACTCGGTGTAGAGCAAGTTAATGAAATCGGCTCCACCCATAGCACCGCCCGGATGACCAGACTTTGCCTTTTCTACCATAGCGGCAGCCAGAATACGGATATTATCTGCCGCCTTGTTAAGTTTATTGTTAGCAAACATATGATTTAGTGTTCTATTTTCTCTTTCCTACAAAGATAATATAATTTATCTTAACTAACCTGCTTCAGGTGCAAAAAATTTGCTCCTTCAATCTTCTTTTTAGCATATTCGAGCGTCACTACAAATTGTGGCTCTCCCGACGAGGGCAATTCATACATTGCATCGATGATAATACTCTCGCAAATCGAGCGCAGACCACGTGCACCGAGTTTATACTCGTCGGCCTTCTCAACGATGTAGTCAAGCACCTGGTCATCGAACTGCAAATCAACGCCATCCATCGCGAACAGACGCTCATACTGCTTCACGATAGCATTCTTGGGCTCGGTGAGAATCGAGCGCAAAGCCTCGCGTGAGAGCGGCTGCATATATGTCAAAACGGGCAGACGGCCCACCAATTCGGGGATAAGACCGAACGACCGCAAATCCTGCGGCATAATATACTTCATCAGGTTGTTGCGGTCAATCTGCATTGCATCCTGCGCACCATAACCGATTGCGCGGGTATTCAGACGTTGAGCAATTTTCTTCTCTATTCCATCAAAGGCACCGCCACAGATAAAGAGGATATCTTTGGTATTAACCTGAATAAATTTCTGGTCGGGATGCTTGCGACCGCCCTGTGGTGGCACATTGACAACCGTACCCTCCAAAATCTTCAACAGAGCCTGCTGCACACCCTCGCCCGACACGTCGCGTGTGATGCTGGGGTTATCGCTCTTGCGGGCAATCTTATCGACCTCGTCGATAAAGACAATGCCTCGCTCGGCAGCAGCAACATCGTAATCAGCCACCTGCAACAGACGCGAGAGGATACTCTCTACATCCTCGCCCACATATCCTGCCTCGGTGAGCACCGTAGCATCGACAATGGTGAAAGGCACATTCAACACCCTTGCTATGGTGCGGGCCATCAAGGTCTTACCCGTACCAGTAGGACCAACGAGCACGATGTTCGACTTATCGATCTCAACATCGTCCTGCTGTTTATTGTCGCGACTCATAATACGCTTGTAGTGGTTATACACCGCAACCGACATATAACGCTTGGCATCGTCCTGACCAATTACATACTGGTCCAGAACAGCCTTAATCTCGGCAGGTCGCATCAGCGACTCCATCTTAAAATTTGCACCACCCTTCTTGCGGCTCGACTCCACCAATTCGCTCTCGATGAGCATCTGGTAGCCACGCTCAACACAATTGTTGCAGATATTCACACTACCCGTGCCCTGAAACATCAATGCCACATCGCTACGCTTTGCTCCGCAAAACGAACAGCAGTCCTCACCACCGTGGTTAGTTCCCTTATATTTTTGAGCCATAAAAAATCTATTACTTTCGCTTTCTCAACACCTCATCGATAAGCCCATACTCCTTAGCCTCGTATGCACCCATCCAATAATCGCGGTCGGCATCCTGCTCAATCTTGGCAATATCGACACCCGAATGAACTGACAAAATATTATACAACTCACGCTTGGTCTTGATGATCTCGCGAGCCGTAATCTCGATATCCGACGCCTGACCCTGCGCACCACCCAACGGCTGGTGAATCATCACTCGAGAGTGAGGTAGAGCCGAACGCTTGCCCTGAGCTCCGGCGGTGAGCAACACGGCACCCATCGAGGCTGCCAAACCGGTACAAGTGGTCGCCACCTCGCAAGAGATGAGCTGCATAGTATCGTAGATCCCCAAACCTGCCGATACTGAGCCACCAGGTGAGTTGATATAGATCTGAATATCCTTAGTGGGATCTACAGACTCCAAAAAGAGCAACTGTGCCTGAATGATATTGGCTGCATCGTCATAAATAGGGGCACCAAGGAAGATGATGCGGTCCATCATAAGACGCGAGAACACATCCATCGTAGCCACATTCAACTGACGCTCCTCGATAATCGTAGGCGAAACGTAAGCCGACTGTATTGAGTTAAAATCGTGCAGCTTCAAACTGCTTATGCCACAACAACCGCGAGCATATTTTTCAAATTCATTCATAGTATTAAACTGTTACGTTGCACATCGCTCCAATCAGTTCCTCGCACGCGGCAAGGCATTGGCATATAATCAAAATTTGGACTCTGCAAACTTTACGCCCAGAGTCCAAATTTTTAGGTATATATCACAAATCCGACCCAAACACCATATATTTATATAGTGTAGGCGGTCTGTTGCTCAATTACAACTCCTGAGCCAACTTTGCGAAGTCGTCAGCCGATACAGACTTGTTGGTTACCTTGATCTTCGACTTAACATACTCTACAACCTTCAACTCGTAGAGCTTCTCGTAAATCTTCTGAGCCTGCTCCTTGTTTGAGAGGATCTGCTTTGAGAAGTTCTCGATCATCTCCTCGGGTGCAGAAGGCATACCGTACTGTGCGAACTGAGCCTTTGCAAACTCCTTAGCCTCGGCGTTAACCTCATCCTCGCTAACTGTAAGCTCGTAAGTCTGGATGAAGTGCTTCTGCAAGTAGTTCCAAGTAAACATCTTGATGAAGCCCTCGAAATCCTTCTCGATATCCTCCATTGAGAACTTACCCTCGTTGATTGTATAGAGCCAGCGCTTGAGGAATGCCTCGGGCATCTGCAAAGCAGCCTTCTCCATAAGGAAGTTGCGAACACGGATAGTGAACAAGTAGTCAGCCTCGCGAGAGAGCTCCTTCTCGATCTCTGAGTCTACGAACTTATCGAGGTCAGCCTCTGAAGTGATGTTGCCATCGGGGAATGCCATCTTGAAGAACTCCTCGTTGAGCTCGGGGTTAGCAAACTGACGAATCTGAGTAATCTCCAAAGAGAAGTTAGGATTAACTGTCTCCAACTCCTCAGCCTTAACCTGAAGGATAGAAGCACGCTGTGACTCTGACTTGTAGAGCTCGTTTACGTTAACCTCCATCTTGTCGCCTACCTTCTTACCGATGAAGGGAGCACGCTCATCGTCGCTCATCGAGATAAGACCTACGTAAGCATCCTCGATACGCATATCGCCGTTGTCGAGTGTTACGGTCAAAGCCTCGTCCTTAGCTACAGACTCAACCTCTACCAAGCGGCCATAGCGACGCAAGTAGTTATCCTTGTACTGCTCGTGCATAGCAGCCTCGATCTTAATCTTGTTGTAGGTGAGCTTGTCATCCTTTGAAAGCTCCATCTCAACCTTGGGAGCCTCACCAATCTCGAACATAAACTCGTGCTCGGTGTTGTTCTCGAAATCGAAGTCGCCCTGCTCCTCTGAGGGGATTACATCGCCAACATAGTCGATGCCCTCGTTCTGCAAGTACTCGAATACAGAGTTTGAAGCGAGCTTATAAGCCTGCTCTGCTACAACACCCTTACCGAACATCTTGCGTACAACACCCATAGGAACCATACCAGGACGGAAACCAGGGATGTTAGCCTTGCGCTTGTACTCACGCAACGCCTTATCTACTGCCTCGGCATAATCAGCCTCACCAACAACAACCTTCAATAACGAGGTACCTACCTCACGCTGTTCTCTTGTAATTTTCATAGTCTCTTCAGTATATTTTTATTCGATTTTTCTTGTGTAAAGTCCTTTTTCGAGGTGCAAAGGTAATAAATTTTAATTTATTAGCACGATATATCCACAAATTTATTCTCTATTCGTTGCGATATACTCCATAGGCTGGTATAATTGATCTCGCAAACGGGGCACAAAACCTGCCTCACGAATGGCTCGCTGTATGCCCTCGGCATCGAATTGGTTGCGCGCTCCGGCACTCGACACCACATTCTCTTCAATCATTATCGAACCCATATCGTTTGCTCCGCTATGCAGGGTGAGCTGCGCCGTGGGCTTACCCACCGTGAGCCACGAAGCCTGTATATTGCGGATATTATTGAGCACCAATCGGCTAACGGCAATCACACGCACATACTCCAGCGGCGAGAAGTGCGAGCGGATGCCTTCGCTCTCAAGACGTGTTCCCGTTGAGCAGAATATCCAGGGAATGAAGGCGATAAAGCCCCAATTACCCTCGGGACAACGTGCCTGCAAATCGCGGATGGTTATGAGGTGGTCGATTCGCTGACGCGGAGTTTCGACGTGACCATACATCATCGTTGCCGACGTAGGCAGATTCATCTGATGAGCCTCGGCCATCACATCAATCCACTCCTGCACACTCGGTTTGGCAGGCGAAATAGCCCGACGCACATCGTCGCACAAAATCTCGGCTCCGGCACCCGGCAAAGAGTCCAAACCTGCCGCTACAAGACGCTCCAACGTCTTGCGTGTAGGGAGATTGCTAATGCGTGCTATGTGAGCCACCTCGGGCGCACCCAGGGCGTGCAGACGCACCTGCGGATAGAGGCTTTTGAGAGTCGAAAACAGCTCCTCATAAAACTCAATACCCAGCTTAGGATGCAGACCACCCTGCAACAAGAGTTGGTTACCACCCAACTCGAGCATACGATCTATCTTCCGGCTATACTCCTCGATTGTAGTTATGAAGGCCTGCTCCGTTTGATGCGGTTTACAATGGAAGTTGCAGAACTTACAGCCCGAAATGCACACATTGGTGATGTTCACATTGCGATCGATCTGCCAAGTGACCACATTAGGATCAGGCACAACATTGCGTCTAACCTCGTCGGCCACAGCAGCCAAGCGCTCGAGCGGCGCCTCCTCCCACAGCCAATAGGCCTCGTCGCATGTGAGCGTGGCACGGTCGCGTGCCTTTGCAAAAATTTCTTCGCCTCTCATTATCGGTTTTTATTACCTACGATAAGTTCAAAATCAATTGTACGGCGGCGCATATCAACGCCCTTGACACGAATCCACACCTCATCGCCAAAGGCTATGCGACGACCTGTGGCACGGCCAACAACCTCGTAACGAGCCTCGTCGTAGGTGTAGTAATCGCCCTCGATGTCGCGCAGGAAGGCCATACCCTCGATGTGGGTATCGTTCAGTTCGACGTATATACCCCACTCGCTCATACCCGAGACGTGGCCTTTGAACATCTGGCCGATCTTATCCTGCATAAATTCAACCATCTTATATTTGATTGAAGCACGCTCAGCCTCCGATGCTATAATCTCTCGCTCGGTGGCATATACGCACTGTGCCTCGAGTTTGGTCTTATCGGCCGACTTACCCTCGGCTAAATAGCGCGCCAACAGGCGATGCACCATCATATCGGGATAACGGCGGATGGGAGAAGTAAAGTGAGAGTAGTATTTGAATGCAAGGCCATAGTGACCTGTATTGTCGGTAGTATAGAGTGCCTTCGACATACTTCTAACGGCAAGAGTCGATATGGCATTAGCCTCGGGACGACCCTTGACCTCGGTAACCAGTTTGTTGATAGCCTTAGCCACTGCACGACCCTTCGATGCGCGGAACTGATAGCCAAAGCGCACCAAGAACTCTCTAAAACGAGATAATTTCTCCTCATTAGGCTCGTCGTGCACACGATAAATCATCGTACGCGCCACCTTTTTACCATTTACCATTCGGTAGGTGCAATACTCGGCTACCTTGCGGTTGGCCAAAAGCATAAACTCCTCGATGAGCTGATTCGACTCCTTCTGCTCCTTGGTATATACGCCAAGGGGTTTACCCTTTTCGTCGAGGATGAACTTAAACTCCTCACGCTCGAAACTAATTGCGCCATCCTTGAAACGACGTGCACGCATAGTCTGCGCCAGGCGGTTAAGTACGGCTATCTCCTCGGCAAAGTCACCCACACCTGTTTCGATGCGAGCCTGCGCCTCGGCATAGGTAAAGCGGCGGTCTGAGTAAATCACCGTGCGACCAAACCACTCGTCCAAAACCTCGGCATTATCGTTGAGTTTGAACACTGCCGAGAAGCACAACTTCTCCTCATTAGGGCGCAATGAGCATAGTACATTACACAGACGCTCGGGCAACATAGGCACCGTACGATCGACCAGATAGACCGACGTACCTCGGTCGCAAGCCTCGCAATCGAGCACATCGTCGGGACGAATATAATGTGTAACATCGGCAATATGCACACCCACCTCCCAAAGGCCATCCTCGAGTTTGCGGATAGATAGCGCATCGTCAAAGTCCTTGGCATCGGCCGGGTCAATGGTAAATGTGGTTATATCGCGAAAATCGCGGCGCTCGGCATAGTCTCGCTCTGTAATCTCAGCAGCGATAGCCTCCGCAGCCTGCTCAATCTCGGGTTCGAAGCGATATGGCAAATCGTACTCGGCCAGAATAGCGTGCATCTCGGCATCGTTATCACCTGCCTGACCCAGCACATCGACAATCACGCCACGTGGCGAGCGCAAGCCCTCGTGCCACTCAGAGACGCGGAAAACAACCTTGTCACCATCCTTCACCTGCGGATTATCCTTGCGGGGGAAGAATACATCCATCGGCAACTTGCGAGCATCGGGGCGCACAAAGATTGCCGCACGACTAACCTCAGCCGTGCCGACATACTGTTTATTGCTACGCTCCAACACTCTGGTGATGGCACCCTCGGGGTGGTCACCCTCGCGCAGGGCCTGACGCTGAAGCACAACCTCAACACGGTCACCCTCCAAAGCGTAGTTTACATTACGTTGATGAACATATATATCGTTCTCCAGCTCCTCGACCTTTACATAGGCCGCACCCGTGCCTATCATATCCACCACGCCCTCGTAGTGTGGCAACTGCGATGTTGAGAGCTGGTACTTATCGCGACCAAAACAATCGACAACGCCCTCGGCCACAAGCGCCTCCACAACATCGCGCACGATATAGCGAGCCTCCTTGGAGTTACCTCCCGATGCTGAAGTGAGTTGCTTGAGCGAGAACTGACGATCGGGGAACTCGCGGAACATATTTATAATAAATGCGGCGCGTATATTTTTAGAGTCGGCGTGCGAACGCTTCTCTGCGCCTTGACGGCTCTTTCGTTTTGGCTGTTTCATTTGTTAAGAATGTTTAAAGCAACGTGACACATAAACTCCTCGCCTACGGCAAGCGCTCGCTCGTCGGGGTCGGCAACCGATGTATGCATACGCTCCGAGGCTCGGCTAACACCCAGCTTATAATATAGCGAGGGATAGCACTGCGTATAGTAACCAAAGTCGTTGAATGCTATCTGACGCTCCAAATCACGCACCACATAGCCACAACTATCGGCTTGCAGCATAGCCTCATAGGTCAGCTGGGTATTGTTATCCACGCAGGGTGCAATGCTGCGAAAGCTCATTTCAACCTCCACGTCATACTTATACTCCACCTCCTCGGCAGCGTGTGCAATCATATCCTTTACGCGTGAGCGCAGATTCTCATCATAGGCGAACATCGAGCCACTGCAAACGGACTCCTCGGGTAGTTGCATAGCCTCACCCAGGGCCTCAACCCTTCCGATTGAGAGCATACAGGCATCGCTATTGAAGGCATTAAGGCGCACTATCAAGTCGGCCATAGCCACCACCGAGTCCTTCAATCGGTCCCTTGCAGCTGCATTGCCACTCATACCCGTAACCGCGAATTGCAACTCATCGGCCGAGGGCATAAATCGTCCCGGACAGAAGCCTATCTCACCTACGGCAAGGTCGCTATCGGCTTGCTGGCTGATAATGGCCGCCACGTTATAACCTTTGAATGGATCTTCTGACAACACACTCATAGCACCACCCTTGCCATCGACTGTGGCAGGCTGGAACAATGCAAACAGAGTTCCCTCGAAATCGGGCTTTGCCTGACACTGCTTCAGCACGCCATAGAGCATAGCAACGTGGCAGTCGTTGCAACCGCACGATAGAGCCTCGCTAGCGGCCTTATCTTCGTCTGAGCAGGGTTGGCCATAGGCATTGTCCACCGTAGCCATAAGTACAACGCAACGCTCCGCATTGCCACGACAGCCCTCGATGCGGGCAAGTACACTTCCCGACTCCATTGTGCGATGTTCAATGCCCAAAGCGCTGAGTGCATCTGCAATGGTGGCAATCATCGGGGTGCCCTCCTCTAAGCGCGAGTGCAGATGATGACGAAAATCCACTGTATTCATACTTATATCGTTTTATTTTTTCTCAATTTTGCGGGGACGCCAACGCTGCGCCACCTTTGCCACAAGACGGATATATTCGGGCGTAGTACCGCAACATCCGCCAATTATGTTGAGCTGACCGGCACGGCACATCTGCTCCATCTCCTTTGCGAAATGGTTAGCCGCCACGATGGGCTGACCAGCCGACGGATATGCCACGATGGGCTTGGCACACAATGTAGAGAGGCTCTTCACGGCCTCGGCCAAAGGTTTTACGCCATTTGTGCAGTTAAATCCCACGGCCGCAATATCGTCCAGAGGCAAATCCTCCAAGAACTTCTGAATGGTAGCTCCACTTGCCACACGACCCGCGATGCGCGAAAGCACGGCCGAGAGGATGATAGGAATATCGCTATTAATCTTGCGGCACTCCTCGATAGCGACCTTTGCATTGGCCGCATCCATAACACTCTCCACAAGAATTATATCTACACCACCATCAATCAGGCCTCGCACCACATCGGCATAGACCTTGGCAAGAGCCTCGGCGGTAGTATCGTTAGCAAGCGTAAGGTTGCGGGTTGTAGGGCCTACGGCTCCTGCTACAAAGCGTGGCGATTCGGTAGTGGAGTATTTGTCGGCCACGCGGCGGGCCAACTCGGCTCCGGCTCGTGCCAACTCGTACGACTGCTCCTGCAGACCATACTGCTCAAGGCAGAGTGCATCGGCACAAATGGTATTTGTGGTTATGATGTCGGCTCCTGCCTGCAGATACTCTTCGTGAATGGCTGACACCTTCTCGGGCGATGCCACATTAAGTAGTTCAAGGCAACCCGTATGCCCCTGCTTGAGGAGTTGTGTACCGAGGGCACCATCCAACACCCATATCTTTTTTGCAAACAAAGTTTCGATTTTCATCTTCAATGCTTATCGTTTTACAATCTCAATTTCGAATAACTTATTCCAGCGCTTGCCCGTAACAAATATACGCTTGGTGGCCGCATCGTAGGCAATGCCATTCAGCACATCGGTACGGGTGGTGATATCCTCATCCGAGAGCAGACCCTCACAGTCGATTACTCCCTCGACGACACCCGTAGCGGGGTCGATGATTACGATATAATTCGTAGTATAGACGTTTGCCCAAATCCTGCCATCGATCCACTCCATCTCGTTAATGTAGTTAAGCGCCTCGCCACGCAGAGTGACCGTAATGCGACTCTCACGGTTGAAAGTTGTGGGATCAACCTTGAAGATGGTAGCCGTACCGTTCGACATATAGAGCTTCTCGCCATCGGAAGTCAGGCCCCAGCCCTCGCCCGGATAACGGAAGTCGCGCACCTTCTGCATAGTCTTAGGATTATAGACGTGGCAGATGTTTGACTCCCATGTAAGCTGATATAACTCATCACCCAGCAGGGTTATACCCTCGCCAAACTCGCTACGAGGCAATTTGTTCAACACCTTAGGCTCGCTATCGCCAAGTGAGTAAGTTACAATCTGCGACGAACCATACTCGCCTGTACCCTCCCACATCACGCCATCGACAAACTGCAGGCCCTGTGTATAGGAGTCCACCGAGTGGGGATATACGTTCTTCACCAAGCAGGCATATGTCGTAGGCTGTACTATCTGCGGTTGTGCTACACTCTTCTGTTGTTGCGACCCGCACGCCACCAACGAGGCAAGCAACGCGAGTGCAATGATAAAACTCTTCATAACAAAAATATTTTCAACAAATATACTACAAAATTCCAAAACATAGGCCACCATACCTTATAGAAATAAATAATAGCACCCGAAAAAGATAAAGAGGTTGCCCCCGACTAGGGGCAACCTCTTCGTTTTATTTGTGTCGATACTAAAACTCATCGGCCTTGACACCCTCGTGAGTCATCACCACGGGTAGGATGTTGCCATCCTCATCGAAGTGCAACTCCTCGATGCAGGTAACGCGATTGTCACGCACATCGGAGTCAATCGGGCGACGGTGGTAGATGATATAATACTTACCACTGCGCTGGTTATACACTACCGAATGGTGACCGGCACCGCGAGCCACGCTATCGTCCTGCTCAAGGATTACACCCTTGCGCTCGAAGGGACCGAAAGGCGAATCAGAAATGGCATACGCAACCTTATAGTCGGGACCTGTCCAGCCACCCTCCGACCACATAAAGTAATACTTGCCATCGCGGATGAACATAAAGGGACCCTCGACATAGTTTTCGGGTGTAACCTCCTTATAAAGAGTACCATCGTCGAATGGCACGATACTCTTGAAGTCGGGCGCAAGCTTCACCACATTGCAGTGGCGCCAGCCGCCGTAGTACATATAATACGTACCATCCTTATCCTTGAAGACATACTGATCGATGGGCTGTGCTCCATTAACAATCTCGCCAATGAGGGGCTTACCCAACAGATCCTCGAACGGGCCCGCAGGGTTATCCGCCACAGCTACACCAATACCGCCAATCTCGCCCTCGTGAACATCGTTAGCACCGAAGAAAAGGTAATACTTGCCATCCTTCTCCAGAGCTGCAGGCGCCCACAAGGCACGTCTGAGCCACGAAATGCGCGAATTGTCGATAATACGCTCGTGCTTGGTCCACTCGACCAAATCCTTCGATGAGAAGCAGTCAAAGTAGAGCTGGTCGTCGAATGCCGCCGAGTAGGTGGGATAGATCCAGTAGGTATCACCGAATACAACACCCTCGGGATCGGCATAATCGCCCTCAAAGAGAGGGTTACCCGAACGACGCTCCTCGCACGCTACGGCTGAAAGCATAAGTGCGAGCGACAGGATAAATCTCAGGTTATTTTTCATAGCCGCAATTATTTCAGGCCCATAGCCTCAACCAAAGCCTTGGTCTCAGGCTTGTGACCACGGAAATCAACATACAAATCCATAGGATGACGCTGACCACCCTGCTCCATCAAGCGACGGAATGACTTAGCGGTAGCAGCATCGAAGATACCATTCTGCTTGAAGAGTGAGTAAGCATCGGCAGCCAACACCTCAGCCCACTTATAACCATAATAACCAGCAGCATAGCCACCATCGAAGATGTGAGTGAAGGATGTGTTCATAGATGTACCTGACACAACGGGAGTAACCTGTACAGAGCTCATTGACTCAACCTCGAAAGGCTCAATATCGCCCTCATAGGGAGTCTTGAGTGTATGCCAAGCCATATCGGTAAGACCGAACGAGAGCTGGCGGATATTAGAGTATGCTGCAAGGTAGTTCTTTGCTGCAACAATCTTCTCAACAAGGTCAGCAGGGATAGGCTCGCCTGTCTGATAGTGTACGGCCCACATATCGAGATACTCCTTCTCGGTAGCCCAATTCTCCAAAATCTGCGAGGGCAACTCAACGAAGTCGCGATATACACTTGTGCCGTTCAATGACTCATACTCACCCTTTGACAACATACCGTGCAGAGCGTGACCAAACTCGTGAAGGAATGTAGTGAACTCATCGAATGTAAGCAACGAAGGAGTGGTCTCGGTCGGCTTTGTAAAGTTCATCACGAGCGATACCAAAGGACGTGTCTCCACGCCATCGATAATGCTTGTGCCGCGGAACTCGGTCATCCACGCACCTGCGCTCTTTGAAGCACGGGGGAAGAAGTCGAGATAGAGAACTGAGAGGAACTTCTGCTCGCCCTTGTCGGTTGTCTCATACACTTCGTATGCCTTCACATCGGGATGATATACAGAGATCTCGGTGCTGGGTACAAACTGCAAGCCGTAGAGCTTCTCAGCTACCATAAACACACCCTTGATAACGTTATCGAGATTCAAATAGGGCTTCACCTGCTCGTCGTCGAGCGAGTACTTCTCGGCCTTATACTTCTCGGTGTAGTAGGCCCAATCCCAAGGCATTACATCACCCTTGTGACCCTTCGATGCTGCATACTCGTTGATGGTGTTATAATCCTTGCGGCCATACTCAATGGTTGCCTCGCGCAACTCTGCCAAGAACGAGTTTACATTATCAGCACTCTCGGCCATACGCTCCTCCAATACATAGTCGGCGTAGGTCTCATAACCGAGCAAGTTGGCGATCTTCAAACGCAACGATGTGATGTCGCGAATGAGCTGCGAGTTATCGAACTCACCACCCAAAGCACGGCTATTATAGGCACGATAGAGCTTCTCCTTGATATCACGCTGTGATGAGTAGGTCATAAAGGGGCTATAGCTGGGAGCCTGCAAAGTAACAGTCCAACCCTGCTGACCGCGAGCCTTTGCCTCGGCTGCCATACCATCCTTCACAAACGAGGGCAACTCAGCCACCTGGGCGGGGTTAGTGATATTGATTGAGAATGCGTTGGTAGCGGCCAATGCGTTGTTTCCGAACTTAAGAGTTGCCTCCGAGAGTGCTGAAGTATACTTGCGGTACTCGGCCTTCTGCTCATCGTTAAGAGCCGCACCCGAGCGAGAGAAGCTCTTGTAGGCATCCTCCAACAACTTAATATCAACATCCGACAAACCACGGCGTGAGCCCTCGTAAACAGCCTTCACGCGAGCAAAAAGCTCGGGGTTAAGACGTACGTCATTGCTGAGCTCTGTCATCAAAGGCTGTACTCGCATAGCGATGGCATCCATCTCGTCAGAAGTATCAGCATTACGCAAGTTGTAGAATACGCCTGTAATGCGGTTGAGCAGGGCTCCCTGACGCTCCATAGCAACAATAGTGTTCTTGAAAGTGGGCTTGGCAGGATTGTTTACAATTGCGTCAATCTCGGCACGCGACACCTCGATAGCGGTCTTGATTGCGGGCTCGTAGTGCTCGATCTTGATCTTATCGAACGGAGGAGTAGCATAAGGTGTATCCCACTCGGCCAACAGAGGGTTGGTGGTGTCAATCTCTGGCAATACGGCCACGGGCATCTGATCGCCACCGCAGCTTGCCATAAGGGCACTGAAAGTCATAATTAAAAATAGTTTTTTCATCGTTTATTATTTTTTATTGGTTTCTTCTCAATGGTTAGTTTGCCTTAAGCGAATCGGCCTCTGCGGCACGCTGTGCCTCTCGCTCCTGACGCGAACGCTCGGCTCGCTGACGTGCCAGGGCGCGGGTATCAACCCTCACATCCTGCACCAGAGGCTCCTCGGCAGGAATCTCACGCACGGGCTCAACAAGACCTCGGGCAACAAGCATAGCCTCCTTGTCGGGGTCAGCTCCACGGAACGCACGATACATATCCATTCCGTCACGGCTGCCACCACGTTCCAAAACCTCACGGCGGAAGAGTTCAGCTGTCGGTCCATCGAACACGTCGCCACTCTCCACAAAGGCCTGATATGCATCTTTATCCAGCACCTCGGCCCAGATGTAGAAGTAGTAACCGGCCGAGTAGCCACCATCAAAGATGTGACTGAAGTAGGTGTATCGGTAGCGAGGCTCAATCTGCGAAATAAGACCTCGACGTCCAACAAGCGACTCACGCTCGAAATCGGCCGTATTGACAAGCTCTGGGCTACGCAGCGAATGGATATCCATATCGGAGAGGGCTGCTGCAACCAACTCGGTGGTGTTGAAGCCCTCGTTGAAGGTCTTTGTGCGCTGAATCTTATGTATCAGCTCATCAGGCATCACATCTTCGCGACGATAGTGTACGGCATAGTGGCGCAACATTTCGGGAGCAAAGGCCCAGTTCTCCATAATCTGCGACGGCAGCTCCACAAAGTCGCCCTCAACACCTGCCAGGCCATAATACTTGACCTGCGAAAAGAGCGTATGCAGAGCGTGACCAAACTCGTGGAAGAAGGTCTCGGTCTCGTCGATGGTAAGCAGGGCAGGTGAATTACCCACGGGGCGAGTGAAGTTGCAGACAATGGTCGACACGGGCAACACTCGCTTGCCATCCTTGAAAGTTTGGTCGACGAACGAGCCACACCAAGCACCACCCTCCTTTCCGGCACGGGGGAAAAAGTCCATATAGAGCGCTCCAAGCGGAGTGTCATCGCCATCGATAACCTCATACACCTCGCACTCGGGGTGATACACGGGGGCCTTCAGCGGACGGAAGTTAATACCATACAAACGATTGCAAAGGAAGAAGATACCGCTCTTCACATTATCGAGCGAGAGATACTCTCGTACCTCCTCCTCTTTGAGGTTATAATCAGCCTGACGAACCTTCTCGGCATAATACCACCAGTCCCACGACTCGAAGGTGGCATCGTTGCCATTGTCACGACGGAAGATATTCATCATTCGCTCCAACTCCTTCTTCGAACGCTCCAAAGCGGGAGTCCACACACCCTCCAGTAGTTCATACACAGCATCGGGCGTAGAGGCCATCTCGGCATCGGTAACGTAGTGAGCATAAGTCTCATAACCCAACAGGCGTGCCTTTTCATAACGCAGGCTTGCCATCTGAGCCACAATCTGATTATTGTCGTACTCATTGCCATTGTTTCCTCGCGCAAGATAAGCCTTATAAATCTGCTCACGCAACGAACGGTCGCGAGCATAGGTCAGCAGAGGAATCATACTCGGCTTCTGCAATGTGAACACAAACTTATCGCGTTTACCCATAGACTCGGCCTGCTCTTTGGCGGCGTCACGCACCGAGGTGGGCACACCATCCAGCTCCTCGAGAGTGGTCTCCAACGTAAATGCGTTGGTCTCGGCCAAAAGGTTCTGACCAAACTGCACGCTGAGCGCCGACAAGCGCTCGTTAATCTGCTGAAGCGAGGCCTTATCCTCGGCAGAGAGCAGAGCACCCGAACGCACGAAGTCTCGATATATCTTTTCCGTAAGACGCTTCTCATCGCCCTGCAGGCCCAGCTTCTCACGATTATCATAGACCGACTTTACTCTGGCAAAGAGTGCATCGCTCATTGCAATGGCATCGTAGTGAGTAGCCAGACGAGGGAATATCTGAGCCGAATACTCTTGCATCTGCTCGTTGGTCTCGGCCGAAGAAAGCAGGTCGAAGACAGTAGCGACACGTGCAAGCATATGACCCGAATTGTCGTATGCCAAGATGGTGTTTTCGAAAGTAGGCTCCTGTGTAGAGTTTACGATAGCCTCAATCTCCTGGTTGTGCTGCGACATACCTTGCTCGAAAGCGGGAGCATAGTGCTCCATCTGTATACGATCGAACGGCGGCACGCCATAGGGAGTATCCCACTCCTGCTCAAAAAAGGGATTATCGGCAATCTCTGCACTCTTTTTACAAGAGGATATACTCATAATAAGCATTGTTAGTGCGAATAATGCAAAAAAGCGTTTCATCCTTAATATATATTTAATAACTTTGCAAAGTTAATACTTAACCAAATCTTATGCAACTATTTTACGCACCTGATGTAACTCTTCCCCTCTATACGCTCAACGACGAGGAGTCAAAACACTGCGTACGCGTACTCCGTCTGCGTCAAGGCGACACGCTGCACCTAACCGATGGACGTGGTTCGCTGCACCGCTGTGAGATTGTTGAGGCACATCAGCACCACTGCACGGTGAAGATCGTGGAGACCCAAACCGAGTATGGCAAACTGCCCTACTCGCTGACTATGGCCGTTGCTCCCACAAAGAATATCGACCGCTACGAGTGGTTCTTAGAAAAGGCCACCGAGGTAGGCATCGACCGCATCGTACCCATCGAGTGCGACCACAGCGAGCGCCGCACCATAAAGCACGAACGCGAGGAGCGAGTGATAACCTCGGCTGTAAAGCAGTCTATCAAGGCATATCACCCTGTGCTCGACGCTATGACCGATGTAAAAGAACTTATCAGTGCTCCATTTGAGGGTCGTAAATTCATAGCCCACTGCGACTCTTCGTTTGAAAAACGAGATTATCTGCCATCAATTATTAAAAAAACTGAAAATATTTTGATTTTAATTGGTCCAGAGGGTGATTTTTCTCCCGAAGAGATTAATTTTGCGCTCGAAAACGGGTTTGAGGCCATATCGCTCGGCAATCAGCGACTGCGAACCGAAACGGCCGCTGTGGCTGCTACGGTGATGGTTGCCACCATAAACGGTATGTAAAGCCCGACAAATTCCCAAGAAAGGTTAGTTAAATAAATAGAAGAAATGTTTTACCTCACGTTACTTTTGGTTCTTTCGCTACTCGTTGGCGCCATCTTCGCAGCTCCGCTTCGCGGCAAGGTGTGGGTGGCATTTACCGCTGTAGCCATTGCAGCCATTACGGTAGCCGTGCCCTCGATTGGTGTGTTGGCTGGAACCCAGACCATCATTGTTGCGCACGACATACCCTCGATTTTGGGAGCGGGAATGTTATCGATAGATCCGCTCACGGCAGTTTTTCTGCTGGTCATTGCCATCGCGGGCGTAGCCACAATGCTCTACTCGCGTGGCTATATTGCATCGTATCTTAATAAGAAGTCACCGGCGCACATCTCGCTCCACTACACGGCTTTGGCCACACTCATCCTCTCGATGATGCTGGTGGTGATGGCCGACGGAGGATTCCTCTTCCTCTTTGCGTGGGAGCTGATGACCATCGCATCGTTTATCCTCATACTCTTCGACGCCGAGCGCGCCGAGGTGTTGCGTGCTGCATTGGCATACCTGATTATGATGCACGTAGGCTTCATCTTCCTTGTAGCGGGATTTGTGGGTCTGGAGTCAGCAACGGGTCTTACCTCGTTTGCTGCAATGGCCGATTGTTTTGGCAATGGTGGCAACTTCGCAATCTTCATCCTCTTCCTCCTGGGATTTGGAATGAAGGCAGGTCTGTTCCCTATGCACGTATGGTTGCCCGAGGCACACCCCGCCGCTCCATCGCACGTATCGGCTATTATGTCGGGCGTGATGATTAAGACGGGTGTATATGGCGTGTTGCGTATCGTAAGCCAGATGAGCGTACCCGAGCAGATTCACACTGCAGGTGTTGTGATACTCGCCGCAGGTGTGGTAACAAGTCTGTGGGGTGTTATGTTGGCCGCTATGCAGAACGACGTCAAGCGTCTGCTGGCATACTCAAGTATCGAGAACATAGGCGTGATTTTCATCGGCCTCGGCATTGCCTTGCTCGCACAGGCAGCTGGAAATACTATGGTGGTGACACTTTCGATGTGCGGTGCTCTGCTCCACACCATCAACCACTCATTCTTCAAGTCGTTGCTCTTCTTCGGAGCGGGCAATCTATATTCGCAGATGCACACTACGCTGCTCGACCGTTTTGGTGGCGCAGCAAAGCATATGCCCGTTACGGCCATTTTGTTCCTTTTGGCAACGATGGCTATCTGCGCCCTGCCACCTTTGAATGGTTTTGTGGGCGAGTTCCTGATCTATTTGGGTATGCTGGGCAGTGTACGCGATGGTATAAACACTCTCTACGCCGCAGGTGGTATTATGGCATTAGCACTGACAGGAGGTGTGGTGGTATTGGCTTTCACCAAGTTGTATAGCACCGTATTCCTTGGCTCACCCCGCCACCATCACGTTGCCGAGTCGGAGGAGGTTGATAGTCTGCGTATAGCGGCTATGGCAATCCCTGCGTTGGGTATCATCGCGATTGGTTTGTTCCCTCAGTACGCCATATGGGCCGTTGAGCGTGTGGCAAATGTATTGACAAATGGCCACAGCGTAATGGTTAATGCGGGTATCGTAACTACCCTCTCGCGTCTTTCGCTTACGGCCATTCTGCTGGTAATCGTAATTGCTCTACTCTACACCATCAAGCATCGTGCACAGCGTCGTCGCACCATATCGGAAGGTCCTACGTGGGGTTGCGGTTTCACATCGCCCAACATCCGTATGCAGTACACAGGTGAGTCGTTCTCGGAGGGTTTGCAGTCGATTGCAACATCGCTTACGCAGAACACCGTTGAGGGTCGTGCCGTCGGCAAGAGCGAGATATTCCCCTCATCACACAACTACAACGTGCGCCACAAGGATAAGATCGACCGCTTGCTTGCCGAGTGGTGGGTTGAGTTGTTGCGCATTATCAACAAACGTATGATGAACCTGCGCACGGGACGCATCAACAACTACATCCTATTTGCGCTGTTGTTCCTCATTGCTATTGTGGTTCTTTCACTCTTTAATCTGATTTAACGTATGGGAATTGCACTTAACACACTTTTAATGATAGTGGTGGCCATTGCCATCCCCGGAGTGATTAACCGCACACGCGCAACGTTGGCTGGTCGCAAGGGTCTGCCCTTCACTCAGCACCTGCGCAACGTTGGCCTATTGCTTCGCAAGGGTTCGGTATACTCTACCACAACTACGGCTCTGTTCCGTATCGCACCCGCCGTTTATTTGGGTGCTGCCATCGTAGCTATGCTCTTTATGCCCGTAGCCGACCTCTACCCCTTGATTTCGTTCGAGGGCGATATGATATGCTTTGCCTATACGTTGGCACTGGCTCGCGTGGCCATCATTCTTGCTGCTATGGATACAGGCTCCTCATTCGAGGGTATGGGAGCAGCACGTGAGGCGCTCTATGGTGCTTTGATTGAGCCTGCACTGATGATTGGCTTTGCTACACTGGCTATGTTCTGTGGCTACACTTCGTTTGCCGACATATTTGCTCACGAGCAGTCGTTCAACCTGCATCTTACCATCGTGATGTTCCTCATCGCATATCTCTTCATCACCATCGCCTTCGTTGAGTCGGGTCGCGTGCCTGTGGATGATCCCCGCACACACCTCGAGCTTACGATGATTCACGAGGTGATGTGTCTGGACTATAGTGGTGTAGATATGGGTATGATTCACATTGCCGGCTGGCTCAAGACAGCCTGCTTCTCGATGATTGCCGCCAACGCCATAGCTGCAACCTGCTGCTTCCACTGGTGGTTTGCCGTTCCGCTGGCTATTCTGCTCACAGGTTTGTCGATCGGTATTGTGGAATCGACACAGGCTCGTAACAAACTCGTTCGCAACACTACTTTCATTGTAACCATCTCTGCTCTGGCGGCGTTGATTTTCTTCATCGGCTTCCTGTTGCAGGCCGATATTAATATCTAAGCTATGTTACTGTCGTTAATCATTCTATACATCATTTCGCTCATATACATCTCAATGGTAGAGCGATTCCGCAACTATGCCACCATCATCGCCTTTCAGGGTTGGATTCTGCTTGGCATTGCCCTGTTGCGCCTGCACTCGCTGAACTGGATGGAGCTCTCGTTCATCATCCTCGAGACGCTCATCTTCAAGGCCGTTATCGTGCCTGCCATCCTGATGCGAGTAATTCGTCGAACCAAAATCAATCGCATAAACACCTCAGGACGTTCGCAGTTCAACTCGCTCAGTCTATCGTTTGCGGCCCTGGTGGCCAGTGCAATCACCACCTACTATGTGGCCGACTCGTCGGTACATATGATATTCTTCGGTGTGGCGCTATACGCCTTGCTGAGTGGATTGATTCTCATCGTTCTGCGCTCACGTATCTTTACCCATATGGTTGGATTCCTGGTAATCGAGAACGGAGTATTCCTCTTCTCGATGGCTATCGGTGTGGAGATGCCTATTTTGATTAATGCGGCCATTATGCTCGATATCTTGATGTCGGTGCTTATGCTGGGTATGTTTATGACCAAGGTCGGTAGCCAGATACACACCGATAATAGTGATTCGCTAACCTACGTAAAGGACTAATGCTATGATATATATATTCTTCGTAATATGGCTCGTTTTGGGAGCCGCAGTCTTTATTGCTCCGTCGCGTCGCATAGTTCATTTGCTCTGTGGCCTTTATATGGCCGTACACGCACTATTCGCCGCACTGATCACCTTTGGTGGCAACTATCAGACCACCTCGGGCGTATTCTTTACCTTCGACGAAGCGGGCACACTCTTCTATTTATTGTTGGGTGTTGTGGCAACGTTCGTACTGATTCACTCGCAGGAGTACCTCAAAGATGATAAGCTAAATAACTATCGCAAGTATTTCGCACTGCTAATACTGCTCACGACCTCGATTACTGGTGTCTATTTTGCCAACAACATCGCCGTGACGTGGATTCTGCTTGAGACTACCACTTTGTGTAGCGCCGGTATCTTGTATCACCGCCACTCGAAGCAGACTCTTGAGGCTACGTGGAAGTATCTGTTCGTATGTTCGACAGGTATTGCCATTGCATATTTGGGTATTTTGTTGCTTTGCGCAGCGGCATCGAACTCGTCGCTAAACTATAACGACCTGCAGCAGCTTATCGTAAACGGCAATCCGTTGTATCTGAAGGCAGCCTTCCTGCTTATCCTTACGGGTTACAGTTGTAAGATGGAGATTTTCCCGCTCTACACCATCGGCGTGGATGCCAACTTTGCTGCGCCTGCACCGGCATCGGCATTGATATCTACGGGCTTGGTAAATGCAGGCTTCTTGGCCATCTTCCGCATATACCGACTCTTTGTCCACACGGCGGTATTCGAGTGGATACAGCACGTTATGCTCATCATCGGAGTATTGAGTCTGGGTGTTGGTGCCTTGTTCCTGCGACGTACGAACAACTACAAGCGTTTCCTTTCGTACTCTACCGTTGAGAATATGGGTATCGTTGCCATCGGCTTGGGCGTGGGCGGCATAGGCATTTGGGCCGCTATGTTCCACGTCGTGTGCCACACACTCATCAAGAGTAGTCTGTTCCTGCAGATTGCAGTCGTGCGTCAGGTGTACAACGGCTATCGCATCAACCGAATTGGTGACTATATTAATATAAATAAGGTGGGAGCAATTGGCCTGCTCGCAGGTATGGTCGTAGTGCTGGCATTCCCCCCTTCACCACTCTTCATTTCGGAGTTGATGATTCTCAAGCAGACCATCGCCCAGACCGGCTGGTGGCTCATAGCACTCATCGTTTTGCTGTTGTGTGTTGTGGTCTACTCTATCTGCTTCCGCGTTATCAAGCTCTGCTATCAGCCCAATCAGGATGAGTTGCACCTCTCGAATATCAATCGTCGCCTGTCGTACAGCGCCCTGTCGCTGCTAGTTGTGGCAATCGTTTTGGGATTGTGGCAGCCCGAGTTTTTGAAGGAGCTTATTACCAACATCGTAACATTATAACCCTATGATATATCACATAACCGATAATCGTGCCAGCGCAGTAGCACTGAAGGATATACCCGAGGTGGACTATGCGGCCATATATAACGACCTGAAGGAGCGCTTGTGTGACGAACACTACCACGTCGCACACTACTTTGCGACACCCGAATCGTCGCGCCTGAAGTTCTACATCGTACTGCTCGATGACAAGGAGCAACGTGTGATGCTCACTTCGTTTGCTATGGAGTATTACGAAGAGGTGGCTCTGCCCTCGCTCACGGCAATCCATCCTGCCTTGCACGTCTTCGAGCGCGAGATAGCCGAGTTGTACAACGTAGAATTTGACTCTATGCCGTGGAACAAGCCTCTGCGCTTTCCCTTCAACCGTCGCAATCGCAACTCTACGATGGATAACTACCCCTTCTACAGCATCGATGGCGACTCATTGCACGAGGTGAATGTAGGACCCATCCACGCTGGTATCATCGAGCCGGGAGCATTCCGCTTCGTATGTAATGGTGAGAATGTGTTGCACCTGGAGATTGCTTTGGGTTATCAGCACCGAGGCGTAGAGCACGAATTCACATCTACTGACAACCGCCTGCGCCAGACACTCCTTGCCGAGGGTATTGCCGGTGACAGCGCCGTATCGCACGCAACGGCTTATGCAGCAACAATCGAGAAGTTGTGTGGCAAGAGTGCCGACTCAAACCTTTGGGTAGAGCGCACCGTAGCTCTTGAGCTGGAGCGTATGGCTATGCACATTGCCGACACCGGAGCCCTATCGATGGATGTAGCTTATCAGCTCGGACAGGTGGCCTCGGAGGCACTGCGTACGATGACCATCAACACCACTCAGGCGTGGTGTGGCAACCGCTTTGGCAAAGGCCTTATTCGTCCCTGTGGCAGTAACAAACCTCTCACTGCTGAGAAGGCGGCTATGATTCGCGAGAATGTAAGCGAGATTCGTCACCGCTACAGCGAAGTTGTCGACGATATCAAATCATCTCCTACGCTTCTCTCTCGTTTCGAGCAGTGTGGCATCGTGCCCAAGGCCGAGATGCAGCGCATCGGAGGTGTGGGTATGGCAGCCCGCGCAAGTGGCGTGAAACGAGATATTCGCTTGTCGCACCCCTATGCGGCTTATGGCTCGCAGATTGAGCACAATAGTATCAGACAGAGCGATGGTGATGTGATGTCGCGACTGATGATGCGCTGCAGCGAGGTACTGCAGTCGGCCGACTATATTGAGCAGTTGCTCGCATCGTATAAGCCCACTGAGATTTCACGTCCCGACTATGAGGCAGCACTTGCCCCCGAGTCGTTGGCCTTCTCACTACTGGAGGGTTGGCGAGGTGAGATATGCCACGTGGCAATCACCGACGCAGAGGGCAAGATTGCAACCTACAAAGTCAAGGACCCCAGCCTGCACAACTGGCTGGCATTGGCCATTGCAGTGCGTAGCGAGGGTATTTCCGATTTTCCCATTTGCAACAAGAGTTTTAACCTGTCGTACTGCGGTCACGACCTTTAATCTTACAAGAGTATGATATTCCCTAAAATAAAGGTATTGAAGAGCCACGGATGGCAGTATATACCCGATTTGAACGCCGTAGAACTCACCGATGAGTTTCGTGGTCGCCCCGTATTGACCTCAACCGAGGATATGAGCGATGTGGAGGCTGCCGCAAAGATGTGTCCTACAAAGGCCATCACCGCAGCACCCTTCTCACTCGATATGGGTCGTTGCCTATTCTGTGGCGAGTGCGCCATACGTGCACCGAAGAACATACGCTTTACGAACGACTATAAGATTGGTAGCACTTCTCGTGAGGCTCTGATGGTAACACCCCAGTGCGAGGCTATCGACTTCCATCCCGAGCTTGTCCGCGAGCAGATTCCCGCTCTTTTTGGCCGTGCGCTCAAACTGCGTCAGGTGTCGGCCGGAGGTGATGCTTCGGTGGAGATGGAGCTTAATGCTACGGGTAACGTAAACTTCGACTTTGGCCGCTATGGCGTTGAGTTCGTAGCCTCACCCCGCCACGCCGATGGCGTGGTAATCACAGGCCCTATTTCCGGCAATATGGCCGAGGCTCTGGACATATGTTACAACTCTGTACCCGACCCCAAGTTAGTCATCGTATGTGGCTCGGAGGCCTGCTCGGGCGGATTGTTTGCCGATAGTAAGGCTGTAGATCGCCGTTTTATGGAGCGCTACAATGTTGACCTGTGGCTTCCCGGTGCCCCTACACACCCGATGACATTCATCGACGGAGTGATGAATATGCTTAAACTTAAAACCCGCTAAATAGAACTACAATGGAGACTCTGCAACATCTGATTGATGTAGCCAACAACTTGTTATGGACCTACATAATGGTTGCTGCACTGATTGCTTGCGCCGTTTATTTCACAATTCGTAGCCGCTTTGTGCAGTTCCGTATGCTCGGCGAGATGATTCGCCAGCTGGTGAACTCCAACGAGCACAAACACTCTGAGGGCGAAAAGCATATATCTCCATTTCAGGCCTTTGCCGTATCGTTGGCAAGTCGTGTGGGTACTGGTAATCTGGCAGGTGTGGCGTCGGCCATCGCCGTTGGTGGCCCCGGTGCCGTGTTCTGGATGTGGATTATTGCCCTCATCGGCTCGGCTAACGCTTTTATCGAGAGCACCTTGGCGCAGCTCTACAAGCGTCGTGCCAACGACTCGTTCATCGGAGGTCCCGCTTACTACATCCTTCACGGATTGAAGTGCCGATGGATGGCCATACTGTTCAGTGTGCTGACCATTCTCACTTTTGGTTTTGCCTTTAATACGGTACAGAGCAACACTCTGTGTGAGGCAGTCGAGAATGCCTTTGGCATCGACCACGCATACATAGGCATTGCCATCACACTGGCTACGCTGGCAATTATTTTCGGTGGTATTCAGCGCATCGCAAAGTTTAGCACAGTGATTGTGCCTATTATGGCATTGGGATATATCCTGCTGGCTTTGGTCATTGTGGCTATCAACATTACGCAGTTGCCAGCCGTACTCGAGCTCATCGTAAAGGATGCCTTTGGCGTTGAGCAGATAGTGGGTGGTGGTATAGGCGCTACACTTATGCAGGGTATCAAACGAGGATTGTTCAGCAACGAGGCCGGTATGGGTTCTGCGCCTAATGTGGCGGCTACGGCATCGACATCACACCCCGTAAAGCAGGGACTTATCCAGAGCCTGGGAGTATTTACCGACACACTTATAATATGCTCTTGCACGGCGTTCATCATCCTTATTAGCGGCGTTTCGCTCGGCGGTGATCTGGATGGTATTCGACTGACACAGGAGGCTCTAACCACCCAGATAGGCGGAAGCGGCCGCACATTCGTCGCCATAGCCATCTTCTTCTTTGCCTTTAGCTCGATTATCGGTAACTACTACTATGGCGAGGCCAACATCAAGTTTATCACCTCGTCAAGCAAGGTGCTCAACATCTATCGTCTGCTGGTATGCGTGATGGTAATGAGTGGAGCTATAATGAGCCTTAAAACAGTGTGGAGTCTGGCTGACCTTACTATGGGATTGATGACCTTGTGCAACATTGCCGCCATCGTGCTGCTGGGACGTCAGGTATTTGTATTGCTCAACGACTACACCAAACAGAAGAGCAAGGGTCTGGATCCCGTATTCAAGAAGAGCGAGGTTAAGGAGCTTGCCGACAACGACGCCATCGAGTGCTGGTAGTAGGCCTTGGCACGCAATAATAAGCCCCATTATTACGTTATATACACAAAACAGATGTTATTATGAAAAAGAGTATATTTATCATTGCAGCCCTTCTGGTAGCCATCACAGCATCGGCACAGGAGCGCAACGTGGCCACTGCCGAGCAGCGTGCTCATACCATTGCCGACCAGATGCGTCGCACATTGGCATTGGACGACGACCAGTATAGCAAGATTTACAAGGCATACCTCAAGCAGGCGCGTCGCGATGACAAGCGTGCCTCACAGGCTATGGCCGATAGTGCTGCAACCGAGCAGAAGGCAAAACAGATTTTGTCTCCCGAGCAGGCAAAGCGCTGGGAGCAGCATAAGAACAACGACGTATTCGACCCCCTTAATGGTAATTTTGGTAAGGAGAGAATCCGAATTCGCCAGAAGGGTGATCCCCGACACAATAGAAATATGTATATCGAGCGTTAGCGAGTGAGTCGCACAACTACTCCAGCAAGAATAAACAGAGGGTGTCCAACGATTGTTGAACACCCTCTATTCTTTAACATTTTATCGCGATTACTCGGCAGAGATAGCCTCGCTGGGGCAAACGCCAGCGCAAGTACCGCAGTCGATACACTTATCAGGATCAATTACATAGATATCACCAGCTGAGATAGCCTCAACGGGGCACTCATCAATACAAGTACCGCATGCAACGCACGCATCTGAAATTTTGTAAGCCATAGTTTTGTTTGTTTTATGTGTTTGTTAATAAAGTTCTAATGCAAATATAATACATTATTTGATAAAATCAAAGCCTGTGTAAGGAATAAGTACCTCGGGAATACGGATACCATCCTCAGTCTGATTATTCTCCAACAATGCAGCCACGATACGAGGCAGAGCCAACGACGAGCCGTTGAGTGTGTGAGCGAGCTGCGTCTTCTTGTTGTCGTCACGATAGCGCAACTTCAAACGATTGGCCTGGAATGACTCGAAGTTTGATACTGACGACACCTCCAACCAACGCTTCTGAGCCTCTGAATATACCTCGAAATCGTAAGTAAGAGCCGATGTGAACGACATATCGCCACCACAAAGACGAAGGATACGGTAAGGCAAACCGAGCGAAGCAACAATCTTCTCAACGTGTGCAACCATAACATCCAAAGCCTCGTAAGAGTTCTCGGGCAGAGCCAACTGAACGATCTCCACCTTGTCGAACTGGTGCAAGCGGTTCAAACCACGCACATCCTTGCCATATGAACCAGCCTCACGACGGAAGCAGGGAGTATATGCTGTCATCTTAATGGGGAACTCGCTCTTGTCGAGAATTACATCGCGGAAGATGTTGGTCACGGGAACCTCAGCAGTGGGAACAAGGTAGAAATTATCAGCCGTAGCGTGATACATCTGACCCTCCTTATCGGGCAACTGACCTGTACCGAAACCTGATGCCTCATTAACCATCACGGGCACCTCAACCTCCTGATAACCAGCCTCGGTGTTACAGTCGAGGAAGTAGTTAATCAATGCACGCTGCAAACGTGCGCCCTTGCCCTTATATACGGGGAAACCTGCGCCGGTGAGTTTTACACCCAAGTCGAAGTCGATAATATCATACTTGCTTGCAAGCTCCCAGTGAGGCAGGGGATTCTCGGGCAGCGTAGAGTAGTTCTCAACCAACTTTACTACCACGTTATCCTCGGCAGTGCGACCCTCGGGTACGATCTCTGAGGGGAAGTTGGGGAGCAATACGATCTGCGCCTGCATCTCATCCTGAGCCTTCTGGTGCTCAACAGCAAGTTCAGCTGAGCGAGCCTTGAGTGCGGCTACCTCCTGCTTCTTTACCTCGGCCTCCTCCTTTTTACCCTGACCAATGAGCATACCAATCTGCTTGGCAGCAGCATTCTGCTGAGCAAGGCAGTTATCCAACTCGGCCTGAATAGCCTTGCGGCGATCGTCGGCCTCTTCTATCTTTGCGATGATAGGGGCTGCATCAACGCCCTTCTTTGCCAGGCGGGCAATAGCAGCCTGCTTATCGTCTCTGATTTGCTTAAGTGTGAGCATATGTTTTTCTGCTTTTGTTGTTTTTGTATAATGTGCAAAGTTAAGAAAAATCTTCATTCATTATTCTATCTTCTGCGCTTTTTTGCCACTATACGATAAAAAGAGCCTTCAAAAGAGGTATTTTGCACATTCTTTACTAATTTTGCACAAATTTAGTGAACCATATGCGCTACATCGAATTACTCTCACCTGCCAAAGATTACGACACAGCTCGCGCTGCAGTCGACCACGGTGCCGACGCCATCTATATGGGCGGAGCCCGCTTTGGCGCACGACACGCAGCCGCCAACTCCCTGGACGACGTGGCACGTACGGTGGAGTATGCACATCAGTATGGCGTCAGGGTTCACACAACGCTCAACACCGTACTCTACGACAACGAGTTAGCCGATGCCGAGCAGATGGCACGCGAGCTAATAGATATCGGAGTCGACGCACTGATTGTGCAGGATATGGCTCTGCTACGTATGAACCTACCCGTAGAGTTGCACGCCTCAACGCAGGTGGGCACAACTACACCCGAGGGAGCTCTCTTCCTTGAGCAGTGCGGTTTTTCTCGCGTGATATTGGAGCGAGCCCTCTCGCTGGAGGAGATTCGTCGCATAAGAGAGGCCACAACCGTAGAGATGGAGTGCTTCGTGCACGGCGCTATATGCGTAGGCCATAGTGGTCGTTGCTTTCTGTCGCGTGCTACGTCGCAGCGCAGTGGCAATAGAGGCGAGTGCTCACAACCTTGCCGCCTACCCTACGACCTGAAGGATGAGCGAGGACGCACACTACTGGCAGGAAAGCATCTGCTCTCGGTGCGCGATATGGATCTCTCGGATGATTTGGAGGCTTTGATGGATGCCGGCATAACATCGTTCAAGATTGAGGGACGACTAAAGGATAGCCGCTACATAAAGAATGTGGTAAATTACTATCGTCGTCGCATCGACGCCATTCTTCAGCACCGCCACGATATTTTGCGTCCCTCGGTTGGCGTAACCACCACCGAATTTGAGCCAAATCCGCATAAGAGTTTTACTCGCGGAGCATCGCAATATATGTTGTACGGCAAGCGCAGTGGTGTGGCTTCGTTCGACACGCCAAAGGCCGTAGGCGAGTATTTGGGCACAGTGGAGAGTACCTCTCGCAAAGGATTTTCCATAAAGGGCAAAGCCGACCTAACGGCTGGTGATGGCATCTGCATCATAACTGACGGCAGCATATATGGCACCAACATCAATGCGGTAGAGGGTGGCACTATACTCCCCAACCGTATGGAGGGCATTACGGCGGGTGCCAAGGTGTATCGCAACTACGACCACCGTTTCTCGCTCTTGCTTGACCGCTCGCGCACACAGCGCAAGATTGATTGCAAGGCCGAGTTGGCGCTATCTTCAGATGGCATATCACTCACACTTTGCGATGAGGAGAATATATCCGTTACCATAACTCGCACCACCACCCTTGAGGCCGCAAGCGATGCCACCAAGATGGCCGACACCGCTCGCCGACAGATAGCCAAGAGCGGAGGTACGATATTCTCGATTAGCGAGGTCGCAGTCTCGGGAGCCGAGTATTTTGCTCCGGCATCGCTACTTGCCGACCTGCGTCGTGAGGCGTTAGAGGCTCTGCGAGTAAAGAGGATACAACGCCCTCTTTCTCATAAGATTATGGCTGACGATGGTTCGGCACGCTACCCTTACCAAGTGGTTACCCGCTACGAGAACGTGACAAACTCTTTGTCGCGCGAGTTCTACCTCTCTCACGGTGCAAAGCAAATCGAACCCGCATTGGAGCTACAACCCACCGCTGGAGAGAGAGTAATGATTTCATCATACTGCATACGTCGCGAGATAGGTCAATGCCTAAAGCAAAATCCCACGCTTAAGGGTAATCTATACATCGAGCACAGCACTGCACGCTATATGCTGGGCTTCGACTGCCAGCGTTGCCTGATGACACTCACCGATTGTTCAGAAAAGAAAAAATAACACATAACCAATATGTCACAACTGCTTACACCCGCCATTCCCGACTACGAGCTCATCGACTCGGGTGACTTCGAAAAATTGGAGCGCTTCGGCCGCTACGTCACACGTCGCCCCGAGCCGCAGGCCATTTGGCATCGCTCGCTGAGCGAAGAGGAGTGGCGCCGCATAGCCGACGCTTCGTTCTTGAAGACCTCGGCCGCCAAGAACGACGAGCGTGGCGAGTGGCAGTGCAAGGCACAGATGCCTGACCGCTGGAACGTTGAGTACAACTACAAGCAGATGCATCTGAAGATGCGCTTGGCTCTCACCTCATTCAAGCACGTGGGTATATTCCCCGAGCAGGCGGCGAACTGGAACTTCATCTACGACCGCATCGAGGCACTACGCAACAAGGAGATAACTCCCAAGGTACTCAATTTGTTCGCCTACACAGGTGGCGCTTCGCTTGCCGCACGAGCGGCAGGTGCTGAGGTGACGCACGTCGATTCGGTAAAGCAGGTGGTAACTTGGTCACGCGAGAATATGGAGCATAGCGGTCTGGATGGTATCCGCTGGATTGTGGAGGATGCTCTTAAGTTTGTGCGTCGTGAGGTGCGTCGTGGCAACAAGTACGACGGCATCATACTCGATCCGCCCGCCTATGGTCGTGGCGCAAATGGCGAGAAGTGGGTATTGGAAGAGAACATTGGCGAGATGCTGGAGTGCTGTGCCGCACTACTCAACGAGGAGCATGGTTTTCTGGTGTTGAACCTATACTCAATGGGCTTGTCGGCTCTGCTGGCCCGCACCGCACTGCGTCAGGCATTCGGCTCGACAGGCAAGGAGGAGTTTGGTGAGTTATATTTCAGCGACCGAGAGGGCAAGGAGCTGCCACTCGGCACATTCTGTCGTTTCTACAGAGGGAAGTAATGGGTAAATACAGGGAGTTATTCGCATCGTTTTTCAAGATAGGCATATTCACCTTTGGCGGTGGGTATGCTATGGTATCTATTATCCAACGCGAAGTGATTGACTCACGAGGCTGGATCAAGGAGCGGGAGTTTCTCGATCTACTCACCCTGGCACAGTCGGCACCCGGCCCCATTTCGCTCAACACAGCGGTATTCGTTGGATATAAGATGTATGGCTATCGCGGAGCTGTTACGGCTTTGGCAGGTGTGGTGCTACCCTCGTTTATCATTATGTTGCTCATTGCATCATTCTTCACGCAGATACGCCACAACGAAGTAATCGATGCCGCCTTCAAGGGCATACGTCCCGTGGTGGTGGCACTGATGTTTGCCCCCATTATCGGATTTGTAAAGGGTATGCGTAGTTATGCCATTGCCATTGCTATAGCCATATCGTTGATTATATGGTATGTGGGAATCTCTCCCGTATATATTCTATTTGCTGGCGGCATCATAGGAGTGCTTCTTGCAGCACTTCGAGGAAAGGAGGTGGAGCGATGATATATCTGCAACTCTTTATCAGCTATCTGAAGATTGGATTTTTCGGATTCGGTGGCGGATACGCTATGCTCTCGCTCATACAGAACGAGGTGGTGGTGCAGAATGCGTGGATGACAAATGCTGAGTTTACCGACATTGTCGCCATATCGCAGATGACCCCTGGTCCCATTGCCATCAACTCGGCAACATATGTAGGCTACACCGTAGCAGGATTTTGGGGTTCGGTAGTGGCAACCGTATCGGTGTGCCTGCCGGCGCTGACACTCATGATACTAATCACACGTTTCTTCCTGCTTCTGCGCGACAACCGATATGTCAAGGGGCTCATTGCAGGAATGCGTCCCGTAGTGATTGGTATGATTGGTGCAGCAGCACTGCTGTTGATGTTCCCCTCATCGAAGGAGGGTGCAAGTTTTATCGACGGCTGGAGCTGGGTGCTCTTCATTGGTGCGATGGTCGCATCTTACAAAAAGGTAAATCCCATTCTGCTAATTGTGCTCTCGGCCATTCTTGGCATAGCCATTTATTGGGTGCCGACAATCATCTAAACACCACTACTCGGCATAGAGCAAATAAGGGCGGCGCTGCTCCTTGAAACGCTTTACATCATCCTGCCATCGGGCACGAATCTCTGTGGCCGAATGGCCTGCCATAATCATCTCCTTGATATAATCTACGCCCGTGAGGAGCAAGAATGCGCGAGTAAAGAACTTTTCACCCATATCGAGGTTGCGGTAAGCATCAATCACATATTCGAGATTAAATCCTGCGGCAATCACAGCCTCATCATCCACCCCACGCAAATCTACGCCATAACATAGCTTATCCTTGAGCGGAGGATTCTTCGCACCGGCCACACTGCGCGGCGTGAACTCAAACTCTCCGCCCTTATAGTTGGGATGGCCATACATTTCAAATGGGGCATCCGTACCACGACCGAGTGAGCAGACCGAGCCTTCGAACAAGCAGGTCGACGGATAGAGATAAATAGAGTGCTGCGTAGGCAGATTGGGCGACGGAGCGATAGGCAACTCGTAGCGGCTCTGGTGAGTGTAATTCTCACACCTAACCACCTGCACATCACACTTTTTCGACCAGCCTTCACCCTGCGCCATCACGGCAATCTCGCCCATCGTGAGGCCGTGCACAACGGGGATGGGCAGTGCTCCCACGCCCGACTTATATTTCATATCGAGAATCGGGCCATCGACATACATTCCGTTTGGATTGGGACGATCCAAGACAACGACCTTGCTGCCAAAATCGGCACAAGCGTCAATCAGGTGAAGCATACTGATGTAGTAGGTATAGAATCTAAGACCCACATCCTGCATATCTACCAAAAGCACATCGAAGGATTGCATCTTCTCATCCGAGGGGCGCTTGGTATCTCCATCATAGAGTGACCAGATGGGCACTCCCGTTTTGGCATCCACCGAACTTGCCACGTGCTCGCCGGCATCGGCCGTACCACGGAAACCGTGCTCGGGAGAAAAGATACCAACCAAATTCACACCATTCGCTATAAGCATATCCACAAGGTGCTGCTCACCCGCCATAGCTGTATGGTTAGCCAATACGGCCACACGCTTACCCTTAAGCGAGGGCAGATACTCAGCCGTGCGCTCGGCGCCCACTTTGATTGGCTCGACACTCTTCTCTGCCGCCTGACAAGAGAGGCAGAAAAGCGAAAGTATGATTGTAAAAATATGTTTCATACCAGATCTATTTTTTCGAAAATTCTAAAAAAGTCACTCCCCCGAAAGCGAAGAGTGACTCTATTTTGAGGCTGGTCGCAGATTGAGGTTGCTGAGTATACTTCGACGTAAGTGAGCAACCCGAAATCAAGCCAGATGCCAAAATTACCACGCTACACGCTTTCCGTAGAGCCACCTGTCTGCATCAAATACTCTTTGATAAAGCCGTCCAAATCGCCATCCATAACAGCCTCTACGGCAGAGGTCTGAAATCCAGTGCGGTGATCCTTCACACGGCGGTCGTCGAATACATATGAGCGAATCTGCGAGCCCCACTCGATACGTTTCTTGGTAGCCTCGAGAGCCTGCTGTGTGGCCATACGCTTCTCCATCTCGCGCTGGTAGAGCTTTGAGCGAAGGATGCGCAAGGCGTTGTTACGGTTATCGAGCTGCGAGCGGGTCTCCATATTCTCGATTAGGAACTCAATAGGCTCGCCCGTGTCAGCATCCTTGCCGTGATAGCGCAGACGAACGGCTGTCTCGACCTTATTTACATTCTGGCCTCCCGCACCACTCGCGCGGAATGTATCCCACTCACAATCAGATGGGTTTATAACTATTTCGATAGAGTCATCGACGGCTGGAGATACGAAAACAGATGCAAATGTTGTTTGGCGTTTGTTGTTGGCATTAAATGGCGAAAGACGCACCATACGATGCACGCCATTCTCGCTCTTGAGGTAGCCATAGGCATAGTCACCCTCAATTTCGAGCGTACAAGACTTAACGCCCACCTCGTCGCCCGCCTGATAGTCGAGCATACGATATTTATAGCCGTGAGCGTCGCACCAACGGGTGTACATACGAAGTAGCATCGAGGCCCAATCCAGCGCCTCAGTGCCGCCTGCGCCGGCGTTGATATCCATAATGGCGCCCATCTTATCCTCCTCGCCTCGGAGCATATTGCGTAGCTCCAAAGCCTCGATAAGCTCAATGGTGCGGGCATACTGCTCCTCCATCTCGGCCTCCGAAGCAAGTTCGGCTGCCACGAATTCGGGCATAAGCTGCAACTCCTCGACAGCCTTTACGACAGCGTCATAATCCACCACCCACGACTTTATTGATGCCACCTTACGCAACTGTTTCTGCGCCTCAGCCGCATCGCTCCAAAAGTCGGGGGCTTGAGTCTTCTCCTCCTCGTTTTGCAGGTCTATTCGTCGCTGAGCGATGTCAAAGACACCTCCCCAACGAATCCTGTCGTCTTATAGCCTCTTTAAGTTGTTCTTCCGATACCATTCTCTTTATTTGTTATGTTATCTATCTTCCGAAAGCATACCTTGCGGCCTCTGGCCGCATTTGCAAATCTGACCCACCTCCTAAATCCCCCGCCTCAGGCAGGGGACTTTGGTCGCTTTGCGAGCAAAGCTCCAAGAGTCTATCCAGCAAGCGAAACTAATTCTTTTGTTATTTATCTTCTTTATCCTTTTTGTTCTTCTCTTTCTTGGCGTTGGCAGAATAGGCGGCACCAAGAGCAACACCGATACAAATTCCAATCGGAATGTTATCCATTGCAACACCAAAACCAAGTCCTATCGCCAAACCGATAGCAAGGCTCTGACCAGGATGAAGTGAGTTCTTCTCGTTTGCCATAATCTCTATCTGTTAATTTTCACGCACATACGATTTATCTGCATCGTCCGCAGTCGCTGCATCCATTACAAATCAAGCGGCTACCACACATTGCACACGATGAGCGATAATGAGGCTTATACAAGCGCTCGGGCGGAATAATCTGCCCCTGGCGGTTACGCAACACAAACTCCATCTTGCGACCCGTGTGATTCACACCCGCCTTGAATGCCATCTGGCTTTGTGTGAATTTACTCGGGATATTGAATCTGCGACCATCCTTGATAAAGACCGTGCCTGTCTCAATAAAGCAGAAGGTTACATCATACGCCTTGCACTGCTCGGATAGTCTTTTCACCCAATCGAAATCGCAGGGTCGTGCACCGTCATAGTTCTCGCCACCTGCAATAACCTGCTCGATCTGCCCCGTAGCGAGGTAATCCTCAATATCTATCGGCCCGATAAAGGGGGCTGTCATAATACCTTTATGCTTGAATGGCAACTCCAAAAGCAGAGGAATTCGCTCGTCGGCACGACGCTGATTCTCGCACGTTACATTGAAGAAGACATTATCCCAACCATCGCCCCAATCTTTGGGCAAACACTCTCGCACACGCTCGGGACGCTTCGTGAGAAGAAAAAACTTCACATCGCTACGCGCTTTGATTATCTGCCACGCCTCATCGCGCCACACATCGGCCTCATCCAAAAAGAAGTCGGACGACATACATACACGAATCAACTCGCCGCTCTTAATTTTCAGACGGCCATCGCGATCTCGCTTGAGCGGATATGTAAAACCGCTCTGTGTACGAAACACCTTGCGTCCATCCATTCCTCGCTTGCTGTCGAGGAAATACATATAGCAGTGCTGGCAGCCCTCGCTAATCTTCTTGCATCCGTGCCACGGATTCCAAATATCGTGCATCCTCTATTTACTCTATCTCCCAATCAACACCATCCTTGCGATCCTTCACACGGATACCAATGGCAGTGAGCTCGTTGCGAATCTTGTCCGATGTAGCCCAATCCTTGTTTGCTTTGGCGTCCTGACGCACGGCGAGAATCATATCGACAACTTTTGCAAGCATATCGCCACCTGCTGCGGCACCCTCCTGCTTCTCGTTGCGAAGACCAAGAATATCAAACACATAGAGGTCAAACACTCGCTTCATCTCCGCAAGGTCAGCCTCCGAAATGGTAGCCTTGCCCTCAGCAATCTGGTTGATGATACGCACATAGTCAAACAACGCAGAGATAACCATTGGTGAGTTAAGGTCGTCGTCCATCGCCTCGCGGCAACGCTTCTCAAGCTCGGCTACAACAATACCCTCCGAAGTAGTGGCCGAAGGCTTAATCTTACCCAAGGTCTCCACACCCTTCATCAAACGATCAAAGCCCTTCTCGGCAGCCTGCAAAGCAGCGTTAGAGAAGTCGAGTGTCGAGCGGTAGTGCGCCTGAAGGATAAAGAAGCGGATAGTCATCGGCGAGTATGCCTGCTCCAACTTGGCGTGCTGGCCGTTGAAAAGCTCCTCCATAGTGATGAAGTTGCCGTACGACTTACCCATCTTCTGACCGTCGATAGTAATCATATTATTGTGTACCCAATAGCGAGCCGAATCCTTACCCAGCGCGGCTGTAGCCTGTGCAATCTCGCACTCGTGGTGGGGGAACATCAAGTCCATACCGCCACCGTGGATGTCGAACTGCTCACCCAAATACTTGCACGACATAGCCGAGCACTCCATATGCCAGCCGGGGAAGCCATCTGACCAAGGCGAGGGCCAGCGCATAATATGCTCGGGCGAAGCCTTCTTCCAGAGTGCAAAATCGTAAGAGTGACGCTTGTCGCCCTGACCATCGAGGTCGCGGGTGTTGGCTACGATATCATCAAGATTTCGGCCCGAGAGTTTGCCGTAGTGATAATCCTTGTTGTACTTCTCAACATCGAAATATACCGAGCCGTTAGACTCATAGGCATAACCTGCATCGAAGATGCGCTTGACGAAGTCGATCTGCTCGATGATATGACCCGATGCGTGGGGCTCGATAGAGGGTGTCTGCACATTGAGTTGCTCCATAGCCTTGTGGTAACGCTCGGTGTAATAGTGCGCAACCTCCATAGGCTCCAACTGCTCGAGGCGTGCCTTCTTTGCAATCTTATCCTCGCCCTCATCGGCATCGTGCTCGAGGTGGCCTACATCGGTAATGTTGCGAACATAGCGCACCTTGTAGCCCAAAGCCTTCAGGTAGCGGAACATAAGATCGAATGTAATCGAGGGGCGTGCGTGTCCTAAATGTGGATCGCCATATACGGTAGGACCGCAAACGTACATACCCACGCGACCTTCGTTGAGGGGCTCAAACACCTCTTTGCGGCGTGTGAGCGTATTGTATAAACTGAGTTTTGATTCCATAATCGTGATATTTTCTACAAAAATAGGTATTTTTTTGCTCATACGCACCTTGCCGACGATAAATTTACCCTATTACAACCAAATTATACCTAATACGGAAATATCTTTAGATATTTGAACTTAATTTTGTAACTTTGTCCGCAAAATTATTTTACGCACACCGATTATGAAGTTTTTTAAGAGAATATGCGTAGTCGCCGCATTGCTGATGGCAACACAGTTTTCGCAGGCGCAGGAGTTGCGATTTAACGCCAACCACAAGTTTAAGATTGTGCAGTTCACCGACATCCACTGGATTAGCGACAACCCCGCCTCAGAGGAGGCTGGCGAGCGTATGCGCGAGGTGCTCGACGCCGAGCGTCCCGATTTGGTGGTATTTACGGGTGATGTAATCTTCGCTAAGCCCGCCGCCGATGCCTTGACAAAGGCCCTGGCACCCACAATTGAGCGTGGTATTCCTTTTGCGGTAACGTGGGGCAATCACGACGACGAGCAGGATATGACGCGTGCCGAGCTTTCGGCTTTCATCAAGGATATGAAGGGCAACCTCACCTCACACACCGTGGGTATCTCAGGCGAAACCAACTACACGCTCAGCATTAAGTCGGCCGACGGCAAGCGCGACGCTGCGGCTATCTATATCTTCGATAGTAACTCATACTCTCCGATGGAGAAGGTAAAGGGTTACGATTGGATTAAGCACGACCAGGTGGCGTGGTATCTCGAGCGTAGCAAGGCCTTCACCGCTGCCAACGGAGGTCAGCCACTGCCCGCATTGGCTTTTATGCATATTCCGCTACCCGAGATACGCGACATGACCCAGAATCAGAACATCTATATGGTCGGCACACGCAAGGAGATGGTTTGTGCTCCCGAGATTAATACAGGCCTTGCTACGGCAATGCTCTCGGCTGGCGACGTGATGGGTCTGTTCGTAGGACACGACCACGTGAATGACTATGTGGTGGATTGGTATGGCATACTGATGGGCTACGGCCGCTTCACGGGAGGTAAGACCGTATATCACGACATACCGCAGGGTAATGGCGCGCGCGTAATCGAGCTCACCGAGAACTCTCGCGACATCCACACTTGGATCCGCATCAAGGGTGGCAAGATTATCAACGAGGTGAACTTCCCCTCGGATGCACAGTAAAGATAAAAACAAAGGAAAAAATATAGATTTATGAATTTCAATCGTTGGGACAAAATCATCGGCTGGTGCGTCTTCGCCATTGCCGCTATCTCATATCTGCTCACGATGGAGCCCTCGTCGAGTCTGTGGGACTGCGCCGAGTTTATCGCTACATCATATAAGTTGGAGGTGGGACACCCTCCCGGGGCACCGCTCTTTATGCTTATGGCACGCATTGCCACAATGTTTGCGCCATCGACATACTACGTTCCCCATATGGTCAACGCAATGAACTGCTTGGCGAGTGCATTCTGCATCCTGTTCCTTTTCTGGACCATTACGCATCTGGCACGTCGCATATTTACAGCCAAGGGTGGGGAGTTTACCACATCGCATAAGATTGCAACGCTGGCGGCAGGTACTGTAGGTGCTTTGGCCTATACGTTTACCGACACATTCTGGTTCTCGGCTGTCGAGGGTGAGGTGTATGCCCTTTCGTCGATGTTTACGGCTCTGGTTGTATGGCTTATGCTCAAATGGGAGGAGCAGGCCGACGAGCCACACTCAACACGCTGGATAATTTTGATTGCCTACCTGATGGGCCTCTCAATCGGTGTGCATATCCTCAACCTGTTGACTATACCTGCGTTGGTATTCATCTACTACTTCCGCAAGTATGAGAAGATTACGCTCAAGGGCGTATTCTACGCAACACTCATTGCGCTGGCTATTCTCGGATTTATCAACGGTATCATCATCCCCTACACCGTTTACTTCGGTGCTATGGTCGATGTCTTCTTTGTAAATGTGTTGGGTCTGCCCGTGAATTTGGGCATTACGGTATTTGCATTGGCGCTGTTTGCTTCACTTTTCTATGCCATCTTCCGCACACATCGAGCAGGCAAGCGAATGTGGAACCTTATTCTAGTGGCCACTACGATGATTCTTATCGGCTTCTCATCATACGCAACGGTTACTATACGTGCCGTAGCCAACCCGCCGATGAACAGCAACAATCCCAACAATCCGCACGCATTGCTTTCGGTGCTCAACCGCGACCAATATGGTAACCGTCCGTTGCTCTATGGTCCCTACTATTCGTCGCCAGTTGATGATGTAGTGGAGCAGACATCATATCAGTTCAACGCCGAGAGTGGCCGCTACGAGCAGGTTACTCAGCTCGTTGACTACACCTACCCCTCGGAGTTCCTGCACTTCTTCCCTCGTTTGTGGAACGCAGGCAAGGGTGAGGATGCATATAAGCCGTGGGCAGCGCACCGCACAAAGATTGACGTACTGCGCGACGAGCAGGGCGAGCCCCTGACCGATGAGCAGGGCAACGTTATGCGTGGCGAGGTGCTGGACTTCGGTCGCACGGTTTACGATAGCGCTACAGGCGAGCGCTTTACTGAGCCAACATTTGGTGAAAACCTCTACTTCTTCTTCACCTATCAGTTGAACTATATGTACTGGCGCTACTTCCTATGGAATTTCGTAGGCCGTCAGGACGACATACAGGCCGATGGCGAGACCATCGCTCACGGCAACTGGCTCTCGGGTGTGACTTCACTCGACGAGATTTACCTGGGTCCGCAGAGCGGTTTGCCCGATGAGATGGCGAACAACCCTGCACGCAACACCTACTTCTTCCTGCCATTCCTGCTCGGTCTGCTGGGCCTTATTTACCAGCTTAACCGCGACCAGAAGAACTTTACCGTAGTGATGTGGTTGTTCATTATGATGGGTATCGCCCTTGTGGTATACTTCAACACCAGCCCTGGCGAGCCTCGCGAGCGCGACTACGTATATGCAGGTTCGTTCTACGCCTTCTGTATTTGGATTGGCTTGGGCGTGCTGGCCTTCTACGACCTTATCACCATTGCGTTGGGCGGCAACAAGACTCGCACAGCAGCAATCGCAGCCGGCATAATGTGTTTGAGCGTACCTACGGTGCTTGCCGTTGAGAACTGGGACGACCACGACCGCTCGGGCCGTACGATGTCTCGCGACATAGGCTGGAACTATCTGCAGTCGCTACCCCAGAATGCAATTCTTATAAACTATGGCGACAACGACACCTTCCCCGTATGGTTTAATCAGGAGGTAGATGGTGTGCGTCTCGACGTGCGTATTATGAACTCAAGCTATTTGGGCGGTGGTTGGTATATCGACGAGATGAAGACTGCAGCCAACGACGCTGCGCCCATTCCGTTCAGCCTGCCCGCAAGCAAATACCACTTTGTAAATGATGGCGTACCGGTGCGTGACCGAGTTGAACGAGTAGTGGATATTAAGGAGATTATCGACTTTATCGAGCGCGTGGATGAGGCCACAAAACTCTCTTTGGTCGATGGTTCGATGATTGACTACATCCCCGCACGTCGCATAGCAATCCCCGTAAACAAGGACAACGCCATCGCCTCTGGCATCGTTAAGGAGGAGGATCGCGATTTGATGGTGGATACCGTTTACATCAACATCTCGGAGCGCAAGACTCGTCTTGACAAGAGCGAGATGATGTTGCTCGATTTGTTTGCCAACTTCGACTGGAACCGCCCTATATGCTTCACTCAGATTTATATCTTACAGGACTTGGGTCTGCTCGACTACTTGCAGTTTGACGGCTACTCGTATCGCTTGGTGCCTATTCTCACTCCTTACCGTTCATCGTGGGAGATTGGTCGCATTGACACCGAGGTGGCATATCCCCTACTCAAGGAGACATTCCGCTATGGCAACATCGCCGAGGAGGGTGTGCTGGCCGACCACTTTACTCAGTACAACCTGCGTGCATCACGTGCCCGTGAGGCATTTGCTCGCGTAGCCAAGGCCTTGATAGCCGAGGGCGAAAAGGAGAAAGCTCTGGAGTTGCTTGATCGCGGTCTGGAGGTATTGCCTTCACCCAAGATTCACTACTCGGACGCCAACACCTACCCCTTCATCGAGGGTTACTACACACTCGGAGAGTGGGAAAAGGGCGACGAGGTGATGAACAACTATATCGGGACTCTGGTGCAGTATATCGAGTACTATCTGCAGTTTGACGGTGTGCAGGCATCGCTCGTCAGCAACATCATCCACGAAAAGATGTCGAGCCTATTCGAGTTGTACTACCTTGCGGCTTATGCCCAGCGTAACGACATCGTTCTTTCGCTCAACGACTACTTCCGCACATTCGGATACACCGACGACGAGCTCATTCAGCCGGGTGCCGACCCCTCGACAATGATTGACGGCTCGACTCTCGACCTGAACTAACGCAAACAGACTGATATGAGATGCTTTGCTAAATTAGTCTTACTCTGCACCCTTTTGCTCCACTGCGTGGCCTGCCATGAGAAGCGGACAGCCAATCTGATGGACTTCGATGTAGAGATATATAGCCCAAGCTATGCCACCGGCTTTGCCATTGTGGGAGCCGAGGGATGGCAGAGCAGTATACTCGAGATCAACAATCCGTGGCAGGGAGCCGAGGATGTAGTAACTCGCCTCTTCATTGCACGCGAGGGAGAGTTGCCACCCGACGGATTCGACGGACAAGTCATTGAGGGTAACGCCAACCGAGTGATATGTATGTCGTCGTCACACGTTGCTATGCTTGATTTTGTGGGCAAAGTGGAGAGCATAGTGGGCGTGTCGGGTATCGACTTTATATCGAACGAATATGTAGCCTCACATCGCGATAAAGTCTTCGACGTAGGTCCGGATAGTGATGCCAATTTTGAGCTGGTCGTGGCACTCGACCCCGACATCGTTCTGCTCTATGGCGTAACTGGAGCCTGCGCTATGGAGAACAAACTGCGCGAACTGGGTATCCCCTACGCATACATTGGCGAATACCTCGAGCAGGCGCCCCTGGGCAAGAGTGAGTGGCTGATAGCCATTGCCGAGATTGTGGGTTGCCGTGCCGAGGCTGAAACAGCGTTTGCCGAGATACCGCAACGATATGAGGCGCTGAAGGAGCTGGCCGCTCAAGCCACTACGCCCCAGCCTAAGGTGATGATAAATACGCCATATGCCGACACTTGGTTTATGGCCTCGACATCGAGTTACATAGCACGACTGATTGCCGACGCAGGTGGCGACTATATATATAAACGCAACACCTCGAGCACTTCGCTACCCATCGACCTCGAGCAGGCTACCCTGCTAACCTCGGCGGCAGATGTGTGGATTAACGTGGGAAGCATTACATCGCTAGACGATCTGCGTGGTCAGTTCCCCAAGTTCGGCGACGTTGAGTGCGTACGCAACGGCTCAGTATACAACTGCGACAGGCGCAGCAGCGTGGGCGGAGGCAACGACTTCTGGGAGTCAGGTGTCGTCTATCCAGACATTATCCTGCGCGATTTGATTAAGATTTTCCACCCCGAGCTCATCAGCGAAGAGTTTGTGTATTACCGCCGCCTAGAGTAAGCCATTCGGGCTAAAAATAGGGTTTTTAGGCCTGCGACACAAGCGCGTGGACATAGAACCATAAAGAGACTACTAACAACTTCTGTTAAGTAGTCTCTTTTCGTTTGCACCAATACGGAATACACCTAAGGGGATAACAAAAAAGCGACAGAAAATCTGTCGCTCATAAAGGCCTAAGCCAAGGTGATCCCGGCGGGAGCATAACGAATAAATAACAGAATAAAATAGAGCGATGATGCGAGCAAGATTATAAACATAAACGACCTCAACACCCTAACGGATGATTGCAACACAGTAATCGTGGGCAGAGGTAGAAATGAATAGTGCGCCCAACTACATAGATAAAACCTCTACAACCTCAATGCATCATATCCGGGCACAATCTATGACATTACAAAAACGATGGCAACTAACCGGCCAGGGATAATAGTGCTCGAGTTAGCAGAGCAAATCTCTAAAGGAAACCTCAAAGCCATAGAGGCATGTGAAAACAGATGCAGAGAAGGTCAGAAATAGAGGAAGTAGAAGAAAGCCATAGGATAAAGTAACCACAAAAGCCAATAAAACGGCTAAAACAACCGAAAAACAAACGTTGCATCACCTTAACTAAAATAACCAATCGGTAAAAAAAGATAAGAGCGGTAGTCTAACGATTACCGCCCATTGTGTATTTTACTAAATTGATTCCACGGGTATTGGTGTGGCCTAATATTACATAAGAGAAAGTGCATCCAAATTCACGGAATGCAAAGCAAATATAAACTCTTTCATAGAGATGCACTCGCTCATATCTAACAAGCATTGCAAACTGGCACCTAACTATAAAAGTGCAACGGGTAAGATTCAAAGAATGTTGCGAAGTTTAGGGGCTATCCATAATTTATTGGTTAAAACCACTATTTCTTCAAAGTATATATCTAAGCTACGATATTAGAATTATTTCACAAGTTCTAAAATTAATCTCCCAGCGTCCATTTTCTATGCTTTCCCATTTATATTTATCAGCCATATCATCCCACCATGTTTGATATTTTGCATTAGTGACAGCTAAGTCCTTAACTAATTTCTCATACAAAGCTTCATTATCCGCATCTAATATTTTCGCAAGTTCGTATAGGGCATTTTTACGTTCAAAGATTGCTTCTATCTCTTTTTTTTCATCTTCAGTTACTTTTCCTATTATTTTCATAACCTTACTTGTTTTTAATTAAATTATCAAATGGATCTAAATAGTCAATTTCGGGAATATACGAGATATTATAAACCTCAGGAATATTCATGGTTTTTGCAGCATTCCTCTCAAGATGGGCTATAATACATTGTTGTCTAGAAGGGGTGTTTATCTCACGAGTCAGTTGCTTATTGAGCCAAACACAACGTCTACAATGGTACGCATCGCAAATACGGCATATTGGCGCAAAATCAAGTTTGTATAATTGAGGGTTCTTTATAGCTAATCCGTCATCAATATTTCCTACTGATAATATTTGGCCTTTACTTGAATATTCATCATAATAAAATGCAGGGCAAGGGTAGAAACAACCATTTGGCGATAACGTTATATTTTCCACACCAGCATTGCAATGATTAGGATTCTCTAAGAACAACCTATCTGTAAGAACATTTATTTGCGGATTATGGCCTTTTGCAAATTCTTGGCTAACAGTAATCGCTACGTTATCAAGAAACTTTATATAATCATTGATATCTAAATCTGAAAAGGATTCTACATCTTTAATTACAATATTAATCCTGTTTAGAACTTTAATGGCTTCGCGGATAATAGCCTCTGATGCAAATAAATCTTTTTTTGCATAACGTAAAACATATATTGAATCTAAATCTGCTTGACGAACGTATGTTTCCAATTTATCAAATTCATCTATAACTACGATATCTGCAGACAAAGAATGTGATGAATGTACTATATTTGTATGATCTATTGAATCTATAACTTTAAGATACTCATCGGGCAAATCATAATTAGGATAGACAATTTGCACTGAAAGATTCTCCTTCATTGCATACATAATTCCCTTTTTAAGTATGTCTATTGGTATCAATTTTCGCTCAGTGTACGGATTATCTACATGACAAAACGAAACGCTTGTATCATCTAGTAATATCGTCAAGAATTTCATCATAAAGCAATAAGATTTATGTTTTACAGCGACACTATATCATTATCGCGCTCTGTTTCCAACTTTCTATACAACTTATTCCAATAATAATTATTTGCTCTGACATGAGCTTTATGCATCATACATATAGCAGTTGAACGCTGATAAATTGTCGGCGTATCTGCGGCATCATAATTTTCGCCTTGACACCATGCACATCCGCTAGCTACTTCGCACTCTTTGCATTTTTGAGGAGATTGTGTCAACCGATCTAACGAAAGAAACGGTCGCAATAAATTTTTATTTATTCCATCCCTAATATTTCCAATAATAATTGGGGCCTTATCTCGTAATGAGTAACCGGCGAATCGAGTACAAGGATAAAAGTTACCAGCTGCATCAATAGCCAACATCTTTCCTGCGCCACACCAATTTTGATTGTCATTGATAGGATCAAGGGGTTTTCCTATGGATTCTACAAAGAACGAGCAGGAATGTTTCTTATAATAACTGTTGTCAATAATCGCATCTGCCAATTGTATCAGTTGGTCTTCAAACAATAAATCATCTCCATCATTCCACACATCTTCAAAAACACAATTTATATTAACCTCCTCTATACCAAGGCTATATAAATGCAGAACACTTTCACAAATATAAGGTATATCTTGGCTACTTATCGTTACTTTTGTTGCTCCTCCTGGGAATTGTTCCAACCAAAGAGGTATGTTTCGCACAACATCTTTATATGAGCCTCTTTCGCTAATTTGCATACCAGAATTCGGATTCTCCAATCCACGTGTTTGGGGTTTCCAAATTCGGTTCATATCATGTTTTCGTTCTGTGCCATCGATTGTAATACCAATACTTAGATGACTGATATTTTTATGAATAAATCTTTGAACCGGTTCCGAGTCATAATTGATTCCATTTGTTGAAAATGAAAATCTATATGAATTAAACCAATGATGATCAAGTCTATACATTTCTGTTTTTAGATAGTCACATATCTTATCTATAAGTTCTATCTCAAGAAATGGTTCCCCTCCTATGAAATCCCAAACTACACTCTCTTCACCAAAGTCATTTTCATTGGATAAGATATAATCTATTGCTTGCTTAGCAACTTCCCAAGACATACGCTCATTGGAATTCTTTCCAACAAGATAACAATATTTACATGCCAACTGACAATCTTTAGTGACTATAAATGTTATGTTCTTAGTCATTCCATCTCGCCATGGCCTACTATTCTTTCTTTCCATCATGAATTTAACTAGCGGACCCCGTACATTGACTTCTACAAGAATAAAGACAACTAGAAGTACATGCAGAAACACATAATTGATTACATCCAGTCTTACAGTTGATATGACAACTATTCATACATCCAGCAATAGAACTGCATCCTGATGTATTAAAAGATGCTGAATTATAGCACACCTTACTACATGATGACATACAACTTTGATTACAAGAACTATCACAAGCATACGAACAACTCTGTCTACATGACGCAGTACATGTGCTACATGTCACTCTTGTTTGACCTTTACATTCGTCTGCACATGTTTTTGTACATGCCGTATAACAACCATTATAACATGATGAACTACATGATGAACCAGTGCAACTATTACCAGAATTGCTAGAGCCATTTGTACAATATGCCGTACATGATGAGCTACACGAAGAACCTGTACAACTATTACCTGAATTGCTAGAGCCATTTTTACAATATGCAGTGCATGATGAACTACATGATGAACCGGTGCAACTAGTACCCGAATTGCTAGAGCCATTTTTACAATATGCCGTACAAGAAGAACTACATGACGAACCGGTGCATCCAGAATTCAATGCACCTTCAAGTTCTTCATTTTCTTCGCTGCAAGAGAATAACATCGGAGACGCACATACGCCCACCAGGAAAGGCAAACCTTTGGAAACTGCTTTCCTGAAGAATGCTCTTCTCGATAATATTTCAGATTTGTTTTTATCCATCATTGCAAATTGTTGTTTATAGTTCAAATAATTTATATGAGATTGTGCCTAATATAGCATAATTATTTAGCTTTTGGCCACAACTCGATGACACCTCTGTGATATCATACGAAAAACGGCAACCAACAGATAATTGTTTCCATTCAACCTGCACCCCGCAAACTGCGCCTGCCTGAAAGTTAGATCTCCATCTATCACCAAATTTTCCAAGCGGACAACTTAATAGAGCACCACCTTTGACTACCAAACTTAAAGGACTGAAGTCAAATTTATAGCCAAACGGACATATTTGTGCATGAACATAATTCATATCGTACTTTGCGGCACCCTTTTTATCATAACCTAAAGATAATTCCGAGTACCAATCCTTGGGAATAAATGCTATGTTATCATTTAAATATAGTTGTGCTGCAATATCTACAGAGTACGATATTGTGCCGTTTACATTACCTTTATTCCACATAAAATTCGAAAAACCGCATCCAGCATAGATAGACAAATACAAATCTGTCTTGGAAAAGAATGCTCCCCAATCAATATCAAAAAACTCCTTACGAGAATCGGAAAATGAATTATCATCAACAGTCTCTTCAACAACAAATGACTCTTTACTCATTGGAAGATTTGACAGAATTTGTGCGCCGTCCGCTATTGACGTAGACAAGGGTACAATATATTTTGTATTAACATATCCTATTTTATTATTGATTGTAACCTTAGCCCACTCCTTTTCAATAGAAACAACTTCAATTTCTTGTCCATTTTGAAATTTGCCAATAACAGCACCTCTTGTTGATGGTATATTGCGGACATTAAGACTAGAACTAGACACAACTTTGTAATTATCCGCAAACACAATATACGTATTTAAAGCTAGGGCTATTATTAATAGCAAACTACGTAATTTCATACACTATATGTTTTTATAGATTTAAACATCAGTATCCATTATTACCTGGATATTAAATATAACCAATATCGGATATGACTAAAACATCACATGGCACCAACTTGCCAAACACAACAAGTGCCTCAAATTTAGTAATATTTATCCAATTTAACAAAAAATTATGCAGCTAATTCGATTCTTCGTCGTAAGATAATTATTGGGGGCAAAAGATTTCAATCAGCAGAGAGATATAGCCGAAACTTATGAATAATCTTGCAGATTATAGAAACATCTCGAACATAGCACTATAATAGAGTGCACACCTCAATAAAAACAACCGAACAACTATAAGACGTAAGTTGTGTGCACATTAAAAATAAATCAGTCGCTAACATTACTGTTAACGACTGACTAATATCATGTACCACAGCCAAAAATATAATCAATTAATTATAAGGAAATTTTAGGCAGATTTTACACTGCACCACCACAATTCTATTCAAACTCATTTTGACTCCACATCTCGCATTGAGTCATAATCGTTTCGAGTGCTGCTTCCTGACCCTCTGGTGGATATTTGTATTTTTTGAGTAGGCGTTTTACAATGCGACGCATACCGGCACGGGCGCTCTCCTTCATTGTCCAATCGATGGTCTTATTCGTACGTAGAGCATCGGTCAATTCTCGTGTAATGGCTACTAGTTGCTCGTTTGTGTAGAAATCCTGCACCGCATCGGGCTTGGTGATCGCATCATAGAATGCCAATTCCTCGGTCGAGAGGTTGAGTTTCTTACTCTCCTCCTCGCCGCTGACAATAGCTCGCGCAGTCTTCAAAAGTTCCTCAATAACCTCCTCATTTGTAAGCATACCTTTGAGGTAGTTGCTCATCGCATTAGCCAAAATCTCGGAAAATTTCTCTGCTCGCACGGTGTTAGTGCGCTGATAAACTTTTATCTGCTCGGCTATCAGTTTACGCAATAACTCCACCGCAAAGTTTTTCTGCTTCATTTGCGCAATCTCCTCCAAGAACTTCTGATCAAAAATCGAAAACTCCTCTTTGATATCTGAGAAGAGGTTTATCACCCCCTCGCTCTTGATGCTCTGTTTGAGCAGTTCGTTGATACGCCCGTTTATCTCGCTGAACGAAATCTTACCCTTGCCCTCAACTCGTGTTAGCAGTGTTCGCACCGCCTCGAAATAGGCAGCCTCCAATCGTTCCTCGCGTTGCAGAAGACTCTGACACAGCGACAACGATTGACGGAGCAACAACGCCTCTTTGATGTATAATTTCTTTGTTTCTTCTCGTTTGGGGTCTTGCAGGAAATCAACACCACCCGCAATCGCCGCTGCTCGTGCCATATCCGACTCACCGTAGAATGCCGAGTAGTCGAAGCCGTGCAATAGGTCGCGACACACCTCCAATTTCTTCTGGAATTCTGGATATGCGGTCTTCGATATATCGGTATCACCGTAGTTCTTGCGGTCACGAATGGTGTAGTCGTTCATCGCTTGCTTCAAGGCGGAAGCAATACCCACATAGTCAACCACCAAACCGCCCTGCTTGTCGCCAAATACACGGTTTACACGCGCAATGGCCTGCATCAGGTTGTGCCCCGACATCGGCTTATATACATACATCGTCGAGAGTGACGGCACATCAAATCCCGTGAGCCACATATCCACAACAATCACCACCTTCAGCGGGCTGTCGTTGTCCTTAAATAGCTTTTCGAGCTCCTTTTTGTGAGCATCATTGCCGATAATTTCGCGCCACTCCTCGGGGTCCTTGTTGCCCGAAGTCATCACAACAGCCAACTTATCGCTCCACGCAGGGCGCAACTCCAAGATGCGTCGGTAAATTTTCATCGCTATCGGGCGTGAGTAGGCAACAATCATCGCCTTACCCGTCTGCTCATATTGGCGGTAGTTTTCGTAGTGGTCGAGGATGTCGCCCACGAGCGAATCTATCGTCTCATCCGCCCCGAGGATCGAGTCGAGTCGTCCTAACTCTCGCTTGCTCTTCTCGATTGCGTACTCCTCCGCCTCGTTAACCATCACCTCGTACTCGTCATCTATACGGTGTAGCGTTGCCTCGTCGAGGTGCAGATTTATCACTCGGCTCTCGTAGAACACAGGGCGTGTAGCACCATCGGCCACCGCCTGCGTCATATCGTAAACATCTATGTAGTCGCCAAATACCTCGCGTGTCGAGCGGTCTTTCTGCGAAATGGGTGTACCCGTGAAGCCGATATAGGTGGCATTTGGCAATGAGTTACGCACTCGGCGTGCCGCACCTACCTTCACTCGACCTTCGCTATCGATTTTCTCGGTCAATCCGTATTGGCTACGGTGTGCCTCGTCGGCTATAACTACGATATTTCGGCGTGTCGAGAGGGGCTCTTCGCTCTCTTCGAACTTCTGCATCGTGGTAAAGAATATGCCGTTTGCCTCGCGTCCCTGCAATAATTCGCCGAGGTGCTTGCGGCTCTCGGCTTGTATGGGCGTTTGGCGTAGGAAGTCGGCACACTTTGCAAACTGACGGTACAACTGCCCGTCGAGATCGTTGCGGTCGGTGAGGATTACGATTGTTGGCGACGACACTGCCTCTTGCAACCGCTTGGCGAAGAATACCATCGATAGCGACTTGCCCGAGCCCTGCGTATGCCAAAACACACCGCCCTTGCCATCGGTTTGTGTCGCCTCGACTACCGAGTTTACCGCCTTGCGAACAGCGAAGAACTGATGATAACCTGCCAAAATCTTTGCACTCTGCTTTTCGTCCTTCGAGAAACAGATAAAACCTCGCAAAATCTCTATCAGGCGCGCCTTGTCGAACATTCCCGAAAAGAGCACATCGAACGCGGCGTAGCGGTTTATCTCGCTCGTTCCGTCAACGGTCTTCCACTCCATAAAACGATCCTCACCAGCGGTTATCGTGCCCGCTTTGGAGGTCGCCATATCGCTCATCACGCAGAATGCGTTATAGACAAAGAGCGACGGAATCTCAATCATATAGTTGCGCAGCTGGGCGTATGCCTCCGACACATCGGTATTCTCGCGCGATGGCGATTTCAGCTCCACAACCACAAGGGGGAAACCATTTACAAATACCACAATGTCCGCCCTGCGCACCGAACGCTCCTCTACGGTCCATTGGTTGGCAACGGTGAAGTTGTTGCGTAGGGGCGTGTCGTAGTCTATGAGGCGTACGCGTGTTGAGCGCTGTTCTTTGCCGTCGAAATAGTTTACCTCGACACCATTTTGCAGATAGTCGTGGAACACCTCGTTGCGCTGCACAAGCGAGCCGTTTTCGATGGTGCGAATTTTGGCTATCGCCTCCTCCACCGCCTCGGCTGGGAGCGCAGGATTTATGGCATAGAGCGACTGCTGCACAAGGTCGATGTGCAACGGCTCGGTGTATTCGCGTTCCACGCTTGGTCCGTAGATATAATCATAGCCCATCGTATCACGCATCAACTCCAATATCGCATTCTCAAAATGTGCCTCGGTAAAGTGCATAAAATTTTATTTAAATTATATTGTGGTTATATCTTCGATACCTCTTCTCAATGTCTTCTAAAAAGAATTTATCGTCAATTTTTTCAGAGTTTAATAATCTTTCAATATACATTTTCATGTAAGGTCTGCGTTTTTCGGGAATATGTTTTAATATGAAATCATTTTTTTCATCATTAGACATTCCTGCAATATATGGACGCTCTAATTTTTCAATATTTAATTCCCTATTTTTTACAAATTCATCAAATTGCCTTATTAAACAATCACACATGAATAAAATATGGTCGTACTGCTGTGAAATTGAAATATTCTCACCTAAAATTAAATCAAGGTCTATTTTGCAGTTGTCATAATCGTTTTGTAGCTGTTTTAATTCTTGTCTTTTACTTACCCAATAATCTAATTTATACTCATAGTAAAAATTGTCTTCTAAATATATACATAAATCTAATATAAGACTTGATGGTGATTGTTTTATAGTTTTTATAGTCTTATACAATTTATGATATAACTGATACTCCTGACTCGCAATTTGCTGTTTTTGTATCTCGATTTGTTGCTTGGCAATATCGTTTTGTCGTTTGCCAATTCGATATGTAATATCAATGAGTAGAGCGGACAAAAACAAAGGCGCGTATGTTCCCAAAGACTCAAAGTTTACTTCCAGCCCAATTTTTGCCAACACCTCCTGCAATGGTGCTGATTCCATTATCTGGACAAAGCCAATGAACGCAGCAAAGTATATCAAATATCTCCATAGTAATTTATCCATATCTACTCAATTTTTATTTCACCATTCATCAATTTTGGCAATAAAGTATCGCGGAGGGTGGCGAGGTTTTTACACTCCATTCTATTTCTTGCGATAGTTCTATATATTGGCATTACTAATTCCTCAAATTTTGCGATATAGTCGTTATTCGGAATCATTAACTCATAGTCCAAAGTGTCAATAGGATGGAATCTCTGATGACTACCAGTAGAGCCATTAGTTAATGAAAGTACATACTCATAAAAACTATCAGAGTTTACGATAGAATAACAAAAGCCAAACATTGATCCATCTTTGGGCTTATATGGTATAAACTCCGTAGAACAAATCGCATTTTCCGTTTGAATATTAGGTAGCCAAATACGCTTAATTCTCGGGTTAAGCTTTGAGAATAAAAACATATTTTGTTCGACAATAAATTTTGAACTTTTAATATCTTTCCCTTTCTCAAAAACGGGTTGTATTCCATCGTCAAAAGCAGGTAAACTATAATGCTCAAAAATAGTATTTTCAGATTGAGCTGGAGTAATTGATTTCTTGCTAATTTCAATTATATCTCCCAATTTAATTGTTTCCCAATCATCGCTGCGATTATCTACAAACCATTGTTTATAGAGTGCTTGGGCTTGGAGTTCGAGGTTGGTGTTTATGCGGCGATTATTCTCGATTTTATCATCTATCGCACCCAATATCCCCGCAATCCTCCTCTGCTCCTCCAAAGATGGCAAAGAAATCTCAAGTTTAGAAAGAGTTTGCACTGACAATCCCGGCTGTGCAGATTGCGCCGATAATTGACCTAAATGCATAGTAGAAAGTAAATAGGCAAGAAAGTGGGTATCTGCATATTCATTTCCGACAATAACGACAGCGTGTTCAGTCATATAGAACTCACCATCAAAATATCTAACATTGCCGCAATATGCACCCTGTCTGCCAACAACTACACACTGACCATTGAAGTTAGACGTATCCGTATATCCTCTTACTCCGTTACCTCCAACAACAGCAAATTTTCCACAAGCAGAAACCTCGCTTGCAGGAATGCCCTTACCGCTACGCAATCGGGAACAAACATCCCCCAATCTATATGTCTTCCACGAGGTCATATAATTACATTTTTTTTGAAACGAAACATTGCCACTTCACGAACTATTTGTTTAACATCACAATTCGTTAAGTTTTGTGGTTTGTATTTAGCGTGCATACATATCCGTTCGTAATAGTGATAAGTATCTTTATCTATTTGTACCGAATCGTGATAATATAGTGTATGCTTCTGTTGATACATATCAACATATTGTATTTCTATTAAATCCGATTCCATAACATGAACCGTTGTCATCTGTGGAATTTTCGGAGCGAGGTCTTTACACAAAGCATCGTGGGTTTGTTTTGTTAACGTATGAAAGTTATTTCGACGTTCTTTATCAAATGGGCAAATGGCAACTACTCCTTCCACTTCCTCTTGACACCTACAATCATCTTTATATATACGAATTGGGCAACAATGAATATAATCTTGCAATGTATGATTTTCTACAAGGGTTGTCTCAATGTATAGCATTGAACTTATCCAAAACTCAATTGGTTGCGTCAAAGGAACACCTTTGTTGCAAATCTCCATACGGTCATCGTATCGCTTGAAATAAAAATTGGGCTGGTGTTCTTGTTTTTGTGCTTCAAATTTCTTACTCTCTAATTCGTGTTTAGCCTGCTCTAACTTGTGCTGTTCTTTTTGCAAATTGTGCTGTTTAATAAGCATACGAGCCGTTACAATAGCAGTCGCTACCGATGCAACGGCTATCACGATATTAGCAATATCGCCCCATTCAGATAATCCCCAAGAACACATAATATCTACAATTTATACCCAATACTTTCGAGTTGTTTTTTGATTTCGGTTTCGAGGGTGTGCGACTGCTCAAAGAGGGTGGCGAGTTCGCCCGTAAGGCGCGACATCTTCTCATCAAATGGCTCGGCGTCCTGCTCCTGCTCGGCAATGCCTACATAGCGACCAGGCGTGAGGATAAAGTCCTGCTCCTTAATCTTGGCGATATCAACCACCGCGCAAAAGCCCTTCTCATCGGCGAGAGTACCCTCGGTGAACGCCTTATAAGTGTCGGCAATACGCATAATATCGCCCTGGGCGCCATCGGTCAGCTCACGCAGTTTGCGCGTAACCATAGTGCCGAGGTTGCGGGCATCAATAAACAG
>JAGBUB010000039.1 GCA_017631035.1 Alistipes sp.
AGAACTCGCCGTTATCAACGATACCACGGATAACCTCGTACATATCGTAGGGCTTGTTGGGATTGTCAGGAATAATCTCGTTCAAGATATCCTCCTTACGAGCGATGTCGTCGGTGCAAGGAACACAGGGAGCATCCTCCATATTGTTCTGGGGCATATATGAGAGCAAGCCGCGGATCAATGCGATACCCTCCTCCTCAGTGTCAACTGCAAACTGAGCAACACCAGACTTAGTAGTGTGCATATCAGCACCACCCAACTGCTCCTGAGTTACGTCCTCACCAGTAACGGTCTTAACAACCTTGGGACCTGTAAGGAACATGTTAGAAGTCTGACGACGCATGATGATGAAGTCAGTCAATGCGGGTGAGTAAACAGCACCACCTGCGCAAGGACCGAAGATAGCTGAGATCTGGGGAATAACACCAGAAGCCATTACGTTGCGCTGGAAGATGTTAGCATAACCTGCCAATGCGTTTACGCCCTCCTGAATACGAGCACCACCTGAATCGTTCAAACCGATACAGGGAGCACCGTTACGCATAGCCATATCCATCACCTTGCAGATCTTGTCAGCGAGTGAGATAGAGAGTGAACCAGCTGTTACAGTGAAATCCTGAGCAAACACATACACCAAACGGCCCTCGATTGTACCATAACCTGTTACAACGCCATCACCGAAGGTGTGCTTCTTCTCCATACCAAAATCGTAGCAACGGTGAGTTACGAACATATCGAACTCCTCGAAACTACCCTCATCCAAGAGCATCTGAATACGCTCACGCGCAGTATACTTACCCTTCTCGTGCTGTTTCTGGATAGCCTTCTCACCGCCGCCCATACGAGCAATCTCGCGGTTCTCGATCAACTTGGCTACCTGCTGTTTTTGAATTTCGCTCATAGCAAATTTTATTGATTTATTGATTGATTATTTGTTCTTGTCCTCGCACAACTCGGTCAAAATACCCTGAGTTGACTTGGGGTGCAGGAATGCGATAGTCAGACCCTCGGCACCCTTACGGGGAGTCTTGTCGATAAGGCTTACACCCTGAGCCTCGGCATCAGCCAACTGCTCCTCGATGTTCTCGCAAGCAAGAGCCATGTGGTGAATACCTACACCACGCTTCTCGATATACTTTGCAATGGTAGAGTCCTCTGAAGTGGGCTCCAACAACTCAATCTTAGTCTGACCGATCATAAAGAAAGCGGTCTTAACCTTCTGATCAGCAACCTCCTCGATTGCATAACACTTCAGACCCAAAACATTCTCCCAATAGGGAATTGCCTCCTCAAGGCTCTTCACTGCGATACCAAGATGCTCGATGTGTGAAACTTTCATAATTTAAGAGTTTAATAGTTGTATTTTTGTATGTAAATTTTGAATTAATTCTATAGTAGCATTAAACTCCACAAAGGTACAAGTAAATTATGAAATAAGAAAATTTTTGCACGCTTTATAAACTATTTTTAACAACAATTTAACTTTAGTTTGTTTCTTTGTGCGAAAGTTGCTAAATTCGCTCCCGACTAACGTCCAAACTAACGATGAAGCGACTTATTCTGTGCACGATTTTGGCCCTGATGACCATCAGCGATGGTGTATGCCAGAGTGTGATTGTGGGTGACAAACTACCCTCGACCATATTCCAGCGTCGTTGGCTTATGGACATACAACCCGACGAGGCCGACTACACCTGCATACTCTTCTACCACTCGGAGAGTGGGCTATGCCAGCGTGTGCTGAATAAGGTAAAAACCATCGTCGAGGAGTATGGCTCGTCACTCAACCTGGTCATCATAACCAAGGAGCGATACGACAAGGCAGGTGTTACACTGACCGAGCATCTGGACGACCGCGTAGGCGTTGCTTTCGACGAGGGGGGCCGCCTGTTTAAGCAGTTGGGGGTATCATTCATCCCCTTCTGCGTGGTGTGCGACAAGAAGCGCCGCACGCTATGGTGTGGTAACGGAGCAATGTTTACCCGCGACGTAATGAATAACATTTTAACAACCCAATAACAATGGCTTTCACCAAGATTGACCACTACGAAAAAGAGTATCTCGACACTCACCACGACAGCGCCCTGAATGTAAACGAGGGTGTTGCCGACCAACCCATAGTAAACCCCTACTTCAAACGCAAGAAGCGTCGCACACTCTCGACCGATGAGTATGTGGAGGGTATTTTGGCGGGTAACATCACCATTCTGTCGCAAGCTATCACATTGATTGAGAGCAATAACCCCACTCACTATGCGCAGGCACAGGAGATTATTGAGCGCTGTCTGCCTCACGCCGGCCGCTCGGTACGCATCGGTATTACAGGTGTGCCGGGAGCAGGTAAATCGACCTTTATCGAGGCTATCGGAGGCATGGTTGCTTCGCTTCGCCATCGCCTGGCGGTACTTGCCATTGACCCCAGTTCAGAGCGCAGTGGAGGTTCTATTTTGGGTGACAAAACACGAATGGAGAGCATCTCTTCAAATCCCGATATTTTTATCCGACCTTCACCCTCGGCTGGCTCATTGGGTGGCGTAGCTCGCAAGACGCGTGAGACTATAGTGCTGTGTGAGGCAGCAGGTTACGACGTAATCTTCATCGAAACCGTTGGTGTAGGACAGTCGGAGACAGCTGTACACTCGATGGTTGATATGTTTATGATGTTACAGATTTCGGGTGCCGGCGACGAGTTGCAGGGTATCAAACGAGGCATTATGGAGATGGCCGATATGATGGTTATCACCAAGGCCGACGGCGAGAATATCCACAAGGCGGAGCTTGCAAAGGTACAGTATCAGGGCGCTTTGCATCTCTTCCCTATGCCCGAGTCAGGATGGCGTCCCAAGGTGTACACCTGCTCATCGGTAGCAAAGACAGGATTGGAGGAGGTGTGGAAGGGCGTCGAGGAGTATCTCGACCACATCCAGGCCAACGGCTACTACGAAGCAAATCGCAACCGACAGAACAAGTATTGGATGTACGAAAGTATCAATCAGGCACTCAAGAGCAACTTCTACCAGAACCCCTCGATTGCCGAGCGCATAGCCGACGTCGAGCAGCGAGTTTTGGATGCAAAGTTAAGTTCATTTATTGCCGCTAAAGAGCTGTTAGACATCTACTTTGGTGAATCCAACCACTCGCTTGACGAGTAACCATACAACAGAGAAACGGACAAACAAAATAGGCTGCTAACCGATTGTTAGCAGCCTATTTCTATTCATATTTCACACCACCCTACTTCTTTCCTTTCTCGGGCGTTGACATACGGCGATAGGTGTTGGGCGTACATCCCATCACACGTTTGAATGTGGTGTAGAAATGCTCGGTCGACTTGAAGTTAAGCATAAATGCAATCTCCTTAATCGACTCGCGGGTATTTGCCAGCATATACTGAGCGTGACGCAACTTCATCTCCATAAAATACTTTGCAGGAGGGTGTCCAGTATAGTCGCGGAATATCTTTCTAAACCACGAATAACTCACATTCAGATGCGCCGCCAGAGCCTCCAAATCGATACTATGCATAACATTTTCCTGCATAATACTCTTGGCCTGCTCGACAATCTGATCCAGACGATCCGCCGACAGTGATTCATTGCGTGAGGTGAAATTAATCACACCAATCATATGCATAACAATACCGGCAAGCATCTGCTGGGCAGCAGGGCGGTCAATAGAGGCCACCTCGATGGCACGCTGGTAGAGTTCCACAATCTCACGATTCAGACCCACGCTGAAGATATACTCACCCTCGTCGAAGAGCGTACGAATGGCTCGCTCGGCCACATCGCCTACGAAGCCTATGTAGTATTCGTTCCAGCCCACCTCTTGCGCCGGGCGGTAGGTATGCCACTGTCCGGGGCGAAGCAGAATCATCATTCCCTTCGATACGGGGAACTCGCCCTGCTCGGTAGTGAGCGTACCACGGCCTTTGACAATATAGAGGAGCTGGTATTCGCTCAACACGCGACCCCGCTCAGGATCAAACACATAGCCATTAGGGTGATTAGGTGCAGGATATACCTCGCCAGGTGTTACCACCTGCGATCCTACAACATTCACTCCACAGCCATATTGCAGATCAGATTTGTTGGGAATCAAGTAATGGAATTTAATCTCTGAAGATTTGGTTGTTTCATCCATAAATTTTTATTTTAATATTTCGGGCAGAAATGAACTAATTATAAGTACTACAATACCTGCTACCAGCACCACGATAGTGCGCTTCGAGCAGCCCTTCCACTCTTTAAGAATAATACCCCACACGTTAGAGAATACCACGTTGAGAGCCATCAATATACACCAACTGAAAGTCATCAGCGAAGGCGAATCTGTCAAAAATCCCTTACCAAGACTCAAGCCGAAGAACTGACTATACCACAGCACACCGGCGAGGGCACAGAAAAGGATGTTGTTAGCCCACAGCGACGAGTCGGCGTAGTCGGCAAAGGTGCGATTACGCACGTTCTGGTAGATGCAATAGATCGCGTTGGTCACAAAACCTCCGATTGTCACCATAAACGTGGCGGGCAGGGTTTTGTAGATATCGGCCGTAGCATCACCAAAATTGAGTGCCTCGCCAAAGCCCAAGCCAATGTTGAAGCAGGCACTCATAAATCCTGCGAGCAACGCAACGGCAATACCCTTGGTGAAGTTAAAGTCTTTCACCGCCTCACGCTTCTGCTCTTCAGATAGCGACTGCGACTTCATATGGCCAGCCACACCGATAATGGCAATACCCAGCAGGGTAACCACCACACCGATAATCACCGACGCCGTCAAGTCACCAGGGCGACCAAGCAACAACGGAGTGAGTATAGTACCCAAACCTGCGCAAGTACCCAACGCAAGCGACTGACCCAAAGCTACGCCAAGGTAACGCATCGAAAGGCCGAAAGTAAGACCACCTACACCCCACAGCACACCAAATAGCGCCGTAAGAGCACTCTCCTTGGGATAGGCAGCATACAACTCGAAGAGCGAGTGGCCTTCGGGCACAGCAAGCATAGCTCCTGCCACGGGGAAGATAATCCACGCAAAGACGCCCTGCACCAACCAATACGACTCCCAGCTCCAGCTGCGTATCTTATTGATAGGCACATAGCTACTCGACTGGCAGAATGCGCCTATCGCAATGATTAGTAATCCGATAATAATCTCCATATTAAACAACGATTATCGTTTAGCAACGCTTCGACGTTACCTCAGCCTCATACTTGTTAATATCGGCAATAAACTCCTCGCCTACGGGCACACCGTTCTTCAAGCAGAACATATCCCATACAGCATTCCAGGGAAGCGACTTGCACTCCTCGAGCAATGCCAAACGCTCGAAACCACGGCCCTCGGCCTCATACTCGCGCAATGTTGCCAGAGGCTCCAACAGAGCCTGCAACAAACACTTCTGAGTAGCACGTGCACCAATAACGTAGGCGCCAATACGATTGATTGAGGCATCGAAGTAGTCAAGACCAATATGTACACGATCCAGCGCATCGCAACGCACGATCTCCTTGGTGAGATCCAGAGTCTCGTCGTTGATGATTGTCACGTGGTCAGAGTCCCAGCGTACGGGGCGGCTCACGTGCAACATAACCTCGGGCGTGAAGAGCAAGAGCGACGACATCTTATCGGCAATCGACTCGGTGGGATGGAAGTGACCGGTGTCGAGTGTCACCATAATGCCCTTCTGCGCTGCGTAGCCAATGTAGAAGTCGTTGCTACCCACAGTGTAGCTCTCCAGACCGATGCCGAATACCTTCGACTCCACTGAATCGCGCATCCACTCATATTTCTGCTCAAGAATCTCGTCGAGCGACTGCTTCAGGATGGCACGGTACTTCATACGGTTCACGGTGAAGTCCTTCGAGCCGTCGTGCACCCATATATTGAGCATTGCGGGGTCACCCTGACGGCGTCCCATCTCGTCGGCAATAGCACGGCAACGCTTTGTATGCTCAACCCAGAACTTGCGGATATCCTCCTTAGGACTTGCCAGCGTGAGATCCTCACTCTTGGGATGAGAGAACGATGTTGAGTTAAAGTCAAGCTTCATACCATTCTTCTCGGCCCACTGCATCCAGCTCTCAAAGTGCTTGGGCTCCAACTCATCGCGGTCGGCAGGGCCTGTTTCGCGGAAGTCGGCATAACTTGCGTGGAGGCTCAAGCGGTGATTACCAGGAAGCAACGACACAACCTTCTCGATATCGGCCTGCAACTCCTCGATAGAGCGAGCCTTACCCGGATAGTTACCCGTCGCCTGAATACCTCCCGTGAGTGCACCTGCATTCTCAAAGCCACTCACATCATCTGCCTGCCAGCAGTGCAGCGAGAGTTGTATATTTTGCAATGCAGCCATTGCAGCATCAGCGTCAACACCTATTGCGGCATAACGCTCCTTGGCGATTTCATACGCCTTTTCGATAAGTTCTGTTTTCATTTTGTATCAGTGTTTTAGTTTTTATTTTCAGTTAAATGGTTTTACTCTCTGTAAACCTTCAAATACTTTTCATAGGCTTCATCCCACTCACTCGTATTACTAGGCTCAAAGCTATGGCGTCCAGCAAGCGACTCGGCAATCATTGCACGCATCTGAACGATGCTATCCACCACGCCTGCCCATTTGGCCTGCATCATCACATTACCCAAAGCGGTAGCCTCGGCCGAACCTGTCTCGATGTGCAAACCTGTAGCATTGGCCGTATATTGGTTAAGCATATTGTTGCGTGCACCTCCACCTATTACATACATACGCGAGAGAGGCTTGGGCGAAAACTCGTTGAGCATATCCACCACCTGACGATAGCGCAGAGCCAGCGACTCGAATATGCATCGCACAAACTCCCCAACGCTCGCGGGCACAGGCTGACCGGTAGCCTCACAATACTCCTTGATAGCCTCGGTCATCGACTTGGGATTTGCAAAGCACGCCGCATCGGGATTAATCAGCGAGCGGAAGGGCTCAGCCTCTTCGGCAGCGGCAATCAAATCACCATAACTCATCTCCTCCCACTCTGTGCGCGAACGCTCCAGTAGCCACATACCGCATATATTTTTCAACACACGGATTGTACCTTCGATACCACCCTCGTTGGTGAAATTCAACGCAAAACTGCGCTCCGAGATGATAGGCTCCCTGGACTCGATACCCATCAGCGACCACGTTCCCGAACTTAGGTAGGCGGCATCGTCACCATCGAGCTGCGTTCCTGCCACAGCCGAGCCGGTATCGTGGCTGGCAACAGCCACCACGGGCACTGCGCCAAAACCTGTAAGTGACTGCACCTCCTCGGTCAGTACTCCAATCTGCTCGCCAGGCATCGTAATAGGGCCAAAGTGTTCGGGTGTAAGACCCAGCAAAGAGAGTATATCGGCATCCCACTGCTTAGTGCGAGGATCTATCATCTGAGCCGTAGAGGCTATGGTATACTCGGTAATCTGTTCTCCTGTCAGCAGGTAGGCCAGCGCATCGGGTATAAAGAGGATTTTATCGGCTGCAGCCATAGCCGAGCAGTTGTTTCTACGCAAAGTATCCAACTGGAAGACAGAATTAAAATTCATTATCTGAATTCCCGTCTTTTCGTACAACTCCTTGCGAGGCATACGCTTAAAAAACTCGTCGGGCGCACCCACTGTATGGGGGTCACGATAGCAATAAGGCAGACGCAACAGCTCGCCATCGGAACCAAAGAATGCGAAATCCACACCCCACGTATCGATACCGATTGACTCCACCTTGACGCCTCGCTCGGCAACATTGCGCAGACCCTCGAGAACCGACTTGTAGATAGCAGGCAAATCCCAATAGAAGTGACCCTGCATCTGGATGATGGTGTCGGGGAAACGATGCACCTCCTCCATCTCGATTTTGCCACCATTAATTGTGGCCAAAATTACACGGCCGCTGGTAGCGCCAAGGTCGATTGCTACAAAGTGACGTAAGCTCATTGATTTGATTATTTTTAGGTTTTAACTATGCGTACAAATTTAAATATAACAAAAATAAGCCTTTATTTTTATATTGATATGCAAAATTATGATTTTATCACTTTCTATTTTGATTTAGATTTTTTTTAATAACTATCATCTCGCTACCGCCACAAGATGCTGCTAGAGGCACAATACCATACACAACGTGGCAATTCGCCCATTTGATATTATACATTATGACACTCCGCGACAACTTCTTTGCCTGCCATATCGTGCATAACGGAATACACGCCCCTTGTCAAATCTCAATTTAAAGGTGGTTTCTTGGCCGTGTGCTATTCCAAATAAAAAAATAATTTGCTACCTTTGTCGCACTTTATAGATGATGGACGAGAAGAAGATTTCGCGCAAACTGCAACACGAGCGACGTATCGTTGCCGACATGATTGCACTCTACTGCCGCAAGAAGCACTCCACCAAGGAGTTATGCAACGATTGCCGCACCTTAGCGGAGTATGCCGACCGTCGCACAATGGCCTGCCCGAAGATGGCCGAGAAGACATTCTGCTCGCAGTGCAAGAGCCATTGCTACCGTCAGGATATGCGTGAGCGCATACGCGAAGTAATGCGTTTTGCAGGGCCACGTATTATCTTACACCATCCGATAGCGGCACTACGTCATCTGTATTACAGCAAACTGAAAAAGTCAAATTAAAACATAATAAAAATGAAACAGGATAATCAGATTTTCGATCTTATTTCCGAGGAGCGTGCCCGCCAGATGCGCGGTATTGAGCTCATCGCATCGGAGAACTTCGTGAGCGAGCAGGTTATGGCAGCTATGGGTTCTGTACTGACCAACAAGTACGCCGAGGGTTACCCCGCAGCACGTTACTACGGTGGTTGCGAGGTAGTGGACAAGGTAGAGAAGTTGGCTATCGAGCGTTTGTGCGAGTTGTACGGTGCTGAGTACGCTAACGTGCAGCCCCACTCAGGTGCACAGGCCAATATGGCAGTATTCTTCGCTGTATTGAAGCCCGGCGACACTTTTATGGGTCTTGACCTGGCTCACGGTGGTCACCTCTCACACGGTTCACCTGTAAATATGTCAGGTATGTACTTCAACGCTATCGGCTACCAGCTCAGCGAAGAGACTGGCACTATCGACTACGAGGATATGGAGCGTAAGGCATTGGAGCACAAGCCCAAGCTTATCGTTGGTGGTGCATCGGCTTACTCACGCGAGTGGGATTACAAGCGTATGCGCGAGATCGCCGACAAGGTAGGCGCTATCTTTATGGTTGATATGGCTCACACTGCAGGTCTTATCGCTGCAGGTGTGTTGGACAACCCCGTGAAGTATGCTCACATCGTAACATCTACAACTCACAAGACTCTGCGTGGTCCTCGTGGTGGTATCATTTTGATGGGCAAGGATTTCGAGAATCCCTGGGGCTACACAACTCCCAAGGGCGTAGTGAAGATGATGTCTCAGATCTTGAACTCGGCTGTATTCCCCGGTATCCAGGGTGGTCCGCTCGAGCACGTTATCGCAGCTAAGGCTGTTGCCTTCGGCGAGGCACTCCAGCCCGAGTACAAGGAGTACCAGCAGCAGGTACAGAAGAACGCGGCAGCTATGGCTGAGGCCTTCGCAAAGCGTGGCTACACAGTAGTTTCTAATGGTACTGACAACCACTTGATGCTTATCGACCTGCGTTCTAAGTTCCCCGAATTGACTGGTAAGCTCGCTGAGCGTTGCTTGGTGGCAGCCGATATCACTACAAACAAGAATATGGTTCCCTTCGATTCACGTTCACCCTTCCTCACATCGGGTCTTCGTTTCGGTACTCCCGCGATCACTACCCGTGGTGTGAAGGAGGATAAGATGGACTACATCGTAGAGCTTATCGACCGTGTATTGCACGACCCCGAGAACGAGGAGAACATTGCAGCAGTTCGCAAGGATGTGAACGCTATGATGGAGCAGTATCCTTTGTTCGCTTGGTAAACAACCGACTTTGATGGGGGATTATCCCCGCAGTAATATCTTTACCCTTGCCTTCTGGGCAGGGGTATTTTTTTTATATAAAACAAACTTTTCACTGGCCAAAGTCCGTTATTACTATAGCTCGGGTTAAAAATTATAAAAAAATTACAAAAAGTGAAACAAAAAGGTGCCATAGTTCGTATTAGGATAAACGAATAGCGCGCAATAACTCGAGCTTGAAGAAGAAATTAAAACATAAGATATATGCGTCAATTAAAAATTACAAAGTCGATCACCAACCGCGAGAGTGCATCACTCGATAAATATTTGCAGGAGATTGGTAAGGAGGATTTGATCACCGTAGAGGAAGAGGTTGAATTGGCCCAGCGCATCCGCAAGGGTGACCAGGAGGCCTTGGACAAGCTCACAAAGGCCAATTTGCGTTTCGTGGTATCGGTAGCTAAGCAGTATCAGAATCAGGGCCTTAGCTTGCCTGACCTTATTAACGAGGGTAACTTGGGTCTAATCAAGGCTGCCGAGAAGTTCGACGAGACTCGTGGTTTTAAGTTCATCTCATATGCCGTTTGGTGGATTCGTCAGTCAATCCTGCAGGCATTGGCCGAGCAGAGCCGTATCGTACGTCTGCCTCTGAACCAGGTAGGCTCACTCAATAAGATTAACAAGGCTTTCGCCCGCTTCGAGCAGGAGCACGAGCGCACACCCTCACCCGAGGAGTTGGCAACAGAGTTGGAGCTCCCGAAGGAGAAGGTATCAGACACATTGCGTGTGGCCGGCCGCCACATCTCAGTGGATGCACCCTTTGCCGATGGCGAGGATAACAGTCTGTTGGATGTATTGGTTAACACCGACTCCCCCAACGCCGACCGTGGTCTTATCAACGAGTCACTCGCTACAGAGGTTGACCGCGCATTGGAGACACTTACCGAGCGTGAGCGCGACATCATCAAGTACTTCTTCGGCATCGGTTGCTCGGAGATGACCCTGGAGGAGATTGGCGAGAAGTTTGACCTCACACGTGAGCGTGTGCGTCAGATTAAGGAGAAGGCCATCCGTCGCCTGCGCCACTCATCACGTAGCAAGTTGTTGAAGTCTTATCTGGGTTAATCCATCCCTCACAAGAGAAGGACTCGACTCCTTATAAAACAAAAATCCTGCCCCATTAGGAGCAGGATTTTTTATTTGTCGAATACGACCTACTACAAGCTGTCGCCAAAGTCCTCGCGGAACTTCTCGAGCAAGCGGTGAGGCCAATTTGTTGTAGGCTCCAAACCACCCATAAAGAATCGCAATACGGGGGGCTCGTAAGTAAACTTCAAACCACCAATGAGGTGACGGTTGTCGTAGAGCCATACCATACGATCGATAACGTAGTTAATCTGTGAGAGTGTGAACACACGGCGGGGAACAGCCAAGCGCAACAACTCAACATCAGCAGGAATCTCCTTGCCATTCTCATCGCGTACGCTCGATACGGTACCACGCTCCATACCACGAATACCTGAACAAATATAGAATGCTGCAGCCAAAGCACCAGCAGGATACTGATCCTGAGGAATGTGCTCGCAGAACTTCATTGCGTTAACGTGTGCGCCCAAAACGCCCGGAGGTGTTACCATAGGTACACCACGCTTCTCAAGCTCCTCAACAAGATACTTGATGTAGTTGGGGCTCTGGCAAATCATAGTCTCGTCCAAAGTCTCGTAAAGACCTACGGCCATAGCCTCGATCTCTCGCACTGAGATACCACCATAGGTAAGGAAACCCTCGAACAAAGGAATCTTATCCTCCATCTTTGCGTAGAGAGCACGCTGGTTAGTACAGATACCACCACCGCGTGAAGAAGAGAGCTTACGAGCAGAGAAATAAACCAAGTCGGCAAGGCCTGTCATCATCTTCAAAATCTCGCCCATTGAATTCTCCTTCCAGTTATCCTCGCGCTGCTTGATAAGGTAAGCATTCTCTCCGATAAGGCTGGCGTCGAGCACCAACATAATGTTGTACTTGTCGGCAATGCGACGTACATCCATCAAGTTAGACATTGAGAAGGGCTGGCCACCGATAAGGTTTGTCGATGCCTCCATACGGATGAAGGGGATATTCTCAACACCTACCTCCTGAATGGTCTGCTCCAACTTCTCGATATTCATATTACCCTTGAAGGGGTGGTCTGACTTAAGCTCCAGAGCGTGGTCGTACAAAAGCTCTACTACCTTACCACCGCAATCAGTAATGTGAGCCAAAGTGGTGGTGAAGTGATAGTTCATAGGCACAACGTGACCAGGCTTAACGAATGTACGGCAGATTACGTTCTCAGCCGCACGACCCTGGTGCACGGGCAACAGATACTTCTTACCCAAAACATCCTCAACGGCCTTCTGCAAGCGCTCGAAAGACTGCGAGCCTGCGTAAGCGTCGTCGGCCTGCATCATAGCAGCAAGCTGCTTGTCGCTCATAGCATTGGTACCACTATCGGTAAGCATATCGAGGAATACGTCGCGAGTCGAAAGGCGGAAGGTGTTGAAACCTGCATCTTTCATAGCCTCCAAACGACGCTCGATGGGTACAAGGTTAAGTTTTTGCACTACACGAACCTTGTGCAACTCCATAGGAATGTCGCCACCCTGATAAAATTTTACTGTGCTCATAGTTATAGATTGTGTTATTAGTTATAATTCATAATCATTCGAAGACCAAAGTTACGCAATTTTTTTAATAAATCCGCAAAACTAAGCACCAAATTTGCATATACAGCTACGTTTATTGCCATTTTACTGTATCTTTATGCATAAAATAGGCATCCCGATAGCAATTTCACTACTTACGAATCTCTGCAAGCAGGCCCTCGCAACCATCTTCCAGCATATCGAGCACCAATTCGAAGCCCTCGCGACCCTCATAATAGGGGTCGGGAACATAACTATACTGGGGATGATTACTGCAGAACTCCACAAAACGTCGCACCTTCGACATATACTTTCGCTCGGGTGACAAGCGCTCCACATTGCGGTAGTTGCTATCGTCCATTACTACAATCATATCGAAGTCGTAGAAATCATCCTCTCGAAACTGGCGTGCACGATGCGTGAGCGAATAACCGCGAGGTTTGGCTGCTGCACGCATACGCGAATCGGGCAACTCACCTGCGTGGCCTCCATACGTACCGGCCGAGTCAATGTCGATTTGCGATTGCAATCCCTCACGCTCAACTACAGCCTGCATTACGGCATGGGCTGCCGGAGAACGGCAAATATTTCCCAAACAAACAAAAAGCAGGCGTGTTATCTTCTTATCTTCCATCTTCTTAATCTTTTTAGTTTATCATTGGTTTACGTTGCGGTTTACAATTTCTACCAGAAGACTCTCTCCTCTTCGCAACGATTAAGCAAAGATAGCACATTCCGCTCAAAAAAAGAATTTTACATTGCTCTCGCTATTCGATTTATCCTCCAAGCAAAATTAAACAGCACAAATAGGTGGAAATCAGTTGTAATATCATCGCCCAAAGCCTGAAAAATACTCAAAAGGGACACATTATACTCCAAAAGAGGAAATGAAGAATGGTGATAAGTGTAATTTTTTATAATTTAGCGCCATTGAATTGTCACTACAAAAGCATAAGTAATGAAAAAAACGTTTATAACTCTTTTGGCGATTGTTTCTGCGTTTGTGGCTCAGGCTCAAAACGAATTGAAGAATCAACCTATGCAGCCTCTGCCCCATCAGGTCGAGGACCTCGAGTTGATAGACTTATTTGGCAAACCAACCTCTACCCTGCCTATGTGGGGCGAGAAGAACCTGCTCATTTTCTATGTGGATCCCGACAAGCATCGTCAGAATCACGAGTTCACTGTTGAGATGGAGGAGAATAAAAGGGCTGCTGGCGACAATATCTATGGCTTCGGTATCGTAAACCTAAAAGATTCTTGGTATCCTGTGCCCGATGGTTTCGTTCGCGCACTATGCCGTAAGCGCACTGAGAAGAATGGTGCTACCATCATCACCGACCCCGACCACACGGTTGCAAAAAAGTGGGGACTTGGCGACTGCAACAACTACTTCATAATTATGATTGTCTCTAAAGAGGGCGAATTGGTCTATTGCCACAAAGGTGAGTATACCGAGGCAGAAAAGGAGGAGTTTTATAGGATAGTGAATAAATACCGTTAAATCGCTCCCGACCAACTTTTCGACATATGTTGCGGGCGATTCTTTCTGTGGTGGTAGTGATATTTGCGATGGGTGTTGCCGTCGCAAATAATCCTATGACCAAGCCACAGCACAAGACCAAAAGCAACAAAACCATCTACGACCCAATCAATTACGCTGCCGTGCAGCGAGCTCTCGAAAGAGCCTCGCAACCAACTCTCATCCAAAGGGTGGCCAATGCTATGCATTCGCCCATCATCGTGCGCGACAATCTCCAACTCGACGCCCACGCAGGTATAGCCTACACACGCGAAACAAACCTTGCGCTAACTCTTGCATCATCGGCAATTTATCACACCCCGAACACTACCCTTAGTTCATCGGCACAAGCAACCGCTATGGCCTCAATAAGCGGTTTTTATCGTGTACGAGCCAACGGTGAGCATTTTATCAGCGACCGCTCTCGCATTCGTTATAGTGCCGACATCGCATCGTTGCCAATACGTTTTTGGGGATTGGGTTATCAGGCGGCCATCAACAATTACTATTCAGAGTACACCAACTTTTCGACTAATGCTTCGGCACAATATTTGCACCGCATAGGCCACAGAATGCTCATTGGTGCAGGCGTCGACCTACGTTATGGCAAAGGGCACCAATTTGAACAGCTGGCCAGGGAGTATTTACAACAAAGCACACAGAACATATTGAGTGCCTATACTACGGGCATTTCGCTAACAGCGCTCTACGATAGTCGCAACGATAGCCACACGGCAAATAGCGGGATCTACCTATCTCTTACACCCGAAGTTAGGCCAAAAACATTGGGTAACTACCACACCACTCTGTGGCACATAACCGCACAGGCCGACTTCTACCAGCCTCTTTGGAGAGGTGCTACGGCTGCCATCGACCTCTATGCCGACCTATGGTCGTCGGCTACGCCTTGGTTTTACTGGCCGGCGCTGGGTGGTCAGAGCCGTATGCGCGGCTACTACTACGGACGTTACACCGACAGCAAGATGATCACTGCTCAAATAGAACTACGCCAACATATATATGGCCCACTTGGGGTTGTGGTATGGGGCGGAGCAGGCAACATATTCTCATCATTTCGCACCTTAGATTGGAGTCACACACTCCCCAATGCAGGTGCAGGACTACGCTTAAACTTGAATAATCGCACGGCACTACGCATCGACTACGGCTTTGGTCGTCGTACGGGAGGCCTGATTATCAATGTTAACGAAGCGTTTTAGTATTGAGACAAATTTTCACTCCTTGCCGACTTGCCGGCGCACTCGTGGCATCACTAATGCTACCCGTAGCAATTCTCACATATACCGAACACGACCCCTTACGAGTAGCACTCATTGCCATTCTGATGCCTTTGGGATTCTACACCACATTTGTGGGCCTGGCCCGTCGTTCGGGAACAATGGTGTGGTGGGCACTGCCATTTATCTTCTTGAGTGCTTTTCAGGTGGTGATATCACACCTCTTCTCTGGCTCGGTCATCGCAGCCGATATGTTTCTCAATCTATCAACCACCAACTCAGCCGAGGCTGGCGAATTATTGTCTAATATATACCCATCACTGATTGTCGTATGCATAATCTACCTACCCCTATTATGGATTGCCACGCAACACCTATGCCGAGGGCTTTCACTGGAGTGGTGTATAAGACGCAAAATGATACTCAGCGGCGTAGCGACAATGTCAATCGGAGTGGCTTTACTACTAAGTAGCGGCCGTGGTGAGGCTGTGCGCATAGTGCGTGATGAGGTATTTCCCGTAAATGTAATCTACAATATGTATCTCGCCATTACCGAGGCTCGCAACATATCACACTACCCGCAAACCTCCAGCAATTTCCGCTACGGAGCCTCACGGCAGAGCCCTAACACGGAACGAGAGGTGTATGTGATGGTCATTGGCGAGGCGTCGCGAGCCGCCAACTGGCAACTCTACGGCTACCATCGTCCCACAAACCCTCGTCTTGCTTCCCGCAACGATATCTTCATCTTTCGTGGTATAACCACACAGAGCAATACCACTCACAAGAGCGTGCCTATGATGCTTTCGTCTATCCACACCTCGCAGCACCCTGAGTTATATCACCGTAAAGGAGTGATTGCCCTATTCAACGAAGCGGGATACTCCACACACTTTATCTCGACTCAGGCTCCACAAGGTGCAATGATTGATCATCTCGCCGCCGAGGCTCAAAATGTAGTATACACAGCACCAGCGGCCTACGACGAGGCCTTAGCCGAGGAGCTGCGACAAATACTCGACGAAGATACATCACACCGCATAATGGTCGTACTGCACACCTACGGCTCGCACTTCAGCTATCACCATCGTTACCCACGTTCGCAGGCCTACTTTACGCCCGATGACGATGTAGCCATCAGCCCTGACAACAAAACGATGATACGCAATGCCTACGACAACTCTATTCGTTATACCGACCTTATACTCGACAACATCATATCGTTACTCGACTCCTCGGCCACCTGCTCGGCTATACTCTACTGTGCCGACCACGGCGAAGATTTATTCGACGGAGAGGATGAGCGTTTCCTGCACTCATCGCCCACAACCACATATTGGCAGTTGCACGTTGCCTCGCTGGCGTGGTTCTCGCCACGTTACCGAGCACTATACCCCGACAAAGTGTGGGCTGCAGCAGCCAATGCAAATGCGACAGCCACCACCTACTCGCTCTTTCACACCCTGGCCGACATAGCATCTATTACTTCGCCCTATATCGAGGAGCGAGCCTCGCTGGTAAGTCCCTACTTCGACCACGCCACACGTCGTTACTATCTAAACGACCACAACAGAGCCGTACCCCTTAATCAAGAGATAGGCATCGACGAGCAGCAGAAGGCTCTCTTCCAAGTGGCAGGTGTATTTTTGTAATTCTTCCTGCCGGAGCCATAAAACAAAAAAAACTGCCCTGCGAAATGCAGGACAGTTTGTCTTATTAGGCGTAAGTATCTTCGGCTAATTATTTCTTTGCCTCCTCAACAGATACCTTGCGGAACTCCTTCAAGAGCTTTGACAACTCCAAGGCAGCCTTACGAGCACGAGTACCCGCAGCCTTATTGTTCTTCTCCACCTGAGCGGCGGCGTTTACCGAGAATACCTCGATCTGTGCATTAATCTGATCTACCAAATTCTTCATATCAATAGTTTTTAGTGGTTTTACTTGGTGCAAAGGTATAAAAAATTCTCATTTCCAAATAATTTTTAATAAAAAATCATACCCAAATAGTATTTATAACCCTCACAAAGCCCGTAACTTGCATCTGGTGGCATATTTTTTGACCTTCCCACAAGAAAAACCTTTACCTATGATACGCTGCAAACTTACTCGACTCTCTATTTTATTGATTTTGGCAGTTGGTTGCAAGGCTCATCGTCCCAAAGAAACACCCCCGCCACTAAGAATCGACGTGGCTACAGCCCAAGCCGACACGCTCACTATGCGCTACCGTTTCACCTCGCATCTACAGAGCCGCACGCGTGCCATAATACAACCCCGCGTGAGTGGATATCTGCTGCAAAAAAGTTATCGAGCAGGCGAGATGGTACACCGTGGCCAACAGCTCTTCGCCATCGATGCCTCGCTTCTTCGCACCACTCTGCGCTCAGCCGAGGCTGACCTGTCGGCAGCAATGGCCGAACTCACCACAGCTCGCAACGACTACGAGCGTGCCCTGCCTCTGGCTCGGTTAAATGCCATCAGTGCATCACAACTTGACGCTTATCGGGCATCGTTTGCCTCGGCCGAAGGCGATGTCAAAGCGGCACGCGAGGCCGTGGAGAGTGCCCGTCTGCAGGTGGGTTATGCCACCATATATGCTCCGATTGACGGCATCGCAGCCAACAGCGACGCTAGCGTGGGCGACTATGTAGGTCCCGACACGAAATACTCCGTACTGACTACAATCGACGCCACCGACACCTTGACAATAGACGTAGCCATCCCCACATCATTATATATGCAATATAGCGACCCGTCGCGCCCCAGCAACGACAACAGCACCCTACTTTCAGACATACGTCTAACGCTTGCCGACGGCAAAGAATATCCCCACAAAGGCATATACGACTACACACGGCAAAGTATTTCGCCCACTGCAGGAACAATAACCATCGTGGTGGCCTTTCCCAACCCCGAACAGAGGCTCAAGGCTGGCGAATTTGGAGAGGTAGAGTGTGGTATAGGCCGCGCACAAAGAGTCATAACCCTGCCACAAAAGGCCGTCACCACACTACAAGACAGGCACATTGTGTGGGTAATAGCCCAAGATAGCACCGCCCAATGGCGTGAAGTGACGCTGGGCGAAGCAGTAGGTGGACGCTGGATAATTCGCCACGGCATAAGCGAGGGCGAGCAGGTAGCCACAGAGGGGAGTCAAAAACTGCATCAAGGAGCAAAGGTAATGCCTCAACAAACAAAATAATATGGGAGAGTTTTTCATTCGCCGACCTATATTTGCCATTGCGCTGACGGTGGCCATCACACTCGCTGGTATAATATCGATAGGAGGACTTGCCATCGAGTTGTATCCCGACATTACACCTCCCGTAGTGCAGGTGTCGGCCAACTATGTGGGAGCCGACGCTGAAACCGTAAATGACGCTGTAGCCACGCCTCTTGGCGAGCAGGCTCTGGGAGTAAGCGATATGCTATATATGCAGACCACTAGTGCCAACGATGGCTCAATGAACCTTCAACTCACCTTCGAGGTAGGCTCATCGCCCGATATGGATGCCATTTTCACGCAAAACAATGTAGCTGCCGCCACACCTCAGCTTCCCGAGGCTGTGACCGAGCAAGGTGTGGTCACACGCAAGAGCAATACGGGTTTTCTGATGGTCTACGCACTGACAAGCGATGGCCGCTACGACGACGAGTTTCTATCGAACTACGCCTACATCAACCTATCCAACTCAATCGAAAAGATAAACGGCGTAGGAAAGGTGGATATTATGGGTGCAGGCGAGTATGCTATGCGTGTGTGGATTCACCCCGAACGTTTACGCTACTACGGCATTGCATTAGAAGATGTTGTGGAGGCCATAAAGGAGCAGAGCGCCATCTACCCTACAGGAAAATTTGGTGCCGAGCCGGCACCCACGACCGAGCATCTCACCTACACCGTAATACTCCCAGCCGCATACTCCACGGCCGAGGAGTTTTCATCGATTATTCTCTCGCTCGACCAAAACGGCAATCAAGTACGGTTGAGCGACGTAGCCGACGTAATGCTCGGTAGCAAGAGCTACAACGTGCGCTCGACGATGGGCGATAATCCCTCAACGCTCATTGTTATCTATCAGGAGCCTGGTAGCAATGCCGTCGAGGTGGGATCACTGGTAAGAGAGGTCATCGGCGAACAACAGAGTCTGCTACCCGATGGCATAACCATTTTACCGATAGTCGATGCTACGCAGAATATCGTGGATGGCATCAAGGATATCGTACTCACACTCATCATTGCCCTGCTGCTTGTGGTGGCAATCATCTATCTTTTTCTGCAAGATTGGCGCTCGACACTCATTCCCATAGTTGCCATACCCGTATCGTTGGTGGGTATATTCTCACTGTTTCCACTGATAGGCTTTTCACTCAACGTAATATCGTTGCTGGCATTGGTTCTGGCAACAGGTTTGGTCGTAGATGATGCCATAGTGGTGGTGGAGGCTGTGCAAGCCGACATACAACGAGGCCTTCCTCCTGCCGAGGCGGCACGCGAAGCTATGCGCCGAGTGCAGTCGCCTATCATTGCTACGACTGTAGTATTGCTTGCGGTATTCATCCCCGTATCGACAATGGACGGCATAACAGGGCGACTTGTTGAGCAATTCTCAATCACCATTGTTGCTGCCGTCACACTCTCGGCCTTCAATGCATTGACGCTTTCGCCTGCACTATGCGCATTGCTACTGCGCGCCCGCACACCATCCAGCAATGGATTCTTCGCTCGTTTCAACCGATGGTTCGATTCAGCCACCGAACGATATACCCACCTATCATCCATCATCACACGCCACACCGCGCGTACGGCTCTCTTCATCGGAGTAATGTGTATAGGCATATTTATCACTTGGCGCATTCTGCCCGATGGCTTTCTACCCGATGAAGACGAAGGTTATCTGATGGTGATGGTAACAACCCCTTCGGCATCATCGCTCACCACCACTATGAAGGCTATGCAGAATGTCGAAGAGCAGGTAATGAAACACCCCGAGGTGAAATACACCTCGTCGGCCGTTGGATTCAATATGATGGCAAGCATAAGCAGCCCCTCATCGGGCGTATTGTTTGTTGTGCTGAAGGATTACTCCCAGCGCAAACTCTCGGCCGCACAACTTGCTCAACTGCTAAACGAGGAGCTATACGCAGCCATTCCAGAGGCTGAGTGCTATGCCCTCATACCGCCATCGATTCCCGGATTGGGCGTTACGTCAGGCATATCGCTCCAGGTGCAGGATCTGGGCGGACGAGGAACAAAATATCTTGCCGAACAGACATACCGACTAATGGATAGTATAAAGCAGGACAAGGCTATAGCCAATATCTCAACATCGTTCAGCGCCACGACACCACAACGACTGCTACAAGTAAATCGACAGCAGGCCTTGAGTGAAGGTGTGGCCATCGAAAATATATACTCAACCCTCTCGACCCTACTTGGCGGAGAGTACACAGGCAACTTCAACCGCTTCGGGCGACTCTACCAAACCTACGTACAGGCTGCGCCCGAAAGTCGTCTGGATGAGCAGTCGTTAAATAGTTATTTCGTTAAAAACGGGCGAGGCGAGATGGCTCCACTATCGGCCTTTGTAAGTGTGAAAGATACTATTGGTGTGGAGTACATCACTCAATTCAATCTAAACCAATCGATTGCCCTGACAGCCACACCAGCCTCGGGCACATCGTCGGGCGAGGCTATGGAGCAGATTGCTTCAATAGCCAAACGAGTGCTACCCTCGGATGTAGGAATAGCGTGGAGCGGATTATCATTTCAGCAGGCGAAAGAGAGTGGCGGCGAATGGAAGATATATCTCATTGCCATCATCTTTGCCTTTCTGGCACTGGCCTCGCTCTACGAGAGTTGGTCACTGCCGTTGGCCATTATGCTGAGTGTGCCGGCTGCAGTTATGGGTGCAATGATGGCGATGGTAATGGCGCACGTTTTCAATACCGACTATGTCTATAATATTTATGTACAGATATCACTCATTATGCTCATCGGACTGTCGGCCAAGAACGCCATCCTGGTGGTTGAGTATGCCGACCGCATCTACCGCTCGCATCCCGGCTCATCGCTCCTCGCAGCCGCTATATCGGCGGCTCGTGAGCGTATACGTCCTATAATTATGACTGCTCTGGCCTTTGTACTGGGTGTAATGCCCCTGATATTCGCATCAGGCAACTACTCAACGGCTCGCAACATTATGGGTGTTGCGCTTGTGGGAGGAATGGCTACTGCAACCGTCATAGGTGTATTCCTCTACCCCGCCACCTACTATATGATTAAACACCTTACCACACACAAGAGCAAGAGCAATAACCTTAAAGCCAACTCACAATGAAACGCATAATCGCACCTTTGGCTCTACTACTCGCATCCTGCGCACTGAATTTGCAACCACCGCAGGTTGTAATGCCCAAGGAGTATATCTATACCGACTCGCAACCCCGCAACGAAGAGTTGCAGAGTCGTTGGTGGGCTATATTCGACGATGCGTTGCTCGATTCATTGCAGGAGCGAGCCCTGTGCCATAATCGCATCCTGCAGATAGCGGCTTCACGCATTGTCGAGGCTCACTACACCATATCCTCCGCCCGAGCCGCACTCCTACCCTCGCTAAGAATGAGTGTGCAGGCCGAGGCGAGTCGCACACCACCATCTTCGCCCGTAGGTGAGGTAACAATAGCACCCGACATAGAGTGGAGTGTAGCCCTATTCGGAGCCCTAAGACACACAACCAAACAGGCGCAAGCCCAATACCTGGCTACCGAGTGGAACTACCGAGCCCTGACGCTCACACTCACCCATCAGGTTGCCATATCCTATTTTACTCTGCGTGCCGCCCACCACTCGCTTGCCATTGCAAGGCAGAGCCATAAGTTGCGTGTAGAGTCGGCAGCGCTCATCGACTCACTGGCTCGCTACGGTTTCTCATCAGGCCTCGATCAAGAGCAAGCACACAGTTTGGTGGATGTGTCGGCCTCCGACATTGAGCAATATAGACGTGCGCTGAATCAGGCGCAGCTATCACTTGCCCTACTCATTGGTTCGACTCCCGAGTACTGCATCCTACCCTCGTCACTGCCACACACCGCTCTACCCGTTGACGTACCTGCGGGTATTCCATCGCAACTACTCACACATCGACCCGACCTTATGCAAGCACAATATGAGTTGCAAGCGGTGGCCGCCAAGGTAGGCATTGCTCGCAGTGAGCGTTTTCCTTCGGTAGCGCTCACCATTTCGGGCGGTGTAGCCGATGGCAATGCCCGCGAACTGTTCCAGCAAGGAGGCTGGGCGTGGAGTGCTACAGCAGGTTTTGCACAGCCTCTATTCTCATTCGGGCGGCTACGTCGCAACGAGCAGATTGCCCGCCAACAATACAAACAAGCTGCCCTCGACTACGAGCAGACTGCGCTGGAGGCACTGGAGGATGTTGAGAGTGCTCTCACGGCAGTTGCCACGCTGCGCGAAGAGGCTTTGCAGTGGCAAAACTACGTAGAACGCAATGCACGCATAGCGCAGTTGCAGCAGGCTCTCTACCGAGCGGGGCAGAGCAACTACTTAGATGTAATCAGCACCCAACAGACGTGGTACTCATCGCAACTGCAACAGGTGCAGATAATCGAGCAACAATATCAGGCATTGGCCGATTTAGTACTTGCATTGGGTGATGGATGGCAGGAATAAAATGCAAAATTTTGATTTTTGAAAATTGAATTTTATCTTTGTTATACAATGACAATACAAACAATTATAGTATACTTAATCGGCATCGCAGTGGTGGCTTGGTTGGTGCGTGCTGTGGTACGCGGATATCGTGTACGCAAATACTCCAACTGCTCGTCGTGCGACGATAGTCAGTGCCCCTATCACAACTCCGCAAAGCCGACACGCCCTGATTCAAACGGCTATAAATGCCCAGATAAAAAGTAATATAAATTTCTATGAAGAGTATAACCATAGCTATCGATTCATTCAAAGGCTCGCTCTCATCAGCTCGTGTAGCCGAAGCTGCCGAGCAGGGCATTCGTGCCGTACTGCCTGACTGCCACGTGCAGAAGATAAGCATCGCTGATGGTGGCGAGGGAACGGTGGAGGCATTGGTCGAGACTCTACAAGGCCAGATTATCGAGATTACGGCTTGCGACCCTCTTATGCGACCCATCAACGTACGCTACGGACTGGTGGATGGTGGCTCTACAGCCGTTGTTGAGATGTCGGCTGCGAGTGGTCTTCCCCTACTTGCAATAGAGGAGCGTAACCCGTGGCTAACGACCACATACGGCACCGGCGAGATGATTGCCGACGCCATTAAACGTGGCGCACGACGTCTGCTCATAGGCATTGGAGGTAGCGCAACAAACGATGCTGGTATGGGTATGCTCGAGGCTTTGGGATATAAATTCTACGACGCTAACGGAACTCCGCTGGCAGGATGTGGAGGCAACCTATGCTCGGTAGCACGCATTGACGATAAGGAGGCGTTGCCCGCACTTAAGGAGTGTCAGATTACCGTAGCGTGCGATGTAAAGAATCCGCTCTACGGCCCCACTGGTGCTGCCTACATATTTGCACCGCAGAAGGGTGCCGACGCCGAGATGGTGGAGAGGCTCGACCAGGGTCTTAAGAACTTTGCCTCGGTGGTAAACGCTCATTTTGGCAGTAATGCCGAGCAGCGCGAAGGCGCAGGTGCGGCAGGAGGCCTGGGATATTGTTTCAGCGCATTACTCGGAGCCAGACTCCAGAGCGGTATAGATATGGTACTGGAGGCTATCGACTTTGCGAAACGAATTGAATCGAGCGATCTTGTCATAACAGGCGAGGGCCGTATCGACTCGCAAACGGTTATGGGTAAGGCTCCTAGCGGAGTTCTCAATGCCGCTACGGAGCAAGGAATACCCGTGGTGGCCATAGGTGGTGCAGTTGAATCAAGCGAAGCGCTCAAGCAGAGTAAGTTTACGGCCATACTTCCCATCGTAGCAGGGCCCGTATCGCTTGACGAGGCTATGCGTGAAGAGATTGCAGCGGCAAACGTGAGCCGTACCGTTGAACAGATTATAAAATTATTAACTCTAAACAGATAAGAGATGAATAGTGCTTTAGGAGCTACGATAGGTCTTGCGTTGGCCATAGTGCTCATTATTCGCCGTGTATCACCCGTATATTCGCTTCTGCTGGGTGCTGTGGTTGGCGGTATGGCCGGTGGATTTGGATTGAATGACACCGTTGCGAATATGATTTCGGGCGTAAAGGATATCACTCCCGCCATCGTTCGCATCATAGCCGCCGGTGTGCTCTCAGGTGTACTTATCAAAACCGGAGCAGCGGCCTCTATATCCAACACCATCGTCAACCGATTGGGACATAAACATCTGTTCCTTGCCTTGGCTCTCTCGACAATGATACTTGCGGCTGTGGGTGTATTTATCGACGTGGCTGTAATCACAGTTGCTCCCGTGGCCATTATCATAGCCGAGCGCACCGGCATATCGCGACTGAAGATGTTGCTTGCAATGGTAGGTGGCGGAAAGTGTGGTAATATTATGTCACCTAACCCCAATACCATCATTGCGGCAGAAAACTTCGATGCTCCATTATCGTCGGTAATGCTTGCGGGTGTGATACCTGCCATTATTGGTTTGATTGTGGTGGTGTACCTTATAGTTCCTCTTATCCCCTCCTATGCAAATGGCGCTCAGGCGGTGGAGGCCGACAGCAAGAGCAACAGCAACAATGAGGGCCTGCCCTCGTTTGTCGCTTCGATAGCTGCTCCGCTGTCCGTAATCCTATTGCTGATGTTACGCCCCCTGGCCGATATTACCATCGACCCGCTGCTGGCTCTTCCCGCAGGAGGTATCGTAGGATTAATCGCCACACGCCAATGGCGTAACGCATCGCAAAGTATATCGTATGGTTTGGAGAAGATGTCGGTAGTAGCGGTACTACTTGTCAGCACGGGAGCCATAGCGGGCATAGTGAAGGCCTCGACGCTGACCGATATGCTTATATCGTTGCTCGGACAGGGCGAAGCTTCGCGTCTACTTTTAGCGCCACTTTCGGGAATACTTATGTCGGCTGCAACGGCCTCAACAACGGCTGGAGCTACAATAGCCTCGGCCTCGTTTGCCCCCAGCATACTCGCCACAGGAATGAGTGCCGTGTGGGGAGCGGCTTTAGTGAATGTGGGCTGTACGGTGTTGGATCATCTGCCCCACGGCTCGTTCTTCCACGCCACGGGAGGCTCGGCGGAGTTGGGTATTAAGGATTGCCTGAGACTAATTCCTTATATGACACTCATCGGATTGAGTCTTACCATACTAACACTCGGTACATATCTTGTTCTTGGATAAGACAAAAAAGCCTGCCTAACTCAAAAGTTAAGCAGGCTTTTATTATTTGAATTCAATTATAGTGATTGTCCCATCGAGAGATTTTGACACATCGATTATTCGCTGATTGCCACTACCGCGGAAATGGAGCGACAGATCGCGTTGTGCCTCGACATAACGACCATCGACAATCACATCGCATAACTCTACCAGAGTTCGGCGGAGCGGATATTGCAACAGATCTTCAAAACGATAACCCGTATAGCACCATATACTCTTATCGGTGTGCTCCTTAATCATTCGAGCCAATGCTATAAAACCCTCGGGATGCAACATAGGGTCGCCCCCCGTGAAGGTTACATTCATATCGGCCTCAACAATCAGGTCAAACAATTCATCTACCGACATAGGCTCGCCACCATCCTCGCTCCACGACTGAGGATTATGGCACCCCACACAATGGTGTTCGCACCCCGCCGTATAGAGCGAAGTGCGAAGACCAATGCCATCGACCGATGTACCATACTTGATATCGAGTATGCGAATGCTATTTGTGGATGATGCGGTCATTCAACTCGGCCAATTTTGCTTTGTTCCAACGCTCGGTAGTACCCACAAGGTAACCGGTGATGCGCTGAAGTTTATCGATGTTGTCGCTACCGCACTTAGGGCAGGTATTCAACTCCTGCTGCGCATCCTCATAACCGCAGTACATACAGCGATTGCGATTGTGGTTCACCGAACAGTAACCGATATTGTGTTTATCCATCAAATCGACGATATCCATAATCGCCTGCGGATTGTGGGTTGCATCGCCATCGATCTCGATATAGAAGATGTGACCACCACGTGTAAGGTCGTGATAAGGAGCCTCAATCTCGGCCTTGTGCTTGGGTGAACACTTGTAATATACGGGAACGTGGTTAGAGTTGGTGTAGTAGATTTTATCGGTTACGCCTGCAATCTCGCCAAACTTCTTGCGGTCGATACGAGTGAAACGACCCGACAAGCCCTCGGCAGGAGTAGCCAACACACTGAAGTTGTGCTGATAAATCTCCGAGAACTCGTTTACTCTGTCGCGCATATATGTTACAATGCGCAAACCAAGCTCCTGTGACTCCTTGCTCTCGCCGTGGTGTTTGCCCGTAAGAGCAATAAGGGCCTCGGCCAGACCAATGAAGCCGATACCGAGCGTACCTTGATTGATTACGCGGGCAATGGTATCGTTCGGGGTAAGATTCTCGCAACCCGACCACAGCGCCGACATCAACAATGGGAACTGCTTTGCAAGAGCGGTCTTCTGGAAATTGTAACGATCGCACAACTGTTTTGCTGTGATCTCCAACAACTCGTCGAGCTTGACGAAGAAGCGCTCGATACGCTGTTTTTGATCCTCGATGTGCATACACTCGATAGCAAGACGTACAATGTTGATTGTCGAGAATGAGAGGTTACCACGAGCAATAGAGGTCTTCTCGCCAAAGCGGTTCTCAAACACACGTGTACGGCAACCCATAGTAGCCACCTCGTAGGGATAACGCTTGGGGTCGTTCTCGTTCCACTTCTCGTGATGGTTATATGTTGCATCGAGATTCACGAAGTTGGGGAAGAAACGACGTGCAGCCACCTTGCAGGCAAACTGATAAAGGTCGTAGTTTCTATCCTCAGGCAAATAACTAACGCCACGCTTCTTCTTCCAAATCTGAATGGGGAAGATAGCTGTCGAACCGCCACCAACACCCTCATAGGTAGACTGCAACAACTCGCGGATAATGCAACGGCCCTCGGCAGAGGTGTCGGTACCGTAGTTAATTGACGAGAATACTACCTGATTACCACCACGCGAGTGGATGGTATTCATATTGTGAATAAAAGCCTCCATCGACTGATGTACGCGGTTGATGGTGCGGTTGATGGCGTGCTGCTTGAAGCGCTCGTCACCCTGCAGGAAGTCCAGATCACGATAAACGTAGTCCTCAATCTCCACATCATAGAGGTGCTTAAGATTTATGCTTGTAAGATTTTCGATGGTCTTAATCTCCTCGATGAAGCTACGGCGCACATAGGGTGCAAGGTAGAAATCGAATGCAGGAATGGCCTGACCACCGTGCATCTCGTTCTGAACAGTCTCCATTGAGATACAAGCCATAATCGATGCTGTCTCGATACGCTTCGTGGGACGGCTCTCGCCGTGACCAGCCTGAAAACCGTGCTCGAGAATCTTATCCAACGGATGCTGAATGCAGGTAAGCGACTTTGTGGGATAGTAATCCTTGTCGTGGATGTGCAGATAATTGTTCCTCACAGCCCACAGAGTCTGCTCAGAAAGCAAGTAATCGTCAACGAAGGGCTTGGTGGACTCCGAAGCGAACTTCATCATCATACCTGCAGGAGTGTCAGCATTCATATTGGCATTCTCGCGCGTAACGTCGTTCGACTTGGCCTCGACAATCTCGAGGAACATCTCACGAGTCTTTGCCTTACGGGCAATGCTGCGCTTATCGCGATAGGCGATATAACTCTTTGCTACCTCTTTGCGGGGAGATGCCATCAACTCCATCTCGACCATATCCTGAATCTCCTCAACGGACGACTGCTCGTTGCCCTTGAACTCAATACGGTCGACAATCTTATAAACGAGAATATCATCCTCGCCAGCCTCGGTAGTTAGCATTGCCTTGCGGATTGCAGCGGCAATCTTCTCGCGGTTGAAGCCCACGATACGACCATCTCTTTTGACTACTGTCTGTATCATATATAATTAACTTTTAAATATTTTTCGTCGCAACGCTTGCGGGAGGAGTAGAGACGGCGACACACATCGCCCAACAGACTCTATCTTGACGCTCTATCACCCGAAAGCATCCTAAATATAAGACATAGGCAGGTCTTCTGACTCGTTTTACTCAGTGCGACCTTCCCGCTAACGGAGGCAGTGGTCATTAAGAATGCACCGAGTGTTAATAAACTCACAGCTACGGGTATAGTCTCGGATTTACACCGAAGTTCCCTTTTCATTCCTGGCGGCATTACCGCTTTGAACACCTTTATCCGGCACAAAGTTGAGCAAAATATCCTAACTGCCGAGCCTGCGTATGAAAATGTTTTCAACATATAAATAACAATTCCGACAAGCCCCCACTTATTAAAAAATATCATTAACTTTGCTGCCGAATTTTGGAGAGCATATTACGCTCTTCGCAAAACACAATTTTTGCTTTACTATGAAGAAGATTTTGTTTTTAGCGCTTATGCTGTGTCTGTCATCCGTAGCACAGGCTCAGAACAACTCGGCAATAAAACTGAAGCCCTACGGTTTTGTGAGTAACTATGTATGTTACGACACACGCGAGTGCGTAACCGTATTTGGCGAGATGTTTAATATAATGCCCAAGGACGTAGAACTAAACGCCGATGGCAGCGAGGATATCAACGCCGAGCAAAAGTTCAGCTTCGTATCGTTTACAACCCGTCTGGGTCTGGACGTATCGGGTCCCGAGATATGGAAGGCCAAGAGCTCAGCTAAGATTGAGGCCGATTTCTGCGGCTATGGAGCCAACAATACCCTGCTCAGAATTCGTCAGGCATATGTAGCACTCAATTGGGAGCGTCTGTCGATGGTCTTCGGCCAGACTTGGCATCCTATGGTCAATCAGGTTATGCCATCGGTGGTTGGACTCTCTACGGGAGCCCCATTCGCCCCATTCAACCGCTCACCGCAACTTAAAGTCATTGCCGACTTAGGCAAAGGCTGGGACCTTAATGTAGCGGCAGTGTATCAGTTTCCCAACACATCTGTAGGCCCTATGGGTGCCGACGTCAGCTACTCGAGATGGAGTATGATTCCCGAGTTGTATATGTCGTTAAAGCACGTTGGCGAGCACTTCACATATGGCGTAGGAGTCGATGTATTGAGTATTATGCCACGCAAGAAGAGCCAAGTGCAGCGAGAAATAACACTCGACGATGGTAGCACACAGATGCAGAGCGTAGAGGTGAGTGTAAATGACCGAGTAACAGGCCTTTCACCCGAGATCTTCGCCGACTACAAGAGGGGCAAGTTCAACATCAAGGGCAAGGCCATTTATGCACAAAACACGTCACATCTGATTATGGTTAGTGGCTTTGGCGCTACCGATTATGACACGCAGACTGGTAGTTACGACTATGCGCCCATACGTTCAGCCGTATCGTGGCTCAACGCCACCTATGGCAGCAAGTGGCGTGCAGGTCTCTTCCTGGGCTATGTGAAGAATCTGGGTGCAAAGAAGGATTTCATATCGACCAACGACTTCTGGATGCGAGGAGCAAAGAACACCGATTATCTCTATCGCATAAGTCCTTCGATAACCTACACACTGAAGAGCCTGCAAGTGGCACTCGAGATGGATTACACAGCCGTAGGCTATGGCGACGTGGCACTTAATGGTCGCAGCAAGGCCCTGCGAGAGGTAGCCAACACACGAGCCTGCCTGTTGGTAAAATACTCATTCTAATACGACACAAAAAAAAGTGCTCCTCTCATCGGGGGCACTTTTTTTATATTATATATTAGTTTTGGGCAGAAATATAGACAATATAGCATTTTGCATCGGGGAGCGAGGATTTGGCACAGCTCTTGTTCAATCAGAGGAAGAATTATTCAAAAAAACAGATGCTATATGAAAAAAATTCTACTCTCACTCACGCTCATTATGGCCGCTGTTGCCATCGTGGGCTGCTCACAAAAGGCTAAATGGGACCACGAACAACGCAAGGCTATGCGTGAGAATCTGCGCCAATATCGCGATATGATATATCTGCAGGATTTGACCGACCCCGAATTCCTCATCTTCACCGATAGCGTTACGGGTGACATCGAGGCCGTGTATCCCGTCTACACCTCGTTCATTGAGATGGATGGCGTGCAGGATACCATCGATATGTTTGTGATGACAGCCATAATAGACGAACTCGACGCCGACGCACACAATATGCGACACATCTACCCCTACCGATACCTTGTCAGCGAAGGTATACTACCCGACCGCCTGACTCACGAACAGCAGCGCGACTTCTACCGCTGTCTGGCGCAAAAGGTAAATAACACCTTCCTCACAGTGGAGCAGTTTCTGGTGGCAATAGTTGCCGATACAACCTCGACCTCAACGATAAAGAAGTTGCAGAGCGAGTGTGCCAACGAACTATTCAACTGGGTAATCGAGGTCGATGAGGTAGAGATAACACCTGCACCATAAGCCTGATGTAATATACCTTTTTCCTAACAACAAAAGGGGGTGTCCTAAGTGGGCACCCCTAAATTATGATAAAATCACTCCTATTCAAGATAGTCTTTATTTACCACCACTCGCACGCATCGTGGATGCATCTTGAACTCGAGCGGTGTGCCACCGAGCAACTCGCCATCGACCTCCACCATTATATCGGGCGTAGACTCAATTCGGATGTGGCTACCACGATAGTGCTTGACGTGGCCAATGCTATAGATGTCGCCATTGAACAAGCGATGCAGACGGAAGATAATCTGCCACCAGTGCATCGGACGATAGAGCGTGATATCGAACAATCCGTCGTCGGCAACGGCCAACGGCAACTGCTGTGTACCACCTCCGTTATACTTACCGATACCAATAGCGGCACTGAATAACAAATTCTTATGCACCAACTCGCCATCGATCCACACCTTCACGCCTGTTGATTTATAGCGGAAGAAACTCTCCACACAACCCTGTGCGTAGAGGTGCTTGCCACGGCGACCCTGAGCCTTATAGTGCTCATAAATCTTAGTAACCGAGGGGTCGAAGCCCGCTCCTGCCACATTGGCCATATAGCGCACCTGAGCATAATGCGACTCTTCGTAATGCACCTCGCCAATATCCTGCAACAGAGTGTGTCCCTCGCGCACAGCGCGTATAGCTTCGGAGTAGCGAGTCGGTATGCCATACATACGAATCCAGTCGTTGCCCGTACCCACGGGGATTACGGCCACAGTGACGGCATCGACGGGCGCCACCTGCTGGATGAAGAGACCATTGACCACCTCGTGCAGGGTGCCATCACCACCGATTACCATTATATGGCGATAACCATCATTAACGGCCTGAACCGTGAGCTCAGTAACGTGATGTTTATGCTGCGAGAAGACCAATTCGTAAGGAATATCGTTCTCGCGTATGAGCTTGGTGATATGCGGCAAGTCGCCAAGCCCGCGACCAAAACCAGCCACGGGATTGACAATGACATACCAAATTTTATCTATCGGAGCCTGTTGCACAATGCTACTTTTTAGGTGCGTTCTTCAAAGTATGGAGCAGGAAGTCGTAGAACTTCTCTACAGATGCAATCTCCACCTTCTCGTCGGGAGAGTGAGGATAGCAGATGGTCGGGCCAAACGAAATCATATCGAGATTGGGATAGTTCGAACCGATGATACCGCACTCAAGACCAGCGTGGATAGCCATCACTGCGGGTGACTTGCCGTAGAGAGCCTCGTAAGACTCCAACATAGCCTTCAGGATGGGTGACTGCATATTGGGAGCCCAACCATCGTATGAGCCTGAGAGTTCAACCTCGGCACCTGCCAACTCAAAGACAGCCTTGATTGAATCACCCAACGCCTCCTTCTCAGAGCGTACTGATGAACGCATAAGCGACTGCAACTTAATCTGCTTGCCGTCAGATACTACACGAGCCAGATTGTTAGAGGTCTGCACCAAGCCCTCCATTGCAACCGACATCTTCGCTACACCATCGGGACACGCCACAACGGCAGCCATAAGATTCTTCGCAACGCAAGCGGGGATAGACTCAGCAGGGGCGTCGCAAGCCTCTGCCTTGATTGAGATAGAGTCCTCGATATCGGCAAACTCCACAATTGCGGTCTTCTCGAATGCCTCAACTGTAGCCAACACGTTAGCCTCAGCCTCTGCAGGCACCACAACTACCGCTGTAGCCTCGCGAGGAATAGCGTTACGCAAACCGCCACCATCAACCGAGCAGAGTGTCATATCGCACTGAGCAGCAATCTGACGCAACAGACGGAACAACAACTTATTGGCGTTGGCACGCTGGCACACAATCTGAATACCAGAGTGACCTCCCTTACAACCCTTCACAGCGATTGTAAGAGCCTTACCCTCGGGGGTAGTCGCAGCCTCGTAGTTGAACACCACGTTGGCATCCATACCGCCTGCACAACCTACGTACAACTCACCCTCGGTCTCAGAATCGAGGTTAAGCAGGATATCGCCCTTCAAAAGGCCACCCTTCAAGCCGAAAGCACCATCCATACCAGTCTCCTCGGTTGCGGTGATAAGACCCTCGATAGGACCGTGCTCGATTGAGTCGTCCTCCATAACAGCCAAGATAGCCGCTACACCGATACCATTGTCAGCACCCAGCGTTGTGCCGTTGGCCGTTACCCACTCACCATCAATATAGGCCTCGATGGGGTCGTTGATAAAGTCAAACTCCTTATCGTTGTTCTTCTGGGGCACCATATCCATATGAGCCTGAATAACGATACCCTTGCGGTCCTCGTAGCCAGCGGTTGCAGGCTTCGACATATAGACGTTACCAGCCTCATCGACCTTATGCTCAACACTCTTCTCAACGGCGAAATCAACCAGATACTGGCGAATCTTATCCTCGCTGCCTGAGGGATGAGGAATGTTACAAATCTGAGCAAAATGCTTCCAAACAAGTGCAGGGCTCAAGCCTGCCAAATTCTTATCCATAATAGTTTTATGTTTTATAGGTTATTATTACTCTTTTCTCTCTTTAGGAAATTTCACCAGCGGTGTCTCACGCTCGGCGGCACGGTCGAAGGCCTCGACAATATGCTTAACGAGCGGATGTCGAACGATGTCGCGCTTATCGAACTCCACCATACCTATGCCTTCGATACCCTGCAGTGTAGCCATAGCACCCGTAAGACCGCTATCGCTCTTACGAGGCAGGTCAATCTGCGTAACGTCGCCCGTAACGATAAACTTGGCGTTGCGACCCATACGCGTGAGAAACATCTTAATCTGCGAGCGAGTGGTGTTCTGCGCCTCATCCAAAATCACAAAGGCATTGTCCAGCGTACGACCACGCATATAGGCAAGCGGTGCAATCTGCACTGTGCCATCTTCGAGATATTTCTGCAACTTGGCAGCTGGAATCATATCGTTAAGAGCATCATACAGAGGCTGCAAGTAGGGATCTAATTTCTCCTTCATATCGCCAGGCAGAAAACCCAACTTCTCGCCAGCCTCTACCGCCGGACGTGTCAAAATTACACGGCGCACCTCACGTTCCTTCAGCGCCTTAACAGCCAAAGCAATAGCGGTATAGGTCTTACCCGAGCCAGCAGGACCTACTGCAAAAAGCAGGTCATTCTTCTCGTACAACTCCACCAGACGGCGCTGATTGACCGTGCGGGCACGAATAACATTGCCGTTATTGCCGAAAACAATGGTATCCTTATCGGCCTTGGGCTCAACACAATCACTCAAACCTGCCGAGAACGCCTGCTCGACAACCTCGCGCGAGATGTGGCCATACTTGATGTAGTACTCCACCAGCGCATTCATCTTGCGCTCGAAGGCATCCACATCACGCTTTGCACCGAGCGCCTTGAGCGACGAGCCGCGTGCTACGATCTTCACCTTGGGCGATAGTTCGCGCATAAGTTCGAGGTAGATGTCCTGCGCACCATACAATTCGCGAGGATCAACACCCTCAATCAATATCTCTTTATTTATTGCCTCCATAAATCAATCTCTAAAACATATATGTCACACCGAGCGTTGCCCAATATGAGGATGAGCGAAACTCCACTCCCTCGAAGTAGTTATCGGTGTCGGCCAACCCTCCTGTAAAACGGGCATCAACAGTGATATGTTGCGAAAGTTCCACTCCTAGGCCCGCTGTATAACCCAGAGTCGGGCGCATACGGCCAAACTCAATGCGCTCAATACCATTGCTATAGCGACCTGCCGAGGCCAACGACAATACGGGACCTACATTGAAACGCATTATACCCAAACCACGATATGAGAACATTATGGGAATCTCCATAACATTGCTCTTCACATCGTACTCAGCACCCGCACGCAAGGCATCGATTCGATTGTGAACATAGGCCAATTCAATCTGCAAAGCATAATCATCGTGCCACACCATAGCCATCTCGAGCGCTGCCCTCACACCAATCTTGGGCTGAAGAGTAAGCCCATCGGCAGCGTCCATAGTCATATGCATTGCCGAAGCACCTATCCACACACCCATCTCCATCATCTTGTCGGCAGCCGGCTTGTAGGTGTAACGAGTCTGCGCCACGCCAACGCTGGCGAAGGATAGTAACACGACAAGAATGAGTAGTGGCAATCTCCAATGTTTCATATATTAAGTCTTGACTATGCTCCCAACTAAGTGTAATCTAATCTTCAAATATACTAATTTTTCCGAAAACATCATACCCACACACCTATTTATTTGTGAAAACTTTTTTCTTCCCAGCCTTTTTAGTATCTTTGCGCCAAATTTACTCTCTTTAGCCTAAAGCATTAGGAGTTGTAACGAGCATAGAACCCGCAAGGTATGACTTCCAGGACAAAAGAGATTGATGACACAGGAAAACATTAATAAGAAAGATACAATATGAGTTTAGTAGCAATCGTAGGTCGCCCCAATGTGGGTAAATCAACGCTGTTTAACCGCTTGGTAGGTCATCGTCAGGCTATTGTCGATGAGACAGCTGGTACCACTCGCGACCGCCACTACGGCAAAACCGACTGGAACGGCAAGGAGTTTTCTATTATCGACACGGGCGGATATGCAGTCAACACCGATGATATTTTCGAGGACGACATCCGTCGTCAGGTGATGCTCGCAATCGACGAGGCTGACCTTATTCTTTTTATGGTTGAGGTTAAGACAGGTGTTACCGACCTTGATATGATGATGGCCGACGTATTGCGTCGTTCGGGCAAGAACGTTATCGTGGTGTGCAACAAGGTTGACAACTACGACCTCATATATCAGTCACACGAGTTCTACTCACTCGGTTTGGGCGATATCTTCTGCATCAGTTCAATGTCGGGTAGCGGTACAGGCGACTTGATGGATGAGATTCTCAAGCAGCTCCCCGAGGATACCAAGGCTGAGGAGCTCGACGACCTGCCCCGCATCACTATCGTGGGCCGTCCCAACGTTGGTAAGTCATCGCTCACCAACGCACTCCTGGGCGAGGAGCGTAACATCGTGACCAACATCGCAGGTACAACACGTGACTCTATCCACACCCGATACAACAAGTACGGAATGGATTTCTATCTGGTTGATACCGCCGGTATGCGTAAGAAGGGCAAGGAGATGGAGGATTTGGAGTTCTACTCGGTGATGCGTTCAATCCGTGCTATCGAGAACTCAGATGTATGTATCCTTATGCTCGATGCGCAGCAGGGTCTGGAGTCACAGGATTTGAATATCCACAATCTGATTGTGCGTAACCGCAAGGGATGTGTGATTGTTGTAAACAAGTGGGATCTTATCGAGAAGGAGAGCAATACTATGAAGGAGTGGAAGGAGTTCCTGGAGAAGAAGCTCGCTCCGTTCAACGATATACCTATCATCTTCACATCAGTGCTGAACAAGCAACGTATTCTGGAGGTGTTGCAGCAGGCTATCCGAGTATACAACTCACGTAAGCGTCGAATTCCCACACACGAACTCAACGACTACATCCTGCCCATTATCGAGGATTATCCCCCTGCATCTACAAAGGGTAAGTATATCCGCATCAAGTACGCTACGCAGTTGCCTACTCCCACACCGCAGTTCGCATTCTTCGTGAATCTGCCTCAGTATATCAAGGAGTCGTACCGCCGCTATCTGGAGAACAAGATGCGCGAGCAGTGGGACTTCTCGGGTGTGCCTATCCAGATCTACTTCCGTCAGAAGTAAGACGAGTGCATATGATAAAAGAGGGCTGTCCAGCAATTGTTGCGACAGCCCTCTTTGTTTATATTAAGTTATTATCTATGAGCCACTTAATCTGATCGCGAAGCGTAACGTCCAGCGCTCGCGTGGTGTAACCCAACTCGCGCGCGGCCTTGCTGTAATCAAACTCGTTGTTACGTTTGAGATTATAGACCGAGAATGTAGTCATCAACGGCATCTTACCCGTCTTGGCAGCGCGACGCTCCATCGAACGGGCAATCATCTCGGCAAGGAAAATCGGTAGGAAGAATTTTACAGGCTTACACCCCGCCTCCAGCGAAATGATTCGGCTCATCTCACGGAAACGGATAACCTCATTTCCAAGAATATACCCCTCGCCAATGCGTCCCTTGTCTGCCGCTGCAATACACCCTGTAGCAAGGTCGCGCACATCGACCATATTGAACGACCCATCGATACCAGCAGGCATCTCACCCTTGATGATCTTGATGATTGTCGATGTTGTCTCGCTCTGTGAGTGGTCGTTGGGACCCATAATGCCCGTCGGATAGACCACCGTTGCACGAAGGCCGTGCTCGCGGATAGCAGTAAAGACATTGTTCGTAGCCATCGCTTTGCTCTTGCTATACCATCCCACAACCTCGTCCAAATTAACATACTCCTCGACTTCACGAATCTTCTCGCCGTGCGGACGCTCAGGAATCGCACCCGTCGAGCTGACATAGACCAACTTGCGGCACTCCTTATGTTCCAGACACATATCGATAATATTGGCAGTTCCGCCGACATTCACATCAAGCAACAGCTTGCGATAGTATGGATTGACCGTAACCATACTTGCGACGTGAATACAGATCGTCTCCACGCCCTCATCGACTGCAAAGAAGGGCTCAAGCGAAGCCTTATCACAGAGGTTACCATAGAAGATCTCCACATCCCCCGGGATGTATCGCGCGGCCTTGTCGCCATCAAGCACAAAAGCCCTCACCTTATCACCACGCTCCAGAAGTTGAGCGCACACATTCGAGCCCATAAAACCGGCTGCTCCCGTTACAAGATAAATTACATTTTTCATACTGCGCTTGTTTGATTGATTGTTGCTGCAAAGTTACAGCAGCGCAAGCGCTGATTAAAGGGATGAATTACCGAATAATTAGACAGATATTCTTTTACAAGGAGTATTAAGCATAAAAAACTGCAGACTTTTTGTGCAATTATTCCTATTTGTATAATTTTGCAGAAAAATTATGCAGCGATGTTAGATGATATTATTCTACTCGAAAACGAGACTCTCATCAGAGGAATCCGCGTTCCCTACAAGATCACTATGGCAACCCAGATTGTGATTACGTCGGGTAGCCTAAAGTGCACGGTTGATTTTCGCACCTACTCACTCCACGCCCCCGCTATGGCAATTTTTCTTCGTGGGCAGGTGATCGAATCGTTTGAGGCTGATGATGAGTTTTCGGGCTTTGGTATTATGATGAGTCAGGAGTTCACCGACTCTCTGAGCCTTCCTGTCGGCCTGCAGGAGAGGCTTTTTCTGCAAAATACGCAGTTCCACAGCATATCGGAGCAGATGCTAGAGGCCTATTTGTCGTGTTACCGACAGGTCTCAAACATTATGAAGCAGGAGGATAATCCCTACCGCGAGCAGATCGTTAGGCACCTCTTCTCGGCCTACTATTATGGTCTTGGCTACTATGCGCACAACACACAGAACGCGCCCACGACGATGACAACGCAAGAGCAAATGTGCGAGAGGTTTATCGACTTGGTTTCGAAGAATTTCAAGCACGAGAGGGATATTGGATTCTATGCCGATAAGTTATGTATCACCAACAAATACCTCTCTACGCTACTAAAACAGACTACGGGAATGACTGCACTAGAGTGGATCGAGCGATATGTCATTCTTTACGCAAAGAGTTCGCTCTCATCCACCTCGATGACCATACAACAGATAAGCGACGAGCTTGGCTTTCCCTCGCAGTCTGTATTTGGAAAGTACTTTAAGCGCGTCGAGGGTATTTCGCCCAGAGCTTATCGGCAGTCATTGCGGAATACTCCCCACCCTGAATAAGAAAATTATTTCTTAATATACGTGAATACTTGCACCCTGTGCCGACGGCAGATAATTAATACCGTACCAACACATCTGCAGAAGCAGGAATGAGAAAATCAGCAAGGCAAAGAGTGTATTCTGATCCTTGACGTGACCTCTTATATGCAGATATAGCAGATAGGAAAGCCACGTTGCCGCTGCCCACGTCTCCTTGGGGTCCCACGTCCAGAAGTCGCCCCACGCCTGCTTGGCCCACAGCGCTCCCATAATCATTCCGAGCGTGAGGAATGCCCAACCGATGCGCACTAAATTATCGCACACCTTAAGTTCATCATCCGTTGCATCGTACTTACGAAGCCAGAGATAGAGGGCAAACAATGTCACGGCACCCATCATCGCATAGGCAAACATATATACTATGACGTGTGGCACAAACCACACGCTCTGCAAAGCGGGCATCAGCGACTTGCTATGTATCTCGGGCTTAAGCAGATTTACGCATATAAAGACTACCGACATAAGCGTACTGAAGGATAGAATCCACTTATATCGCCAACGCACATATACCGCTACGCCTGCCAACGAGAGGAAGAACGAATACCACAATCGAGTCTCGCCCATAGTTCGCATAGGCGGACGCTCGAGGGCTATCCACATACCAATGATAAATGCCATAAAAATTGCCGATCCTGCAAGCGACGAAGTGGTTGTCATCCACGCAGGCTTACCACGAAATGCCATCACAGCACCCGCAACCCAGCATATAACGGCAGCAGCCGCATACCATATCAATTGTTCCCAGGTCATTTCACTACCTCCTTTCTCTTGCGGCGACCGCCTGCAGTAAGAAACATCACAACACCTGCCGCAAGCATTGTCCAAAGTGCAATATGAATGGCCGAATACCAGCCATCGCGAACACACTCAACGATGCTCAACTCGCTCCAGCGACCACGCTCGGTATCGTAACCCATCTGATAGATGCGCCACGCTCCGATGCGGGCAGGATGATTAACCTCAATATCAAAGTTCAGATGCTCGCCATCTTCCGTAACGACATTCATACGCGAGAGGTAGTGCTTCGCCTCACGTCGAGGCATAGCAACGGCCAATCTATCGTCAAGGAAGAGATACGATGGCTCAAAGACAAAACTACCGCAACTAACCCACCCCTCACGCTGTGCTCCGGTGCGTTGGTTACGCGCGTGCACATAGACAGCCGGCGCAGCACCTATATGTTCCATAGCTCGATACTCATCGCTATCGGGCATACGTCCCGCCATATCGAGGCTCTGCGTTGCTGTCAGCAACCACCCATCGATGGTAGCCTGCGCTCCATTCTCTTCAACCGAGAGGAATTCGCGTGATGAGGTCTGGTTCATCGCATCAAGCACATACAGCTTTGGAGCATACTCCTCCATACGAAACTCATCGAGAGTAAGCACGAAGGGGAGTTCCACCTGCTCGCCACTGCGGCTCACGCCCCAATGGGTTGCCTGTCCTTGCTGCGTAGTAACCGTCACACGCAGTTTGTCGCCACTACCAAAAATTCCAGCTACAAGCACCACAAACACCGCAAAATGCGACAACACAGCCGCCACACGACGTTGGCGTATGTGCGCCATATCCTCCAGTACGGCAAGTCCCGTAGTAGTGGTAAAATATAAGAGTAGGATATTAAATGCCCACGACGAGGTCATTCGAGTAAAACCAAGCGTCGCCCAAAGGCCCTCAGCAGAAGGGTCCTGTCGCGTAAGACCAAAGAGTATGGTCATCGCAATCATCGCCCCAAGCGACGATGTGCAGGCATAATGATCGGCAAGTTGGCCGAGCCACGTCCAGCGGCTCTTCTGAAAATGAATCAGCACCAACAGATAGAGATAATTAACAGCAATGATGAGTCCCCACGGATAGCGCAAAAACTCATTATTCAAATCTCCAAATACGATTTGTAGCGCTGTGCCCGCCGCAAAGAGCAAGGCACAACGTACAAATGCGCGTTTATAACCCCATTTTAAGGTCATAAGCAAACTATTTTTTGCGCCACAAAAGCGCCCATAAACATAGGATTAAGCCTGCTCCCACTGTGCACGGAGGAGGTTAACGGCAGCAGTAACAGTCTGTGCACGCTCACCCTTCGTACCACACTCGAAGCTCACATAATAAGGATAGTTCATCTCCTTCAAAGCACGCATACCATCTACGTATACATCCAACTCGCCATCCTCACCAGGCATAATACGATTACCACGGCTGGCAACGTGAACGTGCTGCAGATACTCGGGACCTGCTGCCCACAATGCAGCGTAGTCAGATGTCTCCTCCTGCATATGCCAGAAGTCACCCATACACTTAACGCCTGCGCTCTTTGAGTCACGTGCAATAGCAGCGGCATCAGCAACCTGACGCATATAGTGGCACTCACGACGGTTCAGAGGCTCGAGGATAACAGTAGTATTGTGCTTCAATGCGTACTCGCCGAGCTCGTGCATCTGCTCGCACAAATACTCACGAGTCTCAAGTGTGTGAGGCATACAGGGCTTCTGCGAGTTAAATGCAGGCACCATAATAACACCGGTTGAACCCAACTCACCAGCAGCAGCGATGATCTCACGCATAGTCGAGTCGAACTCAGCCTTAACTGCGGGATCCTCAGCCAAGATAAAGCCCTTGAAACCTGCGCAGATAGCCGATACCTTGATGTTACGGCCATTGAGCGCCTGCTGAATCTCGTTGATTCGAGCAGCGAGGTTACCACCACCAGGCTCGAAACCTACGATACCGAGGTTCTCCATAAAGTCGAACTTCTCGTTGAGCGACTCGCCGGGAGCAATACCCTCCTGGAACGAGAGGCGCAACTCGGGCGAGTTCTTCACAGCCTCAGCCGAAGAACACGATGAGATCAAACCCAATGACGATGTACCGGCAGCTACTGCTGCAGCACCAAACAACGATTTCTGCAAAAATTCTTTTCTATTCATAAATCGAATTATTATCTATTCAAAACTCTTTTCCAATGCCTTGACAAACTCTACGACAGCCTTCGTGTCTTCCACCGCAGGTGTCCACGGAGCGATATTATCAGCCGTGATGGGAGTATAGGGTCCCTGCTTAACCTCGTACAGGACGGTATCATCCTCCAGCACAACAAGTCCGTGCCATAGGCCTGCCTCAATATCGAAGCCACAAGCCCCGCACCCCTCGCCCACTTTTTGGGAGTGAGTAACAACACCCTTATCATCGTAAACAACTATGCCCACACGGCCACGTAGCACCACGCAACTCTCGCTAAGCGAAGGGTTGAGATGACGATGCACAGGGATATACGACCCACGATGCATAGCATTGAGCAGGCGATTAACCGGCTCTGACTCATCGCGGTGCAGGTTATAGTTTTTGCGCAAACGTGGAGAGAGACGTGCCTCTCGGCACACTCCATCGATTAGTTCGCGAGTGATAAACTCACACTTGGGACTCTTCACTGTCAAAGCAAAAAGGGTGGAGAGGGAGTATTTCTGCTCCTCGCCACCCTCAATAATTATTCTCTGTCGGGAGCTATTACTTCTCCTTACCAGTTACCATTACAACATAGTCTGACATAGGCATCTTGCCAAGCTCAAGCTTCTCGGGCATATAGTCGAGCTGTGATGCGCTCATCTCGTCCCAAGTTACTGTTGCACCAGAGTAAGCAGCCTCACGGCCCATTACACCAGCCAAGCAAGAGATACCGCACTCTGAAGCCTCATCGTGCATAGTGCCCTTACGGATGTGGTTAACCCAATCAACGTGCTCCAATACGTAGGGGTCGTGCTGCTGCCACTGAGCCTTTGCAGCCTCCTCGTCGTACTTCCAGATAACGTTGCCAGCCAAATCCTTAATCTCGTGGTTCTCGCTGTTCCAAGAGCCCTTAGTACCCTGGATGAACTCGCTCACGTTAGTAGAGCAACCATCGATCTGACGGCACATAGAGTGGAGGTGGATACCGTTCTCCATCTCGAAGTCTACTGAGAACTGGTCGTACTGGTCACCAGTTACACGACGATGACGAGCACCTACTGCTGTAGCCTTAACGGGCTTCAAGCCAGTCATCCACAAGAATACGTCGATGTTGTGAACGTGCTGCTCAACGATATGGTCACCTGAGAGCCACTTCCAGTTAACCCAGTCGCGGATCATCCACTCCATATCGCTCCAGCCTGTCTGAAGCTCCTTATACCAAAGCATACCCTGGTTCCAGTATACGTTACCGCCAGTGATCTCGCCGATAGCACCGTCACGGATAAGCTGCAAAGCCTCTACGTAAGGACGCTGGTGGTGACGCTGAGTACCAGTCACAACGCTCAAGTTCTTAGCCTGTGCCTGCTTAGCAGTAGCCATAATCATACGGTAGCCCTTAGGATCAACTGCGATGGGCTTCTCAAGGAATGAGTGAACACCCTTCTCAGTTGCGTACTGGAAGTGTACGGGACGGAATACGGGAGGAGTAGCGATGATTACCATATCAACGCCAGAGTCGATAACCTTCTTATATGCGTCGAAGCCTACGAAGCAGTTAGCATCGGGCACAACCTGATTGTGCTTCTCTGCCAAATCCTTCTTCAAGCTCTCCAAACGGTCAGCAAAAGTATCACCCAAAGCAGTAACCTTAATACCATTGGCAGCCTCCAAGAGGTTTACGATAGCACCTGAACCACGGCCACCGCAACCGATAACACCAGCCTTCAACTCGCGGCCATCATCAGCCTTATCGTTCAAAACGGGCACATAAACACCCTGCAAACGCTCGATAGGAGTGTTCTTAGGCTCTGAAGAAGAACATGAGGTCATCATTGCAGATGAACCAACGAGGCTTGATACGCCCAATACAGCAGACATTGACAAGAAGTCCTTTCTGCTAAGTTTGTTGTTGCTCATAATTTTAAGTTGTTTTATAGTTATATACCTTATTATTTAATTGTGTTCAATCTCATCACTGATTACTGTGCGCTAACACCTTCGGGCACCTCGCATACTACGCGGAAACCAACACCCTTGATGTCAGAGTACCACCAGATACTCTTCGGGTTCTGCGGGTCGGTGTTAAGCCAAGCATCGTGGTTGGTCTTACCACGCGCTACGCTACGCAAGTTGGCCGCATCGTCAACATAGTAACCACCACGAACAACGTGCTCGGTACCTGTTGCAGGACCCTTAGGATCGACTGCTCCATCCTGCATCTGAGAGTAAGCATCCTCGGCATACCAGTCAGAACAGTACTCCATTACGTTACCCAACATATTCTTCAAGCCGAACGGGTTGGCCTTCATCTTTGTAGGCTCCTGAGTACGGTTCTTACTATTGTTCACATAGATAACGTGGCTATTGATAACGGTAGTATCAGCACCGAACATACCATTCCAGAAGCCCTCGTTGGTGTAATCCTTCGGACTACCCTCGAAGTAGTATGGAGTCTCTGTTCCACCACGAGCAGCATACTCCCACTCCGCCTCGGTCGGCAGACGATACTTCTTGCCGGTCTTGAGCGAAAGCCACTGGCAGAATGTCTCGGCCGAGTAGTGAGTCATAGTGATAGCGGGACGAGAACCCTGGCCCCAACCCTGATCGGGGAAGCCGAACGGAGGTGTAGGACCACTCACTGCGTCCAAATCCTCGCGTGTGTTGTTTGCATATATAACGTCGGGGTGTGTACGACCCTCCGACATTGTCTCGCCATAGAATGCCCAGAACTGATCCCAAGTAACCTCAACCTCAGCCATAAAGAAGGGCGAGATGGTCACATTGCGCTGAGGAGCCTCATCGGCCTTGTGGAAAGGCTCGTTATCAGGGCTACCCATCTTAAATGAACCACCGGGGATAGCAATCATATTGATTGATGCCGATGTGCCAGGAATAGTCTCTGTAAAGTTTTCAAATGAACTAACGGGCGTAGCCTCTGCATAAATCTCACCGCTTGTGACGGGGGCGCCGGTCAAGGCCTCGTGCTTGTAGTTGGGGTTATAGTGACCCGCATCGAGGTGACAGCTGATACACTGCAGGTCGAGCTTCTCCTCGTTCTCATCATAATAAAGGTGCGCTGTTACACCCTCATCGGTGATGCCGTTGGGGAAGATGTTCACGTGACACGCCTTACAAGACTCGTTATAGACGATAGTCTGTGCGTGCTCCAGCTCGCTATTGATTGACCAATCCATATCCTCGGGATTCTTGGTCATATACGACCACAAGTCCTTCACGCCGATTGATATCTTCGCCTTAACATACTCAAACGAGCCCTTGGGCGGAAGGTGACAAGCAGCACAATCGGTCATAACACCGCTCTCATTATTGTAGTGATACGACTGCTTCCAGCTCGCATCAGACTCAGGGTGAAAGTGACAAGCCATACAAGACTCGTTCTTCGAGCTATTCACCCAAACATAATTAAATGCAATCATCAACGAAAATCCGGCAACGAGGCCAGCAAGACCTACGAGCAGAAATTTCTTTTTACTTCCTGATTTCGACATAGTTATATTTAACTCAACTCAATTATTACAATGCGCCCGTAGCTAATCATCACCACTACACACATCGCACGCAGAAGAGGTGCGAACTCACACTTTTTGATTAAGGCGGGTATATTTTGTTCAAAAGTAATCATTTTTTCGGCAGTTTCAAACAATAATTTTAATTTTTTAATCCAAAATTGCAATAAATCGTTTTTTTTCACTTTTTTCTTACCCCACAACAAGAAAATTATAATACCAACGATGATTCTCAGATAAAATAACCACCAAAATTACTTTCATACAAACGCCCCAACTTTACATATGCCACAAATGCCAATTTCACCAGCCGAAAAGATGATCACCACACCCCTGCGCCACTATTGATGGGAAGGTAAATTATTTGAAACTATTTTAACAAAGTAAGCATATTTTTCACAAAAAATACCTATTTTTGTAGGAATTGAAACAGTACAAAATATATGGAGAATAATAAGTGCGTCATTGATCTTCGCGGAGTATCAATCTACCACACCGACGGCTACGCTTCTCGTCCTAAATCGGACGATGAGTTGGTTCTCTCGGAGGTGAATTTGCAGGTTGCCGAAGGCGAGATGGTCTACTTCATCGGACGTGTCGGAAGCGGCAAAAGCACCCTGTTGAAAACCCTTTATGCGGAAGTGCAACTACTTGAAGGTGAGGGATATGTCGTCGGCACCGACCTGCGTCGTTTGAAGCGCAGCGATATACCCTATTTGCGTCGTAAGATGGGCATTGTTTTTCAGGATTATCAACTGCTAGACGACCGTAACGTATTCTACAATCTCTACGACGTGATGCGTGCCACAGGATGGAAAAACGATGGCGACATACGCCGTCGCATAGCCGAGGTGCTGGAGGTAGTAGGATTGGAAACCAAGGCCTACAAAATGCCACACGAACTATCGGGAGGCGAGCAGCAACGCTTGGTCATCGCACGCGCACTGACTAACTCTCCGCGACTGATTCTGGCCGACGAGCCCACGGGCAACCTCGACCCTGTTACGGCCGACGGAATTATGCGTCTTTTCCGCGAAATCGCATCGCGTGGCACAGCCATCGTGATGACCACACACAACACGGCTCTTATTGAGCAATACCCTGCTCGCACGATAATGTTCTCGAAAGGACACATAGCCGAAATTGACCTTAAGAAGAGTTTTTCACAATAATCTGCCGAATCTACGATTCGTTATTTGGAAAAGTCGATAAAAAAGACTAATTTTGTACGTTTTAAGAATCGGAATAGAATTTAAGCATAAATAATGAGTACTGAACAGGAAATTATAAAGCACGAAGAGGAGTATTCGGCGTCGAATATCCAAGTGCTGGAGGGTTTGGAGGCTGTGCGTAAACGCCCCGCTATGTATATTGGCGACATCGGCGAGAAGGGTCTGCACCACCTCGTATATGAGGTTGTGGACAACTCTATCGACGAGGCGTTGGCTGGCTATTGTACCCATATCGATGTTACCATCAACGAGAACAACTCTATCACCGTTCGCGATAACGGTCGAGGCATCCCTACCGACTACCACGAGAAAGAGGGCAAGTCGGCTTTGGAGGTTGTACTTACCGTATTGCACGCCGGAGGTAAGTTTGACAAGGGTAGCTACAAGGTGTCGGGTGGTTTGCACGGTGTAGGTGTATCGTGCGTAAATGCACTCTCTACACAGCTCATCGCCGAGGTTCATCGTGGTGGCAAGATTTATCGCCAGACATACAGCAAGGGAGTTCCCACTTCGCAGATGGAGATTATTGGCGAGACCGAGGATCGTGGTACCATCATCACATTCCTGCCCGATAACTCAATCTTCACGCTTACCACCGAGTATAAGTACGACACGCTGGCTAACCGTCTGCGTGAGCTCGCGTTCCTTAACAAGGGTATTCACCTCTCGCTCTCTGACCTGCGTCAGAAGGACGAGGAGGGCACACCTTTGCGTGAGGAGTTCTACTCGAAGGATGGTTTGCAGGAGTTCGTTAAGTACCTCGATGCTACACGTGGCGAGGCACTGACCGAGGAGGTTATCTACATCGACACTGAGTACAATGGTGTTCCCGTTGAGGTGGCTATGCAGTATAACAACTCGTTCTCTGAGAATGTACACTCTTACGTAAATAATATCAACACCATCGAGGGAGGTACTCACTTGACTGGTTTCCGTATGGCACTTACTCGTACCCTTAAGCGTTATGCCGAGGAGTCAGGTATGCTGGCAAAGCTCAAGTTTGAGATTAATGGTGAGGACTTCCGTGAGGGTCTTACAGCTGTGGTATCGGTGAAGGTTGCCGAGCCTCAGTTCGAGGGTCAGACCAAGACCAAACTGGGTAATAGCGAGATTGCAGCCGCAGTTAATGGTGCTGTTGCATCGGCTATGGCTCTCTACCTGGAGGAGCACCCCCGCGATGCTAAGGCTATCGTACAGAAGGTTATCCTGGCCGCTACAGCTCGCCACGCTGCACACAACGCACGTGCTGCAGTACAGCGCAAGACCGTGTTGTCGGGTGCCGGCCTGCCGGGTAAGTTGGCCGACTGTTCAAGCCGCGACCGCTCGATTGCGGAGATTTTCTTCGTCGAGGGAGACTCTGCGGGTGGAACTGCAAAGCAGGGCCGCGACCGTAATTTCCAGGCTATTATGCCTCTGCGTGGTAAGATCCTGAACATCGAGAAGGCTCAGGAGCACCGTATGTGGGAGAACGAGGAGATTAAGAATATGTTTATCGCCCTGGGCGTGTCGATCGGCACCGAGGAGGATAGCAAGGCGCTTAATCTTGAGAAGTTGCGTTACGACAAGATTATCATTATGACCGATGCCGATGTCGATGGTGCACACATTGCAACATTGATGCTTACATTCTTCTTCCGCAAGATGAAGGAGCTTATCGAGAATGGTCACGTATATATCGCTACCCCACCCCTCTACCTTGTTAAGAAGGGTAACCACGAGCGTTACTGCTGGACCGATGCCGAGCGTGATGCTATCATCGAGGAGATGGGCACTAAGGGTGTTCACATCCAGCGATACAAAGGTCTTGGTGAGATGAACGCACAGCAGTTGTGGGACACTACAATGAATCCCGAGACTCGCATCTTGCGTCAGGTGAATATCGAGAATGCCGCCGAGGCTGACCGCATCTTCTCAATGTTGATGGGTGACGATGTACCGCCCCGTCGAGAGTTTATCGAGAAGAATGCTCACTACGCAAATATCGACGCGTAAAGCGCTTGCAATAGAACAACAAAGGCCGCCAACATCTGCGTTAGCGGCCTTTTCTATATCTAATTGCTTAAGAGTTGTAGAACAAAAGTAGCTCAATTACAATCCTGTAATCTTTTTTATCTCATTGAGTTTATTCAGCGCCTCGATAGGAGTGAGTGAATTTATATCCAAGCCCTTGATCTGGTCGCGTATCTGCACCAGCACGGGATCGTCGAGCTGGAACATCGAGAGCTGCATATTACCCCTCTCAGCCACCTCGGCCACCTGCTTTGCCGAAGGCTGACGGCGCTTGCGCTGACGCACGGCCGTACCTGCCGACACATCGTTATCGCCATAGGCTGTTTCGAGCGACGAGAGTATCTCCTCGGCTCGACGCACGATCGTTGTAGGCATACCCGCCATACGCGCCACGTGAATACCAAACGAGTGTTCGGTACCGCCACGCTGCAGTTTACGCATAAATACTATTGTGTTATCAACCTCACGCACCGACACGTGGTAATTTTTCACACGCTCGAAGAGGTGCTCCATCTCGTTAAGTTCGTGGTAGTGCGTAGCAAAGAGAGTCTTTGCTCGACCTGCGGAATGGTTGTGGATATACTCTACCATAGCCCACGCAATAGAGATACCATCGTAGGTGCTTGTACCTCGACCAATCTCATCCAGCAGGATAAGACTGCGACCCGATATATTATTCAGAATGCTTGCCGACTCCAACATCTCGACCATAAATGTCGATTCGCCCTGCGAGATATTATCCGACGCACCCACACGTGTAAATATCTTATCTACAAGGCCAATATGAGCCTTCTCGGCCGGCACGAACGAACCCATCTGTGCCATAAGGATGATGAGCGCCGTCTGACGCAAAAGAGCCGACTTACCCGACATATTGGGGCCTGTAATCATCATTATCTGCTGGTCGTTATCGTTGAGCAATACATCGTTGGGGATATACTCCTCACCCACACCCATCAGTCGCTCGATAACAGGATGACGTCCCTGACGGATATCGATAACTGTACCATCATCTAGCGTAGGACGCACATATCGGCACTCTACAGCCATCGAAGCAAACGACTGCAAGCAGTCGAGGCGAGCCACCACCGCGGCATCACGCAAGATGCTCTTTAAGTAGGTTGCCGCACGCTGAACAAGGGCATTATATATCTCTAACTCGATAGCAAGAATGCGATCCTGCGCACCAAGAATCTTCTCCTCATACTCCTTCAACTCCTCGGTTATGTAACGCTCGGCGGCAGTAAGCGTCTGCTTGCGAATCCACGTCTCGGGCACTTTATCTTTATGAGTGTTTCGAACCTCAATGTAATAACCGAATACATTATTATAACTAATCTTGAGCGACGGAATACCTGTAGCCTCGCTCTCACGCTGAAGAATCTGACTCAATACATCCTTTCCGTGCAGAGCCACACGACGCAGATCGTCCAACTCGGCCGACACACCATCGGCAATCACACCACCCTTCTGTATCTGGTTATTGGCAGGATCAGGATAGATGGTAGTAGCGAGCAGGTCGCGCAACTGTGTTAAGGGGTCAATCTCATCGGCAATGGCGTTCAGAGGCTGCGAGTCAGTAGAATCGAGCAGAGCCTTAAGGGTTTCGATAGCCGTGAGCGAAGACTTAAGTTGCACCAGCTCACGAGGCAGAATACGTGCAGCTGCAATGCGAGATGAGAGGCGTTCCAAATCACCAATCGAGGCTATCTGCTCACGCAGGGCCTCAGCCAGAGAGCTATCCTTCATTATGCTCTGCACCACATCCTGACGACGCTTGATGCGAGCCTTATCACGCAGAGGCATAGCCACCCATCGACGTAGCAGACGGCCACCCATCGAAGTGAGTGTGCGGTCGATGACCTCGGTAAAACTTGTCTTAGCTCCGCCACCCGAGTTGAATAACTCAAGGTTACGGATGGTGAATTTATCAATCCACACAGCATCGTCGCTATCGATACGCGAGATGGATGCTATATGAGCCGTGTCGCGATGCTCGGTAAACTCCAGATAATACAACACTGCGCCTGCTGCAGCAATGGCATCGTTCATACCCTCAACACCAAAGCCCTTGAGCGAGGGTGTTGAGAACTGCTTGCAAAGACGGTCGTAACCCACCTCCGAAGAGAATACCCAATCTTCGAGGCGATAAGTATAGAAACGTGAGCCGAATAACGACTGAAAACGATCGGCCGAGCCACGCGCATAGAGCACCTCCTTGGGGGCGAAAGATGCCATCAGTTTATCAATGTAGCGGTCGTCGCCCTGAGCGACATAAAACTCGCCAGTAGATATATCGAGAAATGCCACAGCCGTAGATTTCGCACCAAAGCACACGGCCGCAAGGAATGAGTTCTCCTTGGCCGGCAGGATGTTATCTCCCATCACCACACCAGGGGTAACCAACTCAATAACACCGCGTTTAACAAGACCCTTGACCAACTTTGGGTCCTCCAGTTGCTCGCAGATGGCCACTCGCTCGCCTGCGCGGACAAGTTTTGGCAGATATACATCTACAGCGTGGTGAGGGAAACCCGCCAACTCGACCGACGAAGCCGCGCCATTGGCTCGACGCGTAAGAGTGATGCCAAGAATCGACGAGGCTTTGATAGCGTCGTCACCAAAAGTTTCGTAGAAGTCGCCCACACGAAACAGCAATATAGCATCGGGGTGTACAGCCTTGATTTGATAGTATTGTTTCATCAAGGGTGTCTCCACATATTTCTTTTCGACGGCCATAATTTACGAGTTCAAAATTATACGATGTTAAGATGCAAAGATAGAAAATAAACCCGTCAATACAAAATTTTGTGCCGCGACATTTAAGCATAGACAACGCCGCATCGCATTTCTTCGCTACTCAAAAAATCTCTCATCGAAATTCACCAAATACAGACGCTCCGTTGCGCGGGTAAAAGCCGTATAGAGCCAGCGTAACATATCGCCCGTCATAGGTTCATCGCCGAAGAGTGCTCTATCGACAAAAACAGCCTTCCACTGACCTCCCTGAGCCTTATGGCACGTAACGGCATAGGCAAACTTAACCTGCACGGCATTAAAATGCGGATTCTCGCGAATCTCCTTGAGGCGCTTGAGGCGACTCTTTATATCGAGATAATCCTGCTCCACCTCCGAAAACAGGCGCTGACTCTCCTCGCGTGTAAGCGATGGCGACTCCGAGGTGATTGTATCGAGCAAAATCTTACATCCAATCTCATAGTCGTTATAGTCAGGGAACGAAAGCACCGCATCAGCAAAGTGGAAACCATAGAAATCCTCGAAGCGGCGAATCTTACGCAACTGCGCCACATCACCATTGGCCACAAAACTCATCGGGCACTCCTGCTCACGCTCGGTAAAGTAGTAGTTATTCTTCACCACCATCAGTCTGTCGCCACTCTCGATAGCCTCCTCGGCCGAGAGGTTATAACGTCGTACGCCCTCGTTGTAGCGGTTGGCTCGGCGATTTGAGCGGGTGATTATGATGGTCTCCTCGCTACCATATTTATCGTAGCACTCCTGCACCTTCTCCATCACCTCGCCACCCGTGATAGACTCCACGTCGGGAAAGTTCATCTCAAGGTGCGGAATCTCCCAAATTCCATTCTCAAGCATACAGCGTAACATCGTGGCATTAAACAAGATACCCGACTCAGCCTGTTGGCGTACCACATCATCCATCGAGGCATAAACTACCTCGCCGTAGCCTCGCATAACGGTCTCATCGAGGGCAGGACTATAGGGAGATCCGACGGGCGGTAACTGGGCATTATCGCCCACCAAAATCAGACGACAATCACGACCCGAGCGCACATATTTAACAAGGTCGTCAAGCAACGAGCCACTACCGAAAATCTGCCCATCGGAGGTAGAGTCGGAGAGCATCGAGGCCTCGTCGACGATAAAGACAGCTCCGCGCTCCTTATTGATGTTGAGTGTGAAGTGCGACTCATAGTCAGCCGTGGTGCGTTCACGATAAATTCGCTTATGGATGGTGAGTGCCGGACGATGGCAATAACGCGAGAGGACCTTCGCCGCACGACCCGTCGGAGCAAGCAAAACTGTAGGCACTTGCATCTGCTCCAACACCTCCACAACGGCCGCCACCAAAGTGGTCTTTCCGGTGCCCGCATAGCCGTTCAGAACGAAAATTTGCTCGTTTTTAGGCGAAGAAAGGTAGTCGGATAACATTTCTACAACTTTTTTCTGACTAAAAGTTGTTTCGAATGAGATTTTTTCGTAAATTTGGCCTGCGATATAAGTGTTAAGCATTTGGTCGTCGATTTTAATCTTGAATTGGAATACAAACTTAATAACAAATAACTAAAAAATGAAAAAGGGAATACAATTTATTCTTGGTCTGGCAATCATCGGATTGGTTTATGTGGTTGCTAATCTTATCTACACTCCCATCAGCTTCGAGCAGCAGTTGGAGGAGCGTAATGCTGAGGTAATCGTTAAGTTGAAGGACATTCGTGCTGCACAGCGTGCTTACAAGAGCAAGTACCAGCAGTTCACTGGCGACTTCGATTCACTCATTAACTTTATCTTGAACGACTCGCTCACAATGGAGCGTAAGTTGGTTGACGAGGATGACTCTGTTGCTATGGCTCAGCTTAAGAAGCAGGGTAAGAAGAACGTAGAGCAGTACAACATCGCAGTTGTTGATACTATCTTCAACCCCCGCAAGCTTACTAAGGAGGATATCCAGAATTTGCGTTTCATCCCCCACACTGACAACAAGGTTGAGTTTATCCTTGAGGCTGACTTCGTAACAGCTGGTAACGTTAAGGTTCCCGTTGTTGAGTGCCGTGCGCCTTATAAGTGGTACCTCGATACTATTGCTTATCGTCAGAACGTTATTAACCTCATCGACGACCGTGAGAACAACTTCAACGCATATGGTGGTTTGAAGTTCGGTTCTATGGAGGGTTCAAACAACGAGGCTGGTAACTGGGAGTAATCCTTTACTGAGAGAACATATGAGCTCGTCCCCAATGAGGACGGGCTCTTTTTATACCTATATTTATATATATACTGCGCCACGCCCTTGGGCTGACGCAATCAATAGCTATATATAATGAGAATTATCAGTGGCCGATGCGGAGGCCGTAACATCACTCCGCCCAAAAATCTACGTGCGCGTCCTACGACCGACTTTGCTAAGGAGAATCTTTTCAACGTACTTGGCAATCGCCTCGACTTCGAGGAACTCGAAGTACTCGACCTATTTGCCGGCACGGGCTCTATCAGCTACGAGTTTGCATCACGTGGCGCGTCGTCAGTCACCTCGGTGGAGATTAATGCCGTGCATTATAACTTCATACGACAGACAGCTCGCGAGTTTGGATTTAATACGCTCCATCCCGTCAAGGCCAATGTATTCTTGTATCTAAAGAGTTGCGCCAAGCAGTACGATCTGATTTTCTCCGATGCCCCCTACGATCTAGAGGGTAGCGAGCAGGTCATCGACCTTGTATTTGAGCGCGACCTACTGCGCGAGGGAGGCATCCTGATTTTCGAACACTCGAAGGGTAAGGATTTTTCATCACACCCCAAATTCGCCTCTTTGCGTAGTTATGGTAGTGTACAGTTCTCTATATTCGAAAAATAAATCAAGCGAGCCAACCCGATGGTGGCTCGCTTTTCTATTACTCCGGCATCATTACACTACTACTAACAACGAATATAGGGAATTAAAATCTGTATCCTAAAAATATTTCCGCCATCTCTTACACCTCGGCAAACATTGTTACAACCCAGTAAAACGGTAATTTCTCGACACATTTTTCACCATCGATGCACTTTTTTTTCGAAAATTATTTGCAGATTACATTTTTTATACTACCTTTGCACACGCAATCAGCAATGGTGCGTTAGTTCAGCTGGTTAGAATACGTGCCTGTCACGCACGGGGTCAGGGGTTCGAGTCCCCTACGCACCGCAAGTTTTTTAGCAATAGCAGACGATTCTTTTAAGAATCGTCTTTTTTGTGTTGTAGCCTATGTAA
>JAGBUB010000040.1 GCA_017631035.1 Alistipes sp.
ACTACTACCTTCACCTGCTTGGCCTTGATCTCCTTGGCCTTACGCTTCTGCTGATAGAGGAACTTCTGGTAGTCAGCAATGCGGCACACGGGAGGCTCGGCATTGGGAGAGATTTCAATGAGGTCCAACTCCATCTCATCTGCCATAGCGATAGCCTGCTTGATAGGCACCACCAAGTTGGGCTCCACGTTATCGCCAACGATACGCACCATAGGAGCGGTAATCTCGTTGTTGATACGGTTGGGATTCTCTTTCTCTACTCTGCGGCCTCGCATTCCCTGCTGCTGTTGAGGCTTGTTTCCGCCGTTCATCGGACGTGGCGGAAACGGTTTCTGTGTAATTGCCAAATTAGTTAGTTGTTTGTTTAACTTTAGTATGTAATAGCGGAGTTATTACTCCATTTTGTTTGCTTCAATCTCGGCATCAACGAGTGATGTGATGTGTGCTGCGAACTCCTCAACAGTCATAGCACCCTTATCGCCCTCGCCCTGAACGCGGACAGACACCTTACCCTCGGCTGCCTCCTTCTCTCCTACAATCAAGAGGAAGGGGATACGCTTGAGCTCGTTATCACGAATCTTACGGCCAATCTTCTCGTTACGCTCGTCAACCTGCACGCGAACGTCAGCCTTTGCCAAACGCTTAGCTACATCGTTTGCATAGTCGTTGAACTTCTCCGAGATGGGGAGGATAACAGCCTGATCGGGTGTAAGCCACAAGGGGAAGCGACCTGCTGTGTGCTCCAACAATACCGCTACGAAACGCTCCATAGAGCCGAACGGCGCACGGTGAATCATAATGGGGCGGTGCAACTTATCGTCGTTGCCCTTATATGTGAGGTCGAAACGCTCGGGGAGGTTGTAGTCAACCTGAATTGTACCGAGCTGCCAGCTACGACCGAGTGCGTCCTTAACCATAAAGTCGAGCTTAGGACCATAGAATGCAGCCTCACCCAACTCAACGGTGGTGTTCAAGCCCTTCTCCTTACAAGCCTGGATGATAGCCGACTCTGCCTTCTCCCAATTCTCGTCCGAGCCGATATACTTCTCGGTGTTGTTGGGGTCACGCAATGAAATCTGCGCTGTGTAGTTCTCGAACTTCAATGTGCGGAAGATATAGAGCACGATGTCGATAACCTTCTCGAACTCCTCCAGAAGCTGGTCGGGGCGCACGAAGAGGTGAGCATCGTCCTGTGTAAAGCTACGCACACGTGTCAAACCGTGCAACTCACCCGACTGCTCGTAACGATATACGGTACCAAACTCCGCCAAACGAACGGGAAGATCCTTGTATGAGCGGGGCTTCGAGCGGTAAATCTCGCAGTGGTGGGGGCAGTTCATAGGCTTGAGCAGGTACTCCTCACCCTCGAAGGGAGTGTGGATAGGCTGGAATGAGTCCTTACCATACTTTGCGTAGTGGCCCGAAGTAACGTACAAATCCTTGTTACCGATGTGGGGAGTGATTACCTGCATATAGCCGTAATCCTTCTGAATCTGGCGCAAGAAACGCTCCAGACGGTCACGCAACTCAGCACCCTTGGGGAGCCACATAGGAAGACCCTGGCCTACACGCTGAGAGAACATAAAGAGCTCGAGGTCCTTACCCAACTTACGGTGGTCACGCTTCTTAGCCTCCTCAATCATAGCCAGATACTCATCGAGCATCGACTTCTTGGGGAACGATACGCCATAGATACGAGTAAGCATCTTGTTCTTCTCGTTACCACGCCAGTAAGCACCGGCAACAGATGTAAGCTTTACGGCCTTGATAACACCTGTGTTGGGGATATGCGGACCACGGCAGAGGTCGGTGAAGTCGCCGTTTGTATAGAATGAGATGGTGCCATCCTCAAGGTCCTGAATGAGTTCAACCTTGTACTGATCGCCCTTCTCGGTAAATGTCTTGAGTGCCTCGGCCTTCGATACCTCCGAGCGAACGAGCTCCTCCTTCTGACGAGCCAACTCCTGCATCTTCTTCTCGATTGCGGGAAGGTCACCCTCGGTGATGGGTGTGGGAGAGTCTACGTCGTAGTAGAAACCATTGTCGATAGCCGGACCGATACCGAACTTAATGCCGGGATAGAGGCTCTGCAAAGCCTCGGCCAAGAGGTGCGACGATGTGTGCCAGAAGGCGTGCTTGCCCTCAGCATCGTCCCACTTGTAGAACTTAATTGAAGCGTCCTCATTGATAGCGCGACCCATATCTACGGTCTCGCCATTTACCGAAGCGGCCAGACAGTCGGCAGCGAGACGAGGGCTGATGCTCTCGGCTACTTGGTAAGCAGTTGTTCCTGCGGCAAACTCCTTAACGTTGCCATCAGGAAAAGTGATTTTAATCATAATTGTTATTTAAGTTTTATGTTTTGAGCCTACGTCCGCTTCCACAATTACGAGACGGAATACGGCCTTCAGCTCGGTTAATTTCTTTATTTTTCTTTTTGTGTTCGCTTTTTACGGATATAGTCAACGATGAAGAACAGCGCGGCCAAAAGGCAAACGAGCTCGGCAATTGTCGATGGCCACTCCAAAGGCTCGCCTGTGTTGTACTTGTAAACATTTGCGCACAAACCAATCATCGACAACAGCGCTACTGATACCCAAAGCGCCATATTTGACCGTGTATTTCGGGGTCTCTGGTCTAACATATTTCTATCTCCTAAAGCTCAATTTTCAGAAAACGCAAAAACCAATTTGCATTTTGAATTCACAACTTCTACTCCTCGGTCTCGGGCAGTTTCAAATCCTTAACTGAGATATCGCGGCCCTTCTCACGCTCGAAGTGCTGCAACGGACGTGCAGTCCACTCGGCCCACTGCTCGCGCTTGCGAACGATGTCGATAGCGGCATAGATAGCATTTCGCATCGACTGCGCATCGGCAATACCCTTGCCCGCGATGTCGTACGCTGTGCCGTGGTCGGGCGAGGTGCGTACAGCCGAGAGGCCTGCCGTAAAGTTTACGCCATCGGGCGAGAGGGTCTTGAACGGAGTCAAACCCTGGTCGTGGTACATAGCCAGCACGGCATCGTACTTGGCATAGCCGCCACCAGCGAACAAGCCATCGGCAGGGAAGGGGCCAAAGGCCAGCGTGCCTTGCTCGAAAGCCTCCTCAATGGCGGGCTTTATAATCTCCTGCTCCTCGGTGCCGAGCATACCGCCCTCACCTGCGTGGGGGTTGAGAGCCAACACTGCGATGCGGGGCTCCACGATGCCGAAGTCCTCCTTGAGCGACTGGCGGAGCGTTGCGAGTGATTGCAAAATCTTCTCCTTCGAGATGCTGCGGCTGACCTCCGCCACGGGGATATGGATTGTAACCAAACCCACTCTGAGACGGTCGCTGCACATAATCATCATTGGCTCGCCCTCGAGGTGCGATGCCACAAATTCGGTGTGGCCCGTAAAGCGGAACTTATCGCCCTGCGCCATCTCCTTATCGATGGGGGCTGTGACCATAGCGTCGATAGCGCCCTCCTTAAGGTCGAGAACGGCAACCTCCAAAGCCTCGACGGCAGCCTTGCCGCCCTCGGGTGAGGGTACGCCCGGCTGGGGCACTGCATCGCCCGTATCGACAAGGTTTACCTTGCCACGGCGGGCATCATCGGCCGAAGCCACTACATTGAACTGAACGCCATACTCCTCCTTGTCGAGCATCGCCATATAGGCCTTTGCGGCCTTGTGTGAGCCATACACCACGGGGGTGAAGAGTTCTGCTACGCGCTGGTCGGCAAAGGTGCGGAGGATAACCTCCCAGCCCACGCCATTCACATCGCCTTGTGTAATTCCTATCTTAAGTCTTGAATCCGACATAATTAATTGCATACTATTTCAAACAGCAAATATACTAATAATTTTCAATTATTAGCGTTTTAGGGCGATTTTACGCAAAAAAAAACGACCTCCCTGAGGGAAGGTCGCTTGTTGTTGAGTCTTGTGTTTGATTATTGAGGGATTACCTGGAACGTCATAATACTCTCCCATTTGTTACATTTGTAGGTGATTGTCAACTCCTGATAGGTCGTTGGGTCTAAATCCTCAATTTTCCACACATACTTGTTCACACGTGTCACTTTCCACTTATTCGGGTGGCTCGATGTGAGTGTGTATTCCGTAGCAGGGATATAGTCGCTATCGGTGCAACTGTTGACATAGTTGTAGTAGCTGCCTGTACCAGGCTTTCCATCTTTCCAATATGCCGCAAAATAGTAATTTCCTGCATCGAGGCGCTCTTTGCTTTCGTACAAATATTCCAAATAATCAACACCTAATTGCGCCTTGGGCTTACCGTTGGAGTCAAGACTCTTGAAAAGGAACATCTGGGTAGCAACTCTTACCATAATGACTTCTTCTCGGCCTGCATAGGTTTTAATACCAAATTGATTCGGTCCTGAACTGCCACCGTGTGTTTGATCTACCAACGAGAACTTTACCTTTGACCTCTCGACA
>JAGBUB010000041.1 GCA_017631035.1 Alistipes sp.
ACTGTGCAATCTCAGCATTCTCGGCAATGGCAGCCTTGCGAGCCTCACGAGCCTCGGCGCTATGCTCCAAAGGCCAACCGGTGCTCTTGCTCTCCATCAATACCCAAGCACCCTTCAACGTACCCTTCATACGGTTGAACTGATCCTGTGTGCGGGGCTCGATAACAACGTGACCGCGCTGCTTGCCCTTTGTTCCTGCGGTGTATGAGGGTGTGGTGAAGTAGAGAGTCTCAGAGTACTCGCCCATAGCACGACCCCACCAGCCTCCGCGGTTGAATCCTACGGGAACCTCGCCAGCCTTCTCGAGAGTTACCTCCAGGCCCCAATCCTCCAACTGCTTTACGATCCACGCCTGTGAGTTCTCAAAACCTGCCGAACCAACCAAGCGTCCACCGAAGCGGTTACACAATACGTCGAGATGCTCCATTACACGGTTATCCTCGCGCGACATCTCCATAATCTTCTTCACAGCTGCGCTCTGTGCCCATACTCCGAGGGGCAATACCAAAAGAGCAAAAAGTATAAGTTTCTTCATTTTGTTTCTTGTTAATTAAACTAACTAACCTTGCGATATTTCGGTCATCCGAAATAAAAAAAAAGTGGCTGTCCAACCTGCGTCAGACAGCCATTGTTATTTGTCTGACACTAAGACTACATGAGTTTCTGCCAGATAAGAGCTGATGAGCCAAGAATAGCGGCATTCTTGCCCTCGATACCTGAAGGCAACAACTTAACCTTATTCTTGAATGTACCCATCATATTCTCCTCCATATACCACTTAGTGGGCTCGAAGATGTACTTGCCTGCCTTAGCCAAGCCACCGAAGAGGATGATAGCCTCGGGTGATGTAGAAGCAACCAAGTCAGCGAGTGACTTACCCAATACCTCACCAGTGAAACGGAATGCCTCGAGTGCGATAGCATCGCCCTTGTCAGCAGCCTTTGACAACATAACAGCCTCGAAGTTAGAGAAAGGAATCTCGCGCAACTCGCTATCGTTGTTCATCTTTGCCATAAGCTCAAATGCAGTACGCTTGATACCTGTAGCCGATGCATAAGCCTCCAAGCAACCCTTTCTTCCGCAACCGCACTCACGACCTGTTGCACGGCTGTCAACCATTACGTGGCCATACTCACCTGCGAAACCGTCGTGACCGTAGATCATCTCGCCATTGCTAACGATACCTGAGCCAAGACCTGTACCCAAAGTGATAACAACATAATCCTTCATACCCTTAGCGTTACCGAATACGCCCTCGCCGATAGCTGCAGCGTTAGCGTCGTTGGTGATAGCTACCTCAACACCGGGGAATGAAGCCTTGATATCGTCCACGAAGTGGAACATACGGCGGCTGTCATCGGGATTGGGCTCATCGTCACGGAACTTCCACAAGTTTGCGGGAGCCTCGATCATACCAGTATGGTAGTTTGCGTTGGGTGCGCCGATACCGATACCAACCAACTCGAAATCGAACGATACGCCTTCGATGATTGAGTGCATAGCATCACACAAAGCCTTTACGTAGTTCTCATAGTCGTCAAATTTCTTGTACTTCTCGGTTGAGATTACTGACTCACAGAATACGGTACCCTCCTCATCAACCAAACCGAACGCAGTGTTGGTTCCGCCGATATCGATACCCATTGCTAATTTTTTCATAGTCTTTGGTAGTTTTATGGTTAAATCATTAAAATTAAGATTCATTAACAAATGTTTGGTCAAAGTTAAGTATAAAATTCTTTTTCTTCAAACTTTTTCTTAATTTTGGGGCACGAACATTAAAAAACATACTCTCAGCCGATGAAAAACAACGAGGAAATTTTGGATTTGTTTGAGAATTATCTCGCACAGATTCAGTTGCCTGAGGAGCCACAACGACTCTATAAGCCCATCCTTTATTCTATGTCGGGCGGCGGAAAACGCATCCGTCCGTCGTTGCTTATGCTCGTGTGCGATGCCTATGGTGGCTCGTTGCAGGATGCTCTGCCCGTAGCGGCTGCTGTCGAGATGTTTCACAACTTCACGCTTCTGCACGACGACATTATGGATAATGCCACCGTGCGCCGTGGCAAGCCCTCGGTCTACGCTTCGTGGGGCGACAATGTGGCCATTCTTTCGGGCGACGCAATGATGATTTACTCCTACCGTATGTTGCATCAGGCGCCCCCGGCAAAACTTCACCGCATAATGGATATCTTCACCACTATGGCCTTGCAGGTGTGCGAGGGCCAGCAGTACGATATGGACTTCGAGTCGCTGCAGAAGGTGTCGGTTGTTGAGTATATGAATATGATTGAACTCAAGACCTCGGTCTTGTTGGCCGGCTCGGCTATGATTGGTGCCGTGTTGGGCGATGCCTCCGAGGAGGATTGCCGCCGCATCTATCGCTATGCGCTGGAGCTTGGTTTGGCGTTCCAGCAGCAGGACGATTTGCTCGACAGCTATGGCACGCAGGAGGAGCTGGGCAAGCGTATTGGTGGCGATATCCTTGAGGGCAAGAAGACCTGCCTTATGCTCAACGCTATGAGCCGTGCTACGGACGTTGACCGCGAGATATTGCGTACAGCCCATCTTAACGAGTCGCTCTCCGATGCGCAGAAGATTGCCTGCGTCAAGGAGGTATACGACCGCTACGATATCCCTCACCTTATCAACCAGCAGATATCTACCCGTTTCGACCGAGCACTCTCCATCCTCGATACGTTGGAACTTGCCTCCGAGCGCACCGAACATCTGCGCACATTTGCCCAGAACCTGATGGGTCGCAAGAAATAGCCATTCCACCTCATTCCCCGACTTGCTTTGGCGAGCGAAGGGAATCTTCAAGCAGACGAAAAACATAGAAAAATGATAAAAAGAAAAGATATTGAAATTATGGCTCCCGTAGGATGTATGGAGTCGCTGCACGCCGCCATCGGAGCGGGTGCCGATGCCATCTACTTCGGTGTGGGAGTCCTGAATATGCGAGCCAAGTCGGCGGTGAACTTTACCCTCGACGACCTGGCAAACATCGTACGCATTGCCCACGAGGCTGGTGTTAAGACCTACCTCACCGTTAATACTATCCTCTACGATAACGAGATGGAGGCGGTACGTGAGGTTATCGACCGCGCCCTGAAGGAGGGTATCGATGCCATCATTGCTGCCGATGTGGCCGCCATTATGTATGCCCGCAAGGTGGGTATGGAGGTGCATATCTCTACACAGTGTAATATCTCCAACATCGAGGCCGTAGAGTTCTACTCGCAGTGGGCCGATGTCGTGGTGCTGGCACGCGAGTTGAGCCTTGAGCAGATTACATATATCTCGCAGCAAATCGAGGCTCGCGACCTGCGTGGCCCACGTGGCGAGCGAGTGCAGATTGAGATGTTTGCCCACGGAGCACTATGTATGTCTATCTCGGGCAAGTGCTACCTGAGCGAGCACGAGGAGCACTGCTCGGCCAATCGTGGTGCGTGCCGTCAGATTTGCCGTCGCAAGTACCTCATCAAGGAGGTACAGACAGGCCGCGAGCTTGCTATCGATGGCCGCTATATCCTCTCGCCCAAGGATTTGTGTACCATCGACTTTTTGGATAAATTCATCGGTGCTGGCGTTCGCGTCCTGAAAATCGAGGGCCGTGCCCGTGGTGCGGAGTATGTTAAGCGTGTGGTGGAGAGCTACGATGCAGCCTTGAAGGCTATGGAGCGTGGCGAATACACCCCCGAGCTGGCTGCCGAGTTGAAAGAAAAGCTCTCTACGGTCTTCAACCGTGGTTTCTGGGAGGGCTACTACGCTGGTCGCGATATTGCCGAGCATACGGCTCGCTACGGCTCATCGGCCACACAGCGCAAGGTATATATCGGCAAGGTTACTAACTTCTTCAAGAAGATTTCCGTTGCCGAGGTGCTGGTTGAGGCTGCGCCCGTAAATCGTGGCGACCAACTGCTGTGGATGGGCGAAACTACTGGCGTTCTGGAGATGGAGGCCGAGGGCTTGGTTCTCAAGGAGCAGGTTGTTGACCATATCCCGCAGGGAACATACTTCTCAATCAAGATGCCGCAGACGCTTCGTCGTGGCGACAAACTATACAAGATGGTACCCTCGGAGGAGGTTGACCAGGTATTTACCAACGTATAACACTTAAAACTAAAACTACATACTATGTTTACATCAGATATTTATTCAGCACGTCGCGCCGAGTTGCGCCGTCGCGTAGGTAAGGGTATCATTTTGCTCCCTGGTAATGTGGAGTCGCCCTTCAACTATCCCAATAATACATTCCACTTCCGCCAGGATTCAACCTTTATGTACTTCTTCGGTCATAGTGTACCCGCTCTGGCCGGTGTTATCGACGTTGAGTCGGGCGAGGAGACGCTCTATGGTGACGACTTCACCGTTGAGGATATCATCTGGATGGGCCCCCAGCCCACAATCCGCGACTTTGCCGACCGTGTAGGCGTTGCGGGCGCTAAGCCTATGGCGAGCCTTACGGCCGACATTCAGCGTGCTATCGCGCTGGGTCGTGAGGTGCACTACTTGCCCCCCTACCGTGGCGAGACCAAGTTGATGATGTCGGATCTACTCGGTATCCACCCCTCGATGCTCCACGCCCGCAAGTCGTGGGATCTGCTCTTTGCCGTAGCTGCTATGCGTGAGGCCAAGGGTGCCGAGGAGATTGCCGCTCTAGAGGAGGCCTTCGAGATTGGCTACCAGATGCACACTGCCGCTATGCGTAACACCCGCGTAGGTCGCACCGAGCACGAGGTGGCAGGTATTGTCGATGGTATGGCTCTGCGCTATGGCACAGGCGTATCGTTCACCACCATCCTCTCGCAGCACGGCGAGGTGCTTCACAACCACGACCACTCGGGCACTATGCAGGCAGGCCGTCTGCTGTTGTGCGACGCTGGTGGCGAGCATCTCAATGGCTATGTCTCTGACCACACCCGTACCTTCCCCGTCGATGGTAAGTTTACGCAGAAGCAGAAGGATATCTATAATATAGTCCTTGCGGCTCACGATGCTGCCGCTGCGGCTCTGCGCCCCAATATGATGTACACCGAGTATTCCGATGCTGCGTTCCGCACCCTTATCGAGGGCTTGAAGGCTCTGGATTTGGTGCGTGGCTCGGTTGACGATGCTATCGCTGCAGGTGCCGCCTACCTCTTTATGCCTCACGGCTTGGGTCACGGCATCGGTTTGGATGTTCACGACTGCGAGAATATCGGCGAGCGCTCGTTCTCATTTGCCGAGGTCGAGGAGCGTGCCAAGGAGGTTGCTTGCTGCATCACCCGTCAGTGGTGGCGTCTGGTACCCGGCACAGTACTCTCTAACGAGCCGGGCATCTATTTCGTTCCCGACCTTATCGACAAGTATAAGGCCGAGGGCAAGTGCAAGGGCATCGTTAATTACGATAAGTTGGAGCAGTACCGCGACTTTGGCGGTATCCGCCTCGAGGACGATATGATTGTAACCGAGACAGGCTCAAAGCAGATAGGCTCAAAGCAGATTCCTATCACCGTTGAGGATGTCGAGGCTATGGTTGGCTGTGAGTAAGCGATGAAGACGCTCTACCTCTTTCCCACCTCGTTCGAGGCCGCACCCTTTCGTGCCCAGCACCCATCGGCTATGGTGGTCGAGATAGGTGTTGGTATGGCCGCCGCTGCCGCCACTACGGCTCGCGCCATCGTGGAGCATCGGCCCCAGCGTGTGGTGCTGTGTGGCATTGCAGGGACGTTCGACGAGAGCGTTAAGGTTGGCGAGGTTGTCGAGGTTGTGAGCGATAGGGTAGCAGGCCTGCCAAAGTCATTCGACAAGATTTACACCCACCCCGCACTTACGACTCTGCGTGCCGTTTGTTCGCTTACGGTGAACCGTACGGGCGAAGGCGTAGGGCTTGCGTCCGACTCGGTGCCCGCCATCGAGCAGATGGAGGGAGCTGCCGTGGCAGCCGTTGCCGAGGCCTTCGGTGTGGAGTATTGCCACCTCAGAGCCATCTCCAATCGTGTGAGCGATGAGCGTGAGGCGTGGCGCATCGGTGAGGCTATCACCGCCCTTTGCTCTGAGTTGGAGCAAAACCTTTTTGAGGAGAACTAACCTAATATATTCGCTATGAAGTTGCGTAATTGCATCCTTGCAGGCTTGGCTTTGTTGCTTAGTCTGCCTGCGGTGGCTGCTGTGGCTACCATCGCACCCTCGGCTCTTACCTGTGAGTATGAGTCGTCGCCCGTACTCGACATACAAAACCCCCGCCTCTCGTGGGTAAATCTCAACCCCTCAAAGGTGCAGGGAGTGGCGCAGAGTGCTTATCGCATCCGCGTTGCTACCTCGCCCGATTTCTCTCAGATGGTATGGGATACAGGTAAGGTTGCATCCGAGGAGTCGGCATTTATCACCTATAAAGGCAAACCCCTGCAGTCGCGTACCACCTACTGGTGGCAGGTGATGGTGTGGGACGAGGGTGGTAACCCCTCGGCGTGGAGCGCACCCGCATCGTGGCATATGGGCCTTGCCGAGAATGAGTGGCAGGGCGAGTGGATTGGCGCACCGTGGCAGGGCGAGGAGTCGTACGATGTGATGGGCAGCAAGGAGGTTGTGCCTGCACCGCTGCTCCGCAAGGACTTTTCTGTTAAGAAGCAGATCAAGCGAGCTCTATTCTATGGTACAGGCTTGGGCTATTTCGAACTCTATATCAATGGCGAGCGTGTGGGCGAGGATTACCTCTCTCCCAACCAGACCAACTACACCACACGTCCTACTCTCGATACGCGCCCCATCGTGGTTACCGACCCCTTCGAGGAGTACACTGTGATGTACCTTACGCACGATATCACATCGCTCCTGAAGCAGGGCGAGAATGCCATCGGTGCAATCCTCGGTAACGGCTTCTACGATGTTGTGCAGTATTGGCCCGCATTGGGTTATGGCACACCACGCTTTATGGGTCAGGTGGAGATCGAGTATGTGGATGGCTCGCGCGAGATAATTACCAGCGACACCTCGTGGCGCGCCGAGCGTAGCGCTATCGTGAGCGATCAGATATATCTTGGTGAGCACTACGATGCCCGCCTCGAGCACGATGGCTGGGCTACGGCATCGTACGATGACTCTTCGTGGGCGGCGGTAGCCAAGAAGAATGCTCCCATCGGCAAACTCATTCCGCAGAATGGCCCTGCCGACCGCATCACCAAGCGTTATGCCCCCATCGAGTTCGAGAAGAAGGATGGTAAAATCCGCATCAAGTTCGAGGAGGAGATTTCGGGCTGGCTGGCGCTGAAGAACATCAAGGCCGAGCGCGGTCAGACAATCAACATCAAATACATCACCGAGTCGCCGGGTCAGGGCACCAACTCCTACACGGCTAAGGGCGTGGGCGAGGAGTCTTACCACGCGCGCTTCACTTGGTTTGTATTCTCCGAGGTTGAGGTAACGGGTATCGACAACCTCACAGCCGAGCAGGTCGAGGCGCACGCCGTGAATTCCGATGTCGAGACCTCGGGCGAGTTCCGCACTTCGAACGAACTTATCAACACGATAAACAAGATTTGGCAGCGTAGCCAATTAGATAATATGCACGGTGCCATCGCCAGCGACTGCCCCCACCGCGAGCGTTCGCCCTACACGGGTGATGGTCAGGTGGCCTGCGTAACGGTTATGCACAACTTCGACGCACAGACCTTCTACAACAAGTGGTTACGCGACATCCGTGGCTCACAGCTCTACGGAGGTTATGTACCCAACTCTGCCCCCTGGCAACCCGGTTGCGGTGGTGGCGTAGGCTGGGGTGCCGCTATGGAGATTATGCCGTGGGAGTTCTATCAGCACTATGGCGACAGACGTGTGCTGGAGCAGAACTTCGACGCTATGCGCCGCCACGTGCGCTGGATGACAACGTGGGTTGACGACAATACAGGCCTTATGCTCTCGCACGACGAGCAGCAGTGGAAGAATCTTGGCGACTGGCTTCCGCCACGTGAGTTGCCTCGTGCCGAGTTGGTACACACCTACTTCCTCTGGCAGTGTGCCGACATCGTTGTCCGCACGGCTCACTCGCTGGGCGAGGATGCCTCGGAGTTTATCTCCATCCGCGAGGCTGCGGCCAAGGCTTTCCACGACAATTTGTACGACCCTGCAACGGGCTCTTATGGTAAGTTTGGTAGCAACGTCTTGGCTCTTAAGATTGGCGTTCCCGAGGAGCGCAAGGCAAAGGTTGTCGAGGCTCTCAGACAGAACATAGCCGAGGTGAACGACCACCTCGATACAGGTATCGTTGCCACTCGCTTCCTCTTTGAGGTGTTGTGCGACAATGGCCTAAAGGATTTGGCCTATAAGATTATCAACCAGCGCGACTTCCCCTCGTTTGGCTGGTGGATTGAGCAGGGTGCTACCGTAACGTGGGAGAACTGGGACGGTCGTGATTCTCGCAACCATCCTATGTTTGGTGGCGGTATCGGCTGGTTCTATCGCGATTTGGCGGGTCTGCGTGTAAAGGATGCGGGCTTCCGCTCGTTTGACGTACGCCCCGTGGTGCCCGAGGGTTTGGAGTGGGTTGACTATACTCACAACACTACATACGGCCAGATTGCCATCCGCTGGGAGCATCATAATGGCCAGTTTAAGCTGGTGTGCGACGTGCCCGTTGGTACTACCGCTACCGTATGGCTCCCCTTCAAGGGTACGGCTCCCGCCATCAAGCAGAACGAGAACATCATCCGTAAGGGCGAGCGCGAGGGTTATGCCTTGTATAAGGTGCGTGCTGGCCACTACGAGTTTGAAACCGAGCTATAATGAAATTAACACTATCCATATCGCCCTGTCCTAACGACACTTTTATGTTCGATGCTATGCTCAACGGCCGCATCGACTGCGAGGGTCTGGAGTTCGAGGTGGAGTATCTCGACATCGAGCAACTCAACGCCTCGGCCGAGCGAGGCGAGCGCCACGTGAGTAAGATTAGTTGCGCCCTGTTGCCTGCCATCACCGAGCAATATGCTCTTCTGGATGCTGGTGCGGCACTTGGTCGTGGCAATGGCCCTCTGCTTGTGCGTCGCAAGGGCGATACGACGCCCATTCGCCATATCCTTGTCCCTGGCCTGCACACTACGGCCAATGCTCTTATTTGCCGCCTCTTCCCCGAGATTGAGAGTCGTACACCGATGCTCTTCTCCGAAATTGCCGCCGCTGTGGAGCGAGGCGAGGCCGATGCAGGAGTGCTTATCCATGAGGGACGCTTCGTATATGAGCGTCGTAACCTTGAGCTTGTTGCCGACCTTGGCCTTGAGTGGGAGGCTCGCACTCGGCTACCACTGCCTTTGGGTGGTATTGTCATCAGGCGCGATGTGCCGCAGTCGGTGCGCGAGAAGGTGGAACGAGTGCTGCGCCGCAGTATCGAGTATGCCTTTGCCCATCCGCTGGAGTCGCGCGACTATGTTAAGGCCCACGCGCAGGAGATGGAGGACGATGTAATTGACAAACACATAGCCCTGTTCGTGAACGACTTCTCGCTTGCGCTGGGCGATGAGGGTCGCCGAGCTGTACGCGAGCTCACGGCGCTACAAGAATTCTGATAAGAAACGAAAAATTCTCTCTCTTTAGAGAGAGTTTTTTTTGTTTTATGCTCGGCGCAAAAAACAGCCGAAAAAAATTGCATAACGAGAAATTATATCTAACTTTGCATCAAGCAAATGGTTCCTGCCGAGTCATCGGCTCGCGGGAATAATAGGGAATACGGTGTGAATCCGTAACAATGCCTGTTGCTGTGAGTTCCACCCCTCCTCGTGAGAGCCTTATCCGTAAGGCACGATTGATGGAATGGGGATATGCTTGCGAAATTCTTTGCCACTGGCGCTTCGGCGTTGGGAAGGCTTCGCCTGCGGAACAAGTCAGAAGACCTACCTTTTGCGTTTTACAAGATTTGTGACCTGCAGGACTACGGGACAAGTCAAAACTAATTTTATCCGTCATAAATTTTTGTTCATCATCCACCGCGGGGATGGCTGGCAAATCAAGCCGATGTTGGCTTTATGGCAAAAAGAGGTTTTGAGTTAATTTTTGGGTTCTGCTCCACAAGCAAACTAATTAATTAACTTAAATTTTTTTTGCTATGGAGAGAAGATTTTTTCTAATGTTGGCTATGGTGTTGTGTGCCATAGCCTTCACCTCGTGTCAGTACGATGATGGTGCTTTGTGGGACAAGGTAAACTCACTTGAAGAGCAGGTTGATGCCAACAAGGAGGATATCGCCACTCTTACATCGCTTATCGAGGCATTGAACAAGGGTAAAACCATCACCTCAACCACTCAGACCGAAAATGGCTACACGCTTACCTTCAGCGATGGCTCTACCATCGAGATTACCAATGGTGTTAATGGCGACTCGTTGTTTGTATCTATCGAGGAGCAGGATGGTGTGGTTATTATCACTCTCTCAGACGGTCGTGTTATTCAGTTGCCCACCGTTAGCCACGAGGTGCGTGTCTTGACATTCGAGGGCGATTATTGGAGTGAGTTGATATCAGATGGCGAGTATGGCAATGGTAATGGTCATTACAGCTGGTATGATGAGGCCAACACCGAACTGTTGTTCTATCCCAGCCCCAATTCAATGTTCCCCGGCTATGGTGGCCACGCAATCTCAAATTATACCGGCAGCGACCTCTCGCAGGGTGATTATATGCACGATTTGCAGGCATACAATGTGACAGGCGGAGCCAATGGTTCGGAGAATTTCTGCGTACACTTCGGATATGTCGATGAGTCGGACTATGGTATGCAGAACGAGATGGTGGGCTTCGAGTTCGACGATGGCGTAGCACGCGTGATTGAGAGTATGTATGTGACCAATACTACATATGTCTATAACCTGCTGGAGAATGGCGATGGTTGGCAGGTGCCTACTGGTGCTGGCGATGATAGCTGGTTTAAGATTGTTGCCTACGGCTACGACGATATCGATGCCGCTGATGATGAGTATACCTCATCCGTAGAGTTTACCCTTTGGGCTAATGGCGAGGGCGTTTCTGAGTGGACAAAGTGGGATTTGTCAAGCCTTGGAAAGGTCGTAAAACTTCGATTTAATCTTGTTGGCAGCCCCGACCTCTATGGTGATTATGGTCTTGGAGTAGCAGGCTACTTTGCCTACGACGATGTGGCCGTACGCTTTGAATAAGAGATGATAGGATGAGAGTATTTAGATTTTTGTGTATAATGATGGTAATCGCATCGGCCTGCAACAAGACCGATGTGATTACTGTCACTATTGACGATAACTATCGTGCAGCCACCGACTCCTCGTCTGTCGGTTGGAGCGAGGTTATGGAGTATACTCCCGCCCCTGGACAGTTTATAGGTGACACGCAGACGGGTGGCTTTACGGGCGAGGAATCTACCCCTGCCGATGCCGCAAAGTATGCCGCAGAGCGCTTAACCGAAAATAAATTCGTATCTTTGGGCGGTTTTGGTGGTTATATCGTAGTGGGTTTCGACCATAGTGTCGATAACACTACGGGCTACGACCTTGCCATTCGTGGCAATGCCTTCGATGGCTCGTCCGAGCCGGGCATAGTGTGGGTATCACGCGACGAGAATGGTAACGCTATTGCCGATGATGAGTGGTACGAACTATCGGGTAGCGACACGATGGCTGAGTCTACCATCCGCGCCTATTCGGTGACCTACTATCGTTCCGAGGCTGACAACCAGCCCGTAAAGTGGACCGACAGCGAGGGCTCTGAGGGCGAGATTGACTACCTGGCGGCTTATCACAAGCAGTCATTATACTACCCCAAGTGGATTGGCAAGGATAATTATACCCTTACAGGCACTCGCCTCGAGGCTCGCAACTACGATAAGTCGGGCACAGGCACAATGTGGGTACAGCCTGCATACGGATGGGGCTATGCCGATAATTTCAGTGCCGAGGACTATGTCGAGGATGATAAGTCGCTCAACCTCTTCGATATAGCCAATGCTATCGACCGTGATGGTTTGTCGGTTGAGTTGGAGTATATCGATTTTGTGAAGGTGCAGACCGCCTGCAACGCCAAGAGCGGTTGGCTTGGCGAGCAATCGACCGAGGTGGTGGATTTTTTGGATTACGGATTAATGCTTAAACGCAATGAATAACATTTTGCGATTCATAGCACTTGCTGCGTTGCTGTTCACTTCGTGTATGAAGTGGGAGTATGGCAATGAGGAGAGTTTTGAGGCAGCCTCGTCGGGATTGTTTATCACCAACGAGGGCAACTTCCAGTATGGCAATGCCTCGCTTTCGTTCTACGACCCTGCTACGGGAGAGGTCGAGAACGAGGTCTTCTATCGTGCCAACGGTATGAAGCTCGGCGATGTGGCGCAGTCTATGGTCGTACGAAATGGAGTGGGGTGGATTGTTGTGAATAACTCGCACGTGGTCTTCGCCATCGATCTGGACACCTTCCGCGAGGTGGGACGCATTACCAACCTCACCTCACCGCGTTATATGCATTTTGTATCAGACGATAAGGCTTACATTACCAATATCTGGGATAATCGCATCACAGTGGTCAATCCCCGCACCTACAAGATCACGGGCTACATCGAGTGCCCTGCAATGACTATGGAGACAGGCTCTACTGAGCAGATGGTGCAGTGGGGCGATTATGTATATGTAAATTGCTGGTCATACCAGAACCGTATCCTGAAGATTGACACCCGCACCGATACAGTTGTCGATGAGTTGGTAGTAGGCATACAACCCACCTCGCTGGTGCTCGATCGCAATGGCAAGATGTGGACTATCACCGATGGCGGCTACGATGGCTCACCCTATGGCTATGAGGCGCCGTCGCTCTATCGTATCGACGCTGAGACCTTCCGCATCGAGCGTGAGTTCCCCTTTGCGCTGGGTGATGCCCCCTCGGAGGTGCAGCTCAATGGCGCGGGCGATAAGATCTATTGGCTCAACGACGATGTGTGGGAGATGGATGTCGAGGCCGTGCGTCTGCCCGTGCGCCCCTTCCTGGAGCAGCGAGAGACAATATATTATGGTCTTACGGTTGATCCCCGTACGGGTGAAATCTATGTAGCCGATGCTATTGACTATCAGCAGCAGGGTATGATATATCGCTACTCGCCCGAGGGTGAGCTGCTTGATGAGTTTTATGTGGGTATTATCCCGGGTGCTTTTTGTTGGAAGTGATGAGACGACTATTTATATATATACTCCTTTCTCTCTGTTGCGCTCCCATCGTGTGGGCGCAGGATGATGTGCGCCGTAACATCTCTATCAAGGAGGTCACCGTCTATGGTCAGCGACCGATGAAGGATATAGGCGTGCAGCGCACCCGTATCGATTCGGCCGTTCTGAAGGAGAATGTGTCGTTGTCAATGGCCGATGTGCTGACCTTCAACTCCTCTATCTTTGTGAAGAGTTATGGCCGTGCTACGCTCTCAACGGTAGCCTTTAGAGGCACTTCGCCCTCGCATACACAGGTGACGTGGAACGGAATGAAACTCAATAGCCCAATGCTCGGTATGACCGACTTTTCGATGATTCCCTCCTACTTTATCGACGACGCCTCGCTTCTGCACGGCACCTCGTCGGTAAATGACTCGGGTGGCGGATTGGGTGGTGCCGTGCGCCTTTCGACCAAGCCGGCTCAGGCCGATGGCTTCGGTCTGCAGTATGTGCAGGGTGTGGGCTCGTTCAACACCTACGATGAGTTTCTGCGCCTGACGTATGGTAACGACCATTGGCAGATATCTACACGTGCTGTCTACTCATCTTCGCCCAACGAGTATAAGTACCGCAACCGCGATAAGAAGGAGAACATCTACGACGATGAGATGAATATCGTCGGCCAATACTATCCCATCGAGCGCAACCGCAGTGGCTCGTTCAAGGATTTGCACCTGTTGCAGGAGATATATTACAATACGGGTCGTGGCGACCGCTTTGGCCTGAATGCGTGGTATATCAACTCCAACCGCGAGTTGCAGATGCTTACCACCGACTATGGCGAGGAGTCCGACTTCGATAACCGTCAGCGTGAACACACTTTCCGAGGCTTGATCTCGTGGGATCATCTGCGCAGTTCGTGGAAACTCGCGACCAAGGCGGGCTACATACACACCTGGTCGGCTTACGACTACGAGCGCGACGCCGGCAATGGTATTATGACCCCGATGACCCGCTCGCGTAGCATCATCGACACCTTCTACGGTCAGGCCGATGGCGAGTACTACCTCGATAAGTGGCTCTTCACGGCATCACTCTCGGCACATCAGCATATGGTCGAGAGCCGCGATAAGAATATCATCCTGCAGCAGGGCAATAAGGCTGTTGTGGGTTACGACACCAACCGCCTCGAGCTCTCGGGCTCGGTGTCGGCCAAGTGGCGCCCCACCGATAGGCTCGGCGTATCTATCGTATTGCGCGAGGAACTCTATGGCCGAGAGTTCACGCCCATCATTCCTGCGCTCTTTGTCGATGGTGTTCTTTCCGAGCGAGGCAACATTGTGGCTAAGGCCTCCGTGTCGCGTAACTTCCGTTTTCCCTCGCTCAACGACCTCTACTTCCTGCCGGGTGGTAACCCCGACCTAAGGCCCGAGCGTGGCTGGACCTACGACGCAGGCCTGTCGTTCGCGGTGGCCAGCAGTGATCTCTACTCGCTCTCTGGTTCGCTCTCGTGGTTTGACTCCTATGTGAGCGACTGGATTATATGGCTTCCTACGACCAAAGGCTTCTTCTCGCCTCGCAACGTGAAGGATGTACACGCCTATGGTATCGAACTTCAGTCGTCGGCAGCCGTAGCCCTCTCCGAAGAGTGGCACCTGTCGCTCAATGGCACCTACTCGTGGACTCCCTCGCGCAACGAGGGTGAGCCTATGTCGCCGGCCGATAAGTCGGTAGGCAAGCAGCTCCCCTATGTGCCCGAGCACACTGCAACGCTTACGGGTACGCTCTCGTGGCGAACGTGGTCGCTGCTTTACAAGTGGAACTACTACAGCAAGCGCTACACTATGTCGAGCAACGATATCTCGTTCTCGGGACAGTTGCCCACCTACTTTATGAATAACATCTCCATCGAAAAGGGATTCTCATTCAAGTGGGCCGACCTCTCGCTCAAGTGCGCCATCAATAACCTCTTCGACGAGGAGTATCTGTCGGTTCTCTCACGCCCTATGCCCGGCATAAACTATGAGTTCTTTGTTGGCATCACACCTAAGTGGAAGAGATAGATATAAAAAAAGCCACCCTTTTGGGGTGGCTTCATTTTTTATAGAGAATTAATTACTCCTCATCCTCGGCCTCGGCCATAGTGTGATAAACGTTTACTACGTCATCATCCTCCTCCAGGCGCTCCTGCAACTTCTCAACGTCGGCACGCTGCTCGGCAGTAAGCTCCTTTGTGTCGGTGGGGATGCGTACACCCTCACCCGATACCAACTCGTGACCGTTGTCCTCGATCCACTTCTGGATAGCACCGAATGACTCGTAGGGAGCACTTACTGTCACCTCGCCATCCTCAGCGAAGAACTCGTCAACACCCAAGTCAATCATCTCGAGCTCCATCTCCTCGGCATCGAACTCGCCCGCAGGCTTGAACTTGAATACGCACTTGTGCTCGAACATAAATGCCACTGAACCAGAGTTACCCAATGTACCGCCGCACTTGTTGAAGTACATACGTACGCTTGCTACCGTACGGTTAGTGTTGTCGGTTGCAGTCTCAACGAGGAATGCAACACCGTGAGGACCATATCCCTCGTAGATCATCTCCTTGTAATCAGCAGCA
>JAGBUB010000003.1 GCA_017631035.1 Alistipes sp.
TCAGATTAGATAATACAACGCCTATTCCTCTGTAAATCAGAGAAATACCCCCCCCCAGAGAAATTTTCAAGGAGACGAGAGTATAGGCGGATAGTTGTCATTTTCAGCATAAAGTTAAGCATTAACGGCCGAAATTGCAACTAAATGCCCAAAAATATTACACTTTGGTAAGACGACGTCGAAACTCAGCGCAGACAATACCTGTGGCCATTGCCACATTGAGCGACTCGGAGCCCTGACGCTCCGCCGGGTAGGCGGGAATCAGGAGTTTATGCGTAAAGCTCTTGGCGCACTCGGCGCTCACGCCCTTGCCCTCGTTGCCCATAACAATCACGCCATTGGGCTGTAACTTAGCATCGTAGATATTATCGCCATCGAGCATCGTGCCATACACCGCCACCCCACTCTCGGCCGTGCGGCGAAGAAAATCGGCCAGTGGCAAGTAGTGCACTCTAACGCGCAGAATAGCGCCCATAGTGGCTTGCACGACCTTGGGGTTGAAGCAGTCGGCCGTATCCTCAGAACAGAATATATCCTCGACGCCAAACCAGTCGGCAAGGCGTATGATAGTACCCAGATTACCAGGGTTTTGCACGCCATCGAGCGCCAGCGTAAGGCGGTCGGCAGGTGCCTGAGTGAGGGTTTTATGACGAGGCTGCTCGACAACGGCAAGCGAAGTGGAGGCCGTCTTGAGTTGCGAAATGCGCTCCATCTCCTTGGCCGTAACGCACTCGGCACGACCCGAGAAGTGGCCCTCGAGGGCGTAAAGGCTTCTCACCTTGAGGTCGGACTGCAAAATCTCGCCTATGAGTTTGTCGCCCTCGGCAACGAACAATCGCTCCTGGTCGCGGGTGCGCTTATCGGAAAGCGAACGAATGAATTGTATTTCAGCCTTTGTCATTGTTTAGTGGCTTTAGGTTCGATAAGAAATGTCTCGCGCTCGCGGGCAATGTCGGTGGCAGGGAATATCTCACGACACTCGGCCTGCAATGCCTCCAAGTCCTTATATCGCGACGAGAAGTGACCAATGATAAGTCGGCCCACACCAGCCATCTGTGCCACCTTGGCGGCATCGGCCGTAGTGGAGTGGCCACGCTCCTTGGCCGTTTTACGCATATCGGCAGAATAGGTGGTCTCGTGGTAGAGCATATCGACACCCTCGACCATCTTAGCAAGGCGTGCCGAATAGTTGGTGTCGGAACAATAGGCATACGACAATGCTCCGTAGGGGCGATAGGTGATGTCGGCATTTGCCAGCACCTCGCCCGAGGGCAGCACGACATCCTCGCCACGCTTGGCCTGCACAATCTGCTGAACGGTAAGGCCATAGCGCTCGATGGAGAACTTTTTGACGTTAAGCGCAGGCTCCTTCTGGCGAAAGAGATAGCCCGCCGTGGGGATACGATGACGCAGGGGCAGCGACCACACCTCGGTGGTGTCGTTTTCAAATATTATCTGATGCTTGGTGGTGTCGACCTCTACCCACTCTATCTGGTAAGGCAAATCGCTCTCGCAAAGGCGCAGAAAACCATCCAGCATCTCGCCAAAGGGGCGCGGAGCATAGACCTTGAGCGCCGTGCGACGGCCATACAATCCCAAAGTAGAGAGTAACGGAAAGAGACCAAAAAAGTGGTCGCCGTGCAGGTGTGAGATGAACACCGCACGCAACTTCAAAGGCGAGACTCCGCAACGCGCCATCTGACGCTGCACACCCTCGCCCGCATCGACAAGAAAATATTGTTCGTTGACATTAACCACCTGCGCCGAGGGGTGCCCCGACGCAGTGGGTTTAGCCGACGAATTGCCGAGTATGGTGACTGCAATTGACATTACTTGCTCAACAGATAACGCTCACAATCAAGAGCTGCGATACAGCCCGAGCCAGCAGCCGTAATAGCCTGACGGTAGTGGGGATCCTTCACGTCGCCAGCAGCAAAGACACCCTCGATATTGGTCTTCGATGTGCCTGGGATAGTCTTGATGTAACCCTCATCGTCGAGCTCCAACTTACCCTTGAAGAGCTCTGTGTTGGGATGGTGACCAATAGCAAGGAAGAAACCGGTAATGTCGATGGTAGTCTGCTCGCCCGATGAGTGACGCAGCAAAGCGCCTGTAACGCCATCCTCGTCGCCCAACACTTCGACGGTGTTATACTCAAACATAACCTTGATATTGGGAGTGTTGAACACTCGCTCCTGCATAGCCTTCGATGCACGCAAGAAGGGTTTTCTAACGATGAGGTAGACCTGCTTGCAGATTGAAGCCAGGTAGGTTGCCTCCTCGCAAGCGGTGTCACCACCACCCACTACGGCAACGTTCTGCTTGCGGTAGAAGAAGCCATCGCACGTAGCACAGGCGCTAACACCCTGACCTCTGTACTTCATCTCCGACTCCAAACCAAGATACTTTGCCGAAGCACCTGTAGCCACGATAAGTGACTCAGCCTCAATCTTCTTCTCGCCGTCGATGGTCACAACGAAGGGACGCACATCGAAGTCGATGTCGGTCACAATACCAAAGCGCACATCAGCACCAAAGCGCTGTGCCTGCTTCTTCAAATCGGCCATCATTGCCGTACCTGTGATACCCTCGGGATAACCGGGGAAGTTCTCGATCTCGGTGGTGGTAGTAAGCTGACCACCAGGCTCGATACCCTCATAAACGATGGGAGAAAGATTAGCGCGCGAAGCGTAGATTGCGGCTGTAAATCCAGCGGGGCCGCTACCGATAATAAGACATTTTGTCTGCTCCATAATTTTCTGTATTTTTTATTCTTCTTTAATCTTCATTTCGGGGACAAGTGCCGTGCCGTCGATGAGTTGCAAATCCTTGACCATATGCAGTGTACCCTGCTTATAATGCTGGAAATGCGGGGTGGCTATATGATGCTCGTAGGCAGCTCGATCGCGATAAATCTCAAGGATGGTAATGTGGCAGGGACGCTCCTTCTCCTGCACGCTAAAAAGGGTTATAACACCCTCCTCGCGCTCGAATGAGAGACGACCCACCTCGCCCACAAAGGTAAGGTATTCATCCAAATACTCTTCGTGAATCTCCAACTTGGATATGCGCACTATGCGCGAATCATAATCCGTCGACAATTCGACTTGTTTTTGTTGCCCGCAAGCCACCATAAAACAGAGACAATTAACTATTAACACTCTAATTATTTGCATAGTATAATTTATCACATCCTATTTTCAGACATTTTTCCTATCCCGCAAGATGGATAATCGGTGGTCTCATCCGACTCTACGACAAGACCCTCATAATCAAATACTATGCACTCATCTCTACGCCAAGCCCTTGTGCGACCACTACGGCAGTCATACTCCACGCTATCGTAGATGGGTTCGACTATGGACCTGCCTTGGTAGTCGATAACGCCCATTCCCGACTCGGTCTCCACCTCAGCACGTCCTTCGCTAAAGTTGCCAACCCACACATAACGCGGCTCAATGACAACCCTATTATGGCAATCAACAAAGCCCCATCCCGACTCATCCTCAACGGCAGAGAGCCCCTCACGCATAGGTCGCACATAGAGGTGGCCCGTGAGTTGGGATTCGACATTATAGGCCATTGCCGCAGGCTCGCCAAGCAGCATTGTATCGGCTCGCGACGCTATCTTCGAGCGCAGATGCTCAAACGCCTCGTGGTCACCACCCACACCCGCAGTGGCATAGTACCAACGAATGAGATGTGCATTGCCTCGGCTATCAATTATCACATTATCCTCACGCACCGCATTGTGTGACACGTCGGCACACAACAATGCTCCCTGCAACTCATTCAAGGCGCTAATCAGACGCTTGGCATCGGCCTCATCGACAATGGAATCCACGGCACTCTTTAGGCTCTGGCCCTCGACGAGCGATTCACGCAGGATATCGCACGCGAACTCACGCCCCAGGCTATCGGTAGTTATCATCTCGCCACGCAAAATCGCCATTCGTGGTATGCGCGAGGTGACGAGTTCCCGATGCAGAGGGATAAACCGCTCGACACGCCTAAGTGCCGAAGAGGACAACGGCATAAAGAGCCTATAATGCGCCCCATCGCACTCCACCTCACACTCGGCAAAGTAGGTCGAGCGCACAATGCCTGTGCCACTCCACTTAAGGTGCGACATACGCCTAAAGCACTGTTTGGGCGAAGCGAGCACCGCACGCAGGGATGATATTGTAACCATACTATGCCATTCGTGTTATGCTACGCGAGCCAATGTTTATAATCGAGAGCAACTCGGCCACCGTAGCGTTGTAACCCATACCGTAGTAGGGCGGCACAGCGCCAGCGCCCTTCAAATCGTGGATAGCCTCGGCAAAAGCCTCGGGCATAATGCTCGAACACTCGGCAAGCACACGTGCCGAGCGACCAGCCGATAGCAGTTCATCGGCCATAGGGAAGACTATCGACGAAAGAACATCGGAGGTGGTAATGTGTATATTGAGCAACAACACATTGCCATCGTCGGTGCTTATGCCACGCACCTGCGAGCAGATGTCGAGCAATTCACGATCGTTGCAATCCGAGGGCTCACCATCGGTTATGTTTATCACTATGGGCGGAAAACTCTCCCTATTCTCACTCCTGCCACACCACTCGGAAAGCATATCACGCACACGCAGCATAGCCTCATACATAGGCGTTGTGCCCTCGGCGTGTGGCTCGACCCATTGGGCACGACTATGTTCGACCATAGCCGCAGTACCGTTGGGCATAAGCGTCTCGATAGAGATACGGCTCATACGCGGCTCTCGCAAGGCAAGTGTATCGACCGACACCCAACCGCTTGGGTCAAGCAACATATCGACACTATCGTTGCCATAGCCCACAACAGCCACATCGTAGTAGTTACGCACGCCATCGGTTCGATGTGAGCGGTCTACCAACTCCGAAATGAGAGCATTGGCTGTGAAGGCAACCGCCTCAGCCTTTGTCATCATCATACGACCAAAACGCACGCGCCCCTGCATCGAGGCCGAGCGGTCGAGCATAACGACAAAAGCCGTTCGATGACGGCGTGTAATTTCCTGGGCGTACATTGGAAAAATAAGTAGTTTCTGCAAAGATACTTTTTTTAGTCGAATTTATCAACCACTATTCTCATTATTCTCCTCTGTCCATCGGCCGTGCATAGCGTAGTGCAACCATCGCGCAGAGGGGCCACATTCGCCTCCTCGTCAAAAGATGCCAACACCACCCCATCGCCAAGACGCACAAAATGGCGATAAGAGCCCAATCCAAGCAGTGCGACACCCTCAGAAATACCTATACCCGAAGTGTAGAGAGGTGGCAGAATCCACTCGCCTGCAACCTGCACTCCCCAGCGACCCTTGGCGTCGAACTCCAGCGTAGGCTCGCTATCGCACTCGCACATTGATTCGGTGGCAGAAAATATATCAGCCAAATCACCCAATCGCACAAAGGGCGAACGCAGAAGCATAGCCACCTGATACTCGCGAGCCATTCCTCGGCGGGCAAACTCTTCCACAATCTGCCTATGAGCTTCGGGGCTCGACCAGCCACCTCGCGAAATCAGTTCACGCGGATGGAGCGACGGCTCACGGTTAAGAGCATACTCTGCCAGCAACTCGGGCCTAAGCGCAGCTAGGTGCAGAAGTGTAGAGATAAAGGCTATGGAGTAATCGTCGATATGTTTGTCATAGAACGACATATCGCGCAACGGATGTTGATAAGCAGCCGTACCTATTTCGAGCGCCTGGCACCCAGCAAAGGCCGGCACGTAGGCCGCATCCCAATCGATGGCGGTCATCACACCATCCTCGCCGACAATGATATTTTCGGGTTTCAGGTCGCCGTGCGCACGCTCCGAGCGAAGGATATCAAGTGCCATACGATCGAACGCCGTGGCAAGAGAAGCAAACTCCTGGGTTGTAGTGGCCGCGGCCATAGCCTCATCCAGCGTGCGACCTTCGATATACTCCACCATAAGGCAATCAACCCAATGATAGCGCCCTGCAAAGTCGACAACGCACAACTCCTTGGCGTGAAAAGCCTCGCCATAGATTGCCGCAAGTCTGTCATTTGGGCGTGTATAGCACTTGAGCATATAACGACGCTCCTTATAGCGCACAACAAACGACACGGCGGCATTGCCTGCAACAAAGCGTGGACGTCCATTCAAGATCTCCGTCTCGAGGCCGTGCAGCGTACGCCACACGGTGTAAGGTGCAGCTACAGCATCGACTATGTCGGCAATGGTCAGCATATTAAAGGTTGAACATTATGCTAAGTTAATAAAAAAAGACCCGCCAAACAAAATTGGGCGGGTCTATATAAGGGAAAATGGGATTAGTTGCAGCCCTCGCCGCAGTTACCACCTTCACAACCGCTCTCGCAGTCGCCGTGACAGCCGCAGTTGCAACCGCCCTGTGATGCCAAATCCTCGGGAGTAACGTCGCGTACCTCAACAACCTCAACGTCGAAGTTCAAGGTCTTGCCAGCCATAGGGTGGTTGAAGTCCATCTTAACGGTCTCCTCGCCAACCTCCTTTACAACGCCCATCATACGGTTACCCTGTGCGTCGCTCATAGGAATCACATTACCTACAACGAGCAGATTCTCAGCCACCTTGCCATCGATCATAAAGATGTTCAAGGGGAGATCAACCACAGCCTCGGGGATAATCTCGCCGTAACCATCGGCGGGAGCGAGTGTGAACGACACCTTGTCGCCAGCCTCCTTGCCCATGATAGCACCCTCGAACTTGGGCAGAAGCATACCTGTACCACAAATAAACTGCAAAGGCTGACCCTCGCGTGACTGGTCGGCAACCTGACCATCAACGGTCAGTGTATAGTGCACTGACACCATCTTTGAATTTTCTACTTTCATATTTTATTGTGTTTTAGATTTCAATGTCGCAAAGATAGCAATTATTTTGTTTTTTTATATCTTCCCGAGAAATCTGTTGCATTGAATATTTCGAGATAAAAATTTTTTGCGTCCTCAGATATCACTACGCGGGCGTCTTTGTCATATCTGATAGATAGCTTATCGTCGTTCAACGAATACTCGTATCGCATATCAAGCATACCATATACCATTTGTATAGCAGTATTGAATTTGGTAAACTCTATAGGATTTTCCTGCCCCGTTATGGGAGTCCACTTGCCAATGATATATGTCGGATATGCACTCTTGTCAATAACCGTCGCATTGATTTTAGCGGGCTGGGATGCTAGACGATATCTGCCTGAAAAATCATTTGAATTGTATATCTCCAAATATGTTGCACTGCCCTCCTTCAAAATCTTAAATGTAGCATCGTCGTATCGAATTTTCATTTTATCGCCCGAAATTCGATAGTCATAGCGCATCTGAAGGGTTCCATATGAGGTTTGGATAACGGCGCCGTACTTAGTGAACTCCAATGGATCTTTAGCACCCTCAACAGGTTGCCATTTACCAACAATCATTTCGCTATCCGACATAGTTCGTGCAACAGACTGAGCCACTTGTCTGGGCGACTCATCCAATGCCACATCCTTTGCCACAGGCTCTTGCTTTGGAGCTGAAGTCTGCTTCTTGACGGGCGTACTTGGGGAGGTTGCGGGAGCACTTTTGGTGGCTGCGGGAGAACTTTTGGTGGACGCGGGTGCACTCTTCTTTTTTACGGGCTGCGGCTCGGCAACCTTATTACGGGTTGGCTCTGCGGCGCTACTTGGTTGCGGCTCCTCTTCCTGAAGTGCATACTGCTCCTCTTCCAACACTATCTCTTCGTATGCTGATATAGAGTCCTTGTTATATGCCCAATAGGTAAAAATCGACCACCAGAACAAAGATGTGAGCAAAAATGTTAAGATTACTCGTCCCATAGTACTTGTTTTAAAGTCTGTTATACAAATTTACACACTTCGGCGGGAAGTGCCAAGTAACTAAGAAGAAAAATTTTGTTTTTCGGGATATTACTACTATATTTGTAATGCTGTCTGCGAGGATAGCATACATATTTTTACATATTTAGTGAAAGTGAATTAGCTTTTTTCTTCTTAGAAATCTGGAAAATTTCATCGCAACAAGAAAAGCAAGACACTCGTCACCTTGTCTTGGTACGTCTATGGCAACACCCTTGCTCCATACCCAATACGGGTGTGGGGTATTGTTTATTTGTTGCAAAGGTATTCCAGAACCTCCAAGGAAATAAACTAATCGACTCCACACTTTCTTTATTTATAAACATTCATAGTCGGAGTCGATATGGATTTATATCTATGAAAAAGATTTACTATTTATTGATGGCTGCATTTGCAGTTTTGTGTGTTTGTTCATCGTGCAGCAAGGATGATGAAGGCAGTGGAGGGACCAGCTATGAGGAGTTGATTGTAGGCACTTGGAAACTCGACGAGGTGTACGACATTGAGGAGGAGCGTTATCATGAAGATGAAACAATTGCTAAGATTAAAACAAATGGAACTGCTTATATGTCGTATGATGATGGAACTTCAATGACTGCTAATTGGAGTATAGTTAGTAATACGCTGTACCTAGAAGCTCGAGGCGAAAAATATGCTTATACAATTAATAAACTTGATAATAAAGAGATGGTTTTAACTTGGGTGGAAGATGGCAAAGAGATAGAGATTGACTATTTTAGTCGCATAGAATAAGCTACAAGTAGAAAACAAAAAATCCGCAAATTAAGTTTTGCGGATTTTTTGTTTATGTGATTCTTTTGATTCTTAGTCTACGTTGCAGCAAACCAAGTTTCGATCACCGTAGCCATTGTCAATCTTGGTAACATAGGGGAAGAACTTCGATACCTTAACCCACTCCAAGGGGAAGGCGGCCTCCATACGAGAATAGGGATGCGACCACTCGCCCGCAAGCTCAACGGCTGTGTGGGGTGCATTTACCACTACGTTATCCTTCTCGCCCGATGCGGCTGCAGCCTCGCACTCACGCTTGATCTGCACCAAAGCCTCCATAAAGCGATCCATCTCGGCCTTAGGCTCCGACTCGGTGGGCTCCACCATCAAGGTCTCGTGCACGGGGAACGAAAGCGTAGGAGCGTGGAAACCGTAGTCCATCAGACGGTGTGCAATATCGCCACAGTCGATGCAGTAATCCTTCTTGAAGTTTGTAAGGTCGAGAATCATCTCGTGACCTACGCGACCTGTCTCACCCGAGTAGTAGGTGCGATACTCGCTCTTCAAGGCTGATGACATATAATTAGCATTCACGATAGCCATCTCGGTTGAGTGACGTAAGCCCTCCTCGCCGAGCATCTTGATGTAACCATAGGTGATAGGCAGAAGCATTGCCGAGCCCCAGGGTGAAGATGAAACTGCGGTGATACCATCCTCGCCACCGGTAGTCATCACAGAGTGTGAGGGGAGGAACGGAGTGAGGTGCTCTGCAACGCAGATAGGACCTACACCGGGACCACCACCGCCGTGAGGCATAGCGAAGGTCTTATGCAGATTGAGGTGGCATACGTCGGCACCGATATAACCGGGATTGGTAAGGCCAACCTGTGCGTTCATATTTGCACCATCCATATATACCTGACCGCCAGCGTCGTGAACAGCATCTACGATCTCGCGGATGCGGCTCTCGAACACACCGTGTGTTGAGGGGTAAGTAACCATCAAACCGCACAACTCAGATGAGTGCTCCTCGGCCTTTGCCTTCAGATCCTCAACGTCGATATTACCGTTTGCATCGCACGCAACGGTTACGATCTTCATACCTGCCATAGCAGCCGAGGCGGGGTTAGTTCCATGAGCCGATGCGGGGATGAGGATGATGTTACGATAGCCCTGACCACGGCTCTGGTGGTAAGCACGGATAACCATCAAACCAGCGTACTCGCCCGCAGCACCCGAGTTGGGCTGGAGTGAGCAACCTGCAAAGCCCGTGATGGTAGCCAAATCCTTCTCAAGTTCGGCAATAAGCTCAGCGTAGCCCTCGGTCTGATCGGCCGGAGCGAAGGGGTGCATATTCTGGAAACCAGCCAGCGACAGAGGCTGCATAATAGCTGCTGCGTTGAGCTTCATAGTACAAGAGCCCAAAGAAATCATTGAGTTGGCAAGCGAGATGTCACGCAACTCCAACTGCTTGATATAACGCATCATATCGCTCTCTGAGTGATACTTGTTAAATACGGGCTCCGAGAGAATAGCCGACTGGCGTACCAAAGCGGCAGGGAGTTTAATCTCTGAGCCGAGCTTCACAGCCTTAGCCTTCTTGCCCTTAGCCTCGGCAAAGATAGCCACTACGGCCTCAACCTCGGCAGGGGTTGTAACCTCGTCGAGTGAAAGGCGTACAACGCCCTCCGACGGATAATAGAAGTTAATGCCTGTGGCAAGTGCTATATCCTGAATTACGGCAGCCTCGGCCTCAACCTCTACGGTATCGAAGATATTCTGATTTGCAACCTTGTAACCCAATGCCTCCAAAGCCTCCTTAACGGCTACGGCTGATGTGTGAGCCGTCATAGCAGCACGACGCAAGCCCTCTGCACCGTTGTAGATACAGTAGAAACCAGCCATCGACGCCATCAAAGCCGAAGCGGTACAGATATTTGAGGTAGCCTTCTCGCGCTTGATGTGCTGCTCGCGCATCTGCAATGACATACGCAGAGCCTTGTTGCCCAAGCGGTCAACCGACACACCGATGATACGGCCAGGGATGTTACGCTTGTAGGCCTCGCGGCAAGCCATATAACCTGCAGAAGGACCACCAAATCCCATCGGGCAACCCAGACGCTGTGTTGAGCCTACGGCAATATCGGCACCCCACTCGGCAGGAGGAGTAAGGATAGCGAGCGAGAGGATATCGGCATCGGCAGCTACCAATGCGCCTGCGGCGTGAGCCTTCTCGGCAAAAGCGGCGTAGTCGCGCACCTCGCCCGAGCCTGAGGGATACTGCACCAAAGCACCGAACTCCATACCGTTGAACTCGTACGTAGAGTAGTCGTCGATAATGAGCTCAATACCGAAGGGCTCGCTACGAGTGAGCAATACATCCAAGGTCTGAGGGAAGATATCCTTATCAACGAAGAGCTGGTTGCGACCCTGCTTAACAGCCTCGCGTGAACGCAACGCATACATCATAAGCATAGCCTCGGCAGCAGCGGTAGCCTCGTCCAGGAGTGAGCAGTTTGAAATCTGCATACCTGTGAGCGAGAGGATAGCGGTCTGGTAGTTCAACAGAGCCTCCAGACGACCCTGCGAAATCTCAGCCTGATAGGGGGTGTATGAGGTGTACCACGCGGGGTTCTCAAACACGTTGCGGCTGACAACGGCAGGCACGGCTGTAGGATAGTAACCCATACCAATGAACGAACGCAACTGACGATTCTTGGCAGCGAGTGCTGCAACGTGCGATGCGAACTCATACTCGCTCATACCCTCGGTGGGCAGTGCGATGGGTTTCTTCAAACGGATTGAGGCGGGAATAACCTGTGAGATAAGCTCCTCGACACTCTCCACACCGATAACCTTCAGCATCTCAGCCAGGTCCTCAGAATTAGTAACGCCAATATGGCGATCCATAAATTTGTCAAACATTTCTCTGTAGTTTTATTGATTTTATTTTGTTAATTTTTTCGCTTTAACCTATTCGCTAATACTTGAAACTGCTACCACCGACAAACTCTCGCAAAATAGAGGTGGGAGGTATCTCGTCGGTGTAGAGCGGTGTAAAGTTATCCAGGAACTTGAGCAGGCGACGTGCCTCGCCATATTCGGGTTCGGTGTCGGGCACCTCACGCAGGATGGGCTCAATCTTGGGGCGCAGAACCATAATCTCGTAGAAGAGCGAGGTGTTGAATATCACATCGGCATTCTCCTGATAGGGGAATATATGGCGCTCCTCACCACGGCGTACGCTGGGCCAGCGCTGGAGTGTTGCCAGGGCGTTGGCTCCACGTGTTGCATAGTCGCGTGTAATACGACGCAGCAGGCGGTTGTCGGTAGTCTGAATTCGTGTGAGGTTATCCATAGCCACCGATGTCAGGCACGAAGCATAGATGCCGAACTTATGTTCACGCGGAATGCTGGGCGTGAGGTTGGGGTTAAGGGCGTGGATACCCTCCATAATGATAATCGAGCGCTCGCCCAACTGCAACGGCTTCTCGTGCCACTGTCGTGAGCCTGATATGAAGTCGTAGCGGGGCACCTCGACACTCTCTCCGTCCATCAGACGCTTCAAATCGCTATTGAGCAGTGCAAGGTCAATAGCCTCCAGAGCCTCGAAGTCGTAGTCACCATTTTCGTCACGTGGAGTGCGGTCGCGGTCAACAAAGTAGTCATCGAGCGAAATGAGCACGGGAACAAGGCCCAGAATTCGCAACTGCACACCCAGACGCTTCGATGTGGTGGTCTTACCACTCGACGAAGGACCCGAAATAAGCACCACGCGAGCTCCGCGAGTCTTGTTGGCCTCGAAAACCTGGTCAGCCATAGCCGCAATCTTCTTTTCGTGGAAGGCCTCCGAGATCTTTATCAACTCGCTCATATCGCCATCCAGTAGCTTGGCATTGAGGCGTCCCACGGTGGGTACTCCCATAATCTCGGCCCAATCGTGATACTCGGCAAAGACATCGCGCATCTTGTCCCAATGCACATTAAGGTCGAGTTTCGAGGGATTCAGACGTGTGGGCAGAGCGATATAGAAACCTTCGTGATAGCGCTTCATATCGAACAGGTGAATATATCCCGAATCGGGAGCCAGAGCACCATAGAAGAAGCCAACGGTATCGTCCATACTGTAGATGTCGCTATATAGACGCGGGCGGGTGTTGAGCAGAGCAACCTTATCGTCGTAGCCATTCTGGCTGTAAATCTCGCTAATCTCCGATGTGAGTTTACGACTGCGCGTGATGACATAGCGACTGTCGATAATCTCCTGCATACGCTTGCGGAGCGCCTCAATACCGGCATCGGTAAGCTGCTCGCCATAGGCAAATTCGCAATACAGGCCACGACCCAACGAGTGGCGCACGTTGAACTTGCGCTCATCGTAGAGATCCTTCACAGCCTTCTGCAGGACAAAGGTAATGGTACGCTGATATACACGATAGCCCTCGAAATGGGTGATGTCGATAAAACGCACCACCATAGGCTTGAATATGCGATAGTTCAACTCCTTGAGTCGATTATTGACATATGCGGCCAATATAGGATACTCACCCTTAAAATCGAGTTGCGAGAGCAACTCCAACAACGATGTACCCAACTCCACCTCAAGCTCGACGGAGTTGTTATGGCAAATAACTTTTACTTTATCCTGCATCTTGTAGTTTGTATTGGTGTGTAAAGATAAGAATTTTATTCTTAACTCGCGCTCTCGGCAAAAAATAATTTCTCGAAACCCAACCTCTTGCATAGGCTCATCAGGGAGCAAAATAGATGTATTATAAATTTCACTTATAGTTGTATAGAAAAATATGATTTGCACTTATGGTAATTTGTGCTAATTTTGCAATGTGAAATTAAACCAAAAAGCATAAAAAACAGCGAGACCATTGGTCTCACAGGCAAAACAGAGATTTTGATGATGACCCCACCGAGCATTGACACGAGTACACGCGATGAGCGTCGGGAATTTGTACTCCACCAATGGCGATGTCTGCACAACTGCGATATATGCGGCAAGTGCAGCATCCTGCGGGGTCGAGAGGCAGAGCTGGTCTATGCCGACTATATCGAGGGCCGACGCCCCTATATGGAGATAACATTTGAAATTAGAAACAATAACTACTAAAAAACATTTACGACTATGAACGCAAAAGAGACAGTATTGGCAGTAATGAAGCAGGCAGCAACCCCGTTGAACGCAGGTAAGATTGCAGAACTCTCAGGACTCGACCGCAAGGAGGTTGACAAGGCTATGAAGGAGCTCAAGGAGGAGGGTGCTATCATCTCGCCCGTGCGTTGCAAGTGGGCTCCCGCGGAGTAATCCACACCGCTGTGCCATCGAAAATATGGGTTGCCCTTTCACTATTCAGGGGCAGCCCATTTTGTTTGATGAGCGCTGTGTAGGGCCTTTATCTGTGGCAATTTGGCCACTTATAGGCGACACCTGCCACATAACTATTACAAAAGGGCTCAATTATAGTCACGCCATAAAAACTCAATATTGAGTTTTGGTGAAAATTGCTATATTTGCAACGTCGCGATAATTTTTAATCATTAACATTTTAGATGACAAAAATAAAGGATAACTGCGTCCTCATCACTGGAGGCGCATCGGGCATCGGTCGTATTATGGGACGTATGGCTCTGGAGAAGGGAGCCCGAAAGTTGGTAATTTGGGATATCAACGAGCAAAGCATCGCAGCCACCGAGGCCGAGTTTGCAAAGTTGGGTGACGTAAAGGGATATGTGGTCGACGTAGCAAACGACGAGGCCATCGACAAGGCGTATGCCGACACCTGTCGCGACTGCGGCTCGGTAGATATCTTGATTAACTGCGCCGGCATTGTTACCGGCAACAAGTGCTTCGATGAGCAGACCAAGCGCGACATCCACCGCACGATGGATATCAACGCCACCGCCCCGATGATGATTGCTCTGAAGGCGCTACCCGATATGATTGCCCGTGACCACGGCCACATATGCAATATAGCCTCAGCTGCGGGTATGATTGCCAACCCCCGAATGTCGGTTTATGCCGCCAGCAAGTGGGCCGTTATCGGCTGGTCTGACTCGGTACGCATCGAGCTGCAGGAGCGTGGCAGCAATGTACACATCACCACCGTAGCTCCCTACTACATCAACACAGGAATGTTCGACGGCGTTCGTTCGCGCGTATTTCCCATCCTCGAGCCTGAGAGTACTTGTCGTAAGATTTTGAAGGCCATCGAGAACAACACCAACTTCCGCGGTATTCCGTGGAGTTCGCACTTCATCCGCTTCTGGCAGGGTGTGTTGCCCACATCGTGGTTTGACACCATTATGGGCCGTTGGATTGGCATATACTCGACGATGGACCACTTCACAGGACGTAAATAACAATGCTTAAACCACGAATTATGGAACTAGGATTCAATATCATAGCACTACTCTTCGCCACAGGAGTCATCCTTGTAATAATCCTGATCGTTGCCGCCTTGGCAATGCTGTGCGGTGCATCCTTCAAGCTCTACCTGGCAAGAGGTGCCTGGTTTCTGTTGTTTCCTTGGGTGGCGTGGTTATACGGCTCATTTATCGAGCGCAACTGTTTCAGAGTAAAACGAGTAACTATTCAAAGTGAGAAGCTTCCCGCCTCGTTCGATGGCTACCGCATAGTGCAGATTTCTGACGTACACCTCGGCTCATTCGATGGACGCGAGCGTGCCCTACAACGTGCCGTGGATAAGATTAATGCCCTGCAACCCGACCTTATTGCCGTTACGGGCGACCTGGTGTCGATGGGTCATTGGGAGCTGGACAGCAAGCAGGAGATTCTCGCCAGCCTGAAGGCCAACGACGGGGTATATTCGATTATGGGCAACCACGATTATAGCGAGTATCACCGCTGGGAGTCGCAACAGGATCGCAATGAGGCTCTGGAGCAACTCCAGCGTCGCGAGAGGGAGATGGGTTGGAATCTGCTGCTCAACCAGAACAAAACAATCGCACGCAATGCAGACTCGATATCAATCATCGGCGTGGAGAACATATCGGCAGGCAGACACTCGTTCCGCACCTACGGCAACCTGCAGGAGGCTATACAGAATGCCAACGGAGCCTACAAGGTGCTGCTGAGCCACGACCCCTCGCACTGGCGTGCCGAGGTGCTGGAGAAGAGCGACATCGACCTAATGCTTGCGGGCCACACCCACTCGATGCAGGTATCGCTACTGGGATGGTCGCCCTCTTCGCTTATCTACGATGAGTATCGAGGACTCTACAGCGAGAACAATCAGCACCTATACGTCAACGTAGGATTGGGCGAAACGGCCTTTATGGCTCGCATAGGTGTTATGCCCGAGATTACGCTCATCGAACTAAAATGTAAATAAATTATGACTATCAATAATACTTCACCCCAGCAGATTGCCTCGATTGTAGAGGCGCAACACAAGTTCTTCCTCACGGGAAAGAGTCGCAAATACGACTTCCGTCGTGAACAGTTACAAAAACTGCAGAAGGCACTCAAGCAGTGGTCGCAGCCCATCTGTCAGGCCTTGTGGCAGGATTTGCACAAGTCGGAGCAGGAGGCTATCCTGACTGAGCTGAGCATTGTCGAGGGTGAGATTAAGAATCATCTCCACAACCTAAAAGGTTGGATGCGAGCAAAGCGCTGTCCCACACCGCTGAAGATGATGCCGTCGCGTTCGCGCGTGGTGAGCGAGCCCTTGGGCACGGCACTGATTATCTCACCGTGGAACTACCCCGTACAGTTGTTGCTCAATCCGTTGGTGGGAGCCATCTCGGCTGGTTGTACAGCCATTCTGAAGCCTTCGCCCTATGTTCCTAACACTTCGCTGGTTATCGAGCAGATGATAAAGGCTACATTCGACGAGCAGTACATTGCCGTGGTGCAGGGTAACCGCGAGGTGAACACTTCGCTACTGGAGCACCGCTACGATATTATCTTCTTTACGGGTAGTCCCTCGCTCGGTCGCATCGTGATGCAGGCTGCAGCGAAGTACCTCACACCCGTAGTGCTGGAGCTGGGAGGCAAGAGCCCCTGCATTGTGGACAAGGGTGCCGACGTGAAGATGGCCGCACGCCGCATAGCGTGGGGCAAGACTCTCAACGCAGGACAGACCTGCATCGCCCCCGACTATCTGCTCATCCACTCATCGCTACAGGATGAGTTCATCGAGGAGTTCAAACGAGCCGTAGAGCATCTGCACGGCACAAATCCCCGCTTGAGCCAACACTATGTGCGACTGGTGAATGACCGCGCATTTGAGCGTGTGTCGGCATACCTAAGCGATGGTCGTGTGGTGGCTGGCGGAGAGACCGCAGCCGAGGAGCGATACATCGCTCCCACACTACTTGCCGATGTTAATCCTGAGTCGGCCGTAATGCAAGAGGAGATTTTCGGGCCAGTGCTGCCTATGATTAAATTCGAGAAGCGCGAACAGGTGCTTGATTTTGTCGGCAAGCGCGAGAAACCACTGGCATTCTACTACTTCGGTAGCGAGGATAAGGCTTGGAAGATGATTTACAAAACCTCATCGGGTGGAGCCTGCATAAACGATACGATTATGCATATCGCCAACGAGAACCTCCCCTTTGGCGGTGTAGGCAACTCGGGAATGGGAGCCTATCACGGCAAACTGAGTTTCGATGCCTTCTCGCATCATCGTGCGGTGGTTGTAACCCCCACGTGGCTCGACCTGCCATTCCGCTATATGCCTTACAAGATGTTTGAGATGGTAAAGAAATTATTGTAATTAACAACAACACCTAATGCAATAGGATGTCCAAAAGAGATTTTGGGCATCTTTTTTTTGGGGTAAATAAACCTATTTTGGGGAGTGCTCAACACTTAAGCGAGCTTAAAGAATGATAAGCTAACACAAATGGCTTATTTATTGTTGATATAGTCAAAAACATTTGACTATGGAAAACAACCCCTTTGTACGCCTGCGCTCGCGCATAGTAACTCTTTTGAGTGCGGCTACTGCGCGCATACATCCCTTTACAATATTTGTCTCCTGCCTGGGTATTCTTTTGGCCTACCTTACGGGCATCTACGCCTCAGGCTCAATACACTCCGCCTCGCGATGGATGGGAGCAATGCTCGCCTGCACGTCGGTAGTAACGGTGCTGCAAATGCCCTCATACAAGGAGTCGCTACGCCCAAGCATTATGCGTGTGGTGGGCACTCTGCTGGGTGCCATTATCGGATATATCTACCTGAAGCTATTGCCATTCTCGGTTATCGGTATGTTGTGTGCCGTATTTGCGCTGGAAGCTGTATGTATGCTGCTTGATATCTACAAGTATGGCCGCATAGCCACCATCACGATGATTATCATACTGCTCGTTAAGCAGATGTCGCCCGAGAGCAATGCACTGACCAACTGCTCGCTGCGCTTCTTCGAATCGGCCGTAGGTGTGGGCGTGGGATTGGTTCTGAGGTGGGCCATCGAACAATGGAGCGAGTTTCGCCGACGACTGCTGCATATGGGTGAAAATGCCGATGGCGAGAGTGTCGATATGGATAATATGCCACTGCGCTGGGGACATCTGCGTGTAGTGATTGTGGCATCACTCGGCCAACTTACGGGTGGCGCACTGGCCACACTCATTGGTGTGGTGTTGCCGCTGATGCAGGTTGTGGGCCATCGCACACTCTCCTCGCTGGAGCAGGGTATATTGGCCTCGATGAGTCTCACCGGCATAATGGCGGGCTCGATACTCTTCGGGCGCTGGAGCGACAAGCGAGGTTATCTGCGTTACTTCCGCCTATCACCGCTACTGATTCTTGCAGGAGCAATCATAAGTACGCTATCGAAGCAGAGCGTAGGGCTCGCCATAGGTCTATTTACGATGGGATTTGGTGTTGGCGGAGGCTACAGTCTCGATTCTGACTACATATCTGAGATTGTACCCCGCCGTTGGCGTCTGTTTATGGTAGGAGTAGCAAAGGCTTCGTCGGCCATAGGCAATGTGGTTATAGCATTCGTGTGTCTATACATCCTACGACATTGGAGGGCTGAGAACCACTGGAGCGGTCTGTTTCTGCTAATAGCCATCCTGGCCATCGTTATGGTTCTATGCAGTGTGCGCTTTGCCGAGAGCCCCGTATGGCTTATGGCCCACTCACGACGCGAGGAGGCCGAGCGGGCAGCTCGCTACTTTCTGGGTAGCGACGTTGTGATAGGCAGCGTAACAGAGGTCAAGGCCAAGGAGCCATCGTGGCTCGATATGCTACGCGGAGAGAACCTGAGACGAGCCATACTCACGGGTGTGCCGTGGGCTTGCGAGGGATTTGGAGTGTATGGTGTAGGGGTGTTTATGCCTGTGTTGATTATGGCCTTGGGGCTGGGCAAAAACGATGGTGGAATTGGACAGATAGCCTCATCGGTAGAGCTCTCGGGTTGGGTAAATCTCTACGTGGCAGCCGGCTTCGTTGTAGGCCTCGCCATTGTGCGCAGATGGTATCACATACGCCAGCAGGCAATAGGATTCCTGCTCTCGGCCGTGGGGCTTGTACTGCTCATCGTTGCCCACTCACTGCATCTGCCGGCGTGGATAATGGTAGTGGGACTTATTATCTTTGAGGTGTTTCTTAATAGTGGTCCGCATCTGATTACATTTATCCTACCAGCACAAATATACCCCATTGCCGATCGTGGCGCAGGGGCAGGTTTGGCCGCAGCGTGCGGCAAGGCGGGAGCCGTGGCAGGTGTATTTCTAATGCCGTTACTTGTCAAGTGGGGAGGAGTCACCTTGGCTCTCGCCACAACAGCAGCGTTGCAGGTGGTGGGAGCCGCAGTAACATCCTATTTAGGTGGAGAGGTTATGCCCTACACCGAGGGCCAGAGTCGCGAGTGGCATCACGACCGATGATGCCACGACGAGTGGTCGGGATCGCGCTCATCGAGCTGGAACATAGGCAGAAGGAACAACCAGGTAGTAACGCAGAAGGGAGCCGTAAACGTTGCTATGCCCACAGGCTTCATCGCAACATTCATTGCAGCCTGCACAACCACCGTCACCAACACACCCAACAGAGCCCACAGAGCCGAGCGCCACGAAGGCTTATAGAATACGGTAGCCAGAGCGATGGCTGTAAGCACAGCGCTGAACGAGTATAGACCTGCATCTATATGGTTGATGGGCAAACCCATAACCACCGCCATACCCATCGACAGGGCCGAGCCAATCAAAGCCCATAGAGCCGCCCAGCGACTACTGATAAAGAGTCCTATCAGGAAGAGTAATCCCGTAACCCACGAATCAATCAGAAATACCTGCGATATGCCACTTAGCCACACCTTAATCACACTCCACACATCGTATATGGCAAGGTGGGTATGCACCTGAGCCAGCGAATGGGCAATATGCGACGAGGTGTGCAGTGCAGGCAACGAGTGCATAACGTGCGAAGCCAACACAAAGAGCCAAGAGCAGAGCACGAAGGGGAAGGTGAACGAATTTACTTTCCACGGACGCATAACATTATTAAGGCCCGTGCGTACCCACGTGGTAAGAGCAGCACAGAGCACCAGAGCGAGCCACATCCACACCGTATTGCCCATAAAGGCCGGAAAGGCACAGCCCACCAGCACACCGTTGAAGCCCCACAGGCCTTCACGACCATCCTCCTGTGGTTGGTTGAGTATATAGCCGGTTGCAGTCGAGACCATCAGGCCAAGGAGTGCTCCCCACGCCATATAGTGCATACCCGTGTCGTAGGCACCCCAGAAGATACCTGCAATAAAGAACAGTCCGCACCACGCGCTGCCTTGAAACATAACCTGCGCTGTGCCGCGCATCAGAATCTTGATAAAACCGAAGACTCCTACATCGAAAATATTAGTTTGTGATGTTGTCATAGTATTAGTTTTTTGATTAAGGTTTATCGCCACGGGAAATCGGCCGCCAGAGGGTATCCCCTGACCGTCTGTCTCACCAGCGACGAGAACTCCCTTACGGCGTGTTTAACGCTCTGACTGTCGTAACCCATTACACGATATATAAGACCACACTGGTTGGGTAGCGACGTGATGCCTGCCACAAGTGTCTCGTCGAAACGAGGCTCACACTGCGAGTAGATGCTATCGGCCATTGGCTTTGGCGTGAGCAGTATCACATTCGCCAGCACCTCGTAGCCACCCATAACCCCCTCAACCGAGGGGTTAGAAGAGTAGGGCCTGATGATAAACTTATCGCAAAAGAGCCTGCGACCATCACCTCGCTCAGCCTGCACACCCACGGACAGTATGTCGTAGTCGAACCTTTCGCCCGACCACCTACGCCCGCAGAGATATATCTCGGCATAGAGCAGGGTGGCCGTAGGAGCAATTGTGATGTGGGTATGGCTATAAAAACGAGAACCACGATGCGGGATGATTGGCTCAGGCAGATACTCCATATATGCACCCTCATCGAGGGTTATATATTGATTGAGAGCCGAGTGGTTATACCGCATCTGCGCAATCTTGGTGGCCGCACCCGTCGTTATGTGAGCAAAGGCATCGCGCGCGAGCGAGAAGTGTTGCTCGTAGCGGTCGCCATCGACATTGGGGCCACCCGACGAGACCACATAGACATAGGGTATCTCCCGCCAATAGGGGTCGCAGTAGAGTGCCCGCTGCACGATGAGTGGTGCTCGACGCTCCCAATGGCGCAATATCGTGCGGTCGCCGTCGCGCTCGAAGCCGAGCCTGAGATACCCACTCTTTCCCACTGCACCCACCCCCATTCTGGGTGTTGCCGAATAGGAGAGCATTTCACGCGATGTCATCGTTCGAAGAGTGCTTTATGGCGAATCAAATCAACAAGTTCGTCGATTCCCTCGCCTGTGAAACAGTTGGTAAAGACAAATGGTTTGTCGCCTCGCATAGCCAGCGAGTCGCGGCGCATAACCTCCAGATCGGCACGCACATAGGGTGCAAGGTCGCTCTTGTTGATGACAAGTATATCGGAATGTGATATGCCTGGGCCATCTTTGCGGGGAATCTTGTCGCCAGCCGCTACGTCGATAACATAGATAAAGAAATCTACCAGCGCTGGGCTGAACGTGAGTGTCAGGTTATCGCCACCTGACTCGATTAGCACCACGTCGCCATCGGGAAACCGAGACTCCATCTCCTCGACGGCAGCCAGGTTCATCGACGGATCCTCTCTAACGGCCGTATGCGGGCAGGCACCGGTCTCTACGCCTATGATGCGCTCCTCGACCAGGATACCCTTCAACATACGACGTACGTGCTCGGCATCCTCGGTGGTGACTACATCGTTGGTGATGATTAGCACCTTATGCCCCAACGCCAGCAGACGAGGCGTGATGGCTTCGATAATGGCGGTCTTACCCGAACCTACGGGGCCGCCGATACCTATTCTACAACTATTTTCCATCTCTCTAATTCATAAACATTCTACTACGCCCCTTCTCGTGCAGCGATGCCAAGAGATCGATCTGCGGGGCAAAAGCATACATATCGTCAAGCGTAAGCTCCTCGCTCTGGGCATAGAGTCCATCGATGCGTGAGCTCAAATCGTAGAGAATTCGTTGTGTGGCAAGATGCGATATACGCATCAGGCGCAACGATGCATTGAGCGTTACAGAAGCCACACCATAGAGTATTGAAACAAACATCTCTCGCTCCGATATGCCAAACAGGGCAAAGCATATGCCTTGCCCCACGGCATACGATCCCACCACTTCGCCCGAGCCAATAGCGGCAAGCCAGCGATTTAGTATGGGCTTATCGGCGAGCAAGACAGCGAGTTCGGCCAACTTACGACCCATACGTTGACTCATCACGCGTTGTTCAGCGCATAGCTTGCGCTCACACAACGCCCTATCGGCCTCAACGATACTCGCGAAGTCGCCCGCCAGAGTAGCCCTGTATGCCGCCCGAGCCGCTACACAATCCGTCGTCGAGGCGAGTTGCATAGCCGAAGCGGTATATCTGAAAAGAGTATCGGCATCACTCACAACGCCATACTGCACGGCACTCTCCAAAGCGTTGGAGAAGGAAAATCCACCAACGGGCAGGGCCGAATCGGATAATTGCAGCAGATGCAGGAGTTGCACCAGGGAACGCTTATTTTGCATTGTGATGATGTTTTTGGTCGGAGTGCGAGCCTCCCATCAGACGACGCACTTCGTGGGGCGCCAGATAGGGGATAATCTGCTCAGCCGGACGGAACGAGTAGGCTATGTGCTCGATGTGGTGGGTACGCATAACGCTCTGCATCACCTTGCGATCAACCGTCAAGGGTACATACACCCTACTACCCTGCACCACCGCTGGCCAATGCTGATTACCCAAGGCGTGGCCAAGTTCGATGGCAATATCGATGGCACTCTGCTTCTCAATACGCATCAAAGCGCCGAGGTCGATGACCATAATATCGTTCATACGCAGGCACACCACAGCCATTCGACCACTTCCCTCGTCGTAGAGTAAAACATCGCCATCGGCAACTGTCGTGCGACGTTTCAGCGCAACGGCATACTCGCCTCCGAGGCTGCCCTTAGCCACAAAACGCGACTTCTGCGCTGTCCACTGATCCAAGTCGATATATTCGATCTGGGCGTGAGCAGCACGCTCACTCCACGCTTGATCGGATATATTCCCCAAAATGTCGGTATATATTTTCATCGCCATTAACTAAACCAATAGAGTTGGCCGAGCGAGAAGGATGCGGCTGGCTTGATATCGATACGCTCGCCATTGATGGCTACATCGAATGTCTCGGGATTGACATCGATACGAGGCGTAGCCGCATTGAGCACCATATCGTGCTTGGTGAGCTGGCGCGTGCGGCACACGGGCAAGACCATACGGTCGAGCTTCAGACGGCACTTGATATCGTTCTGCACGGCAGCCTGCGACACGAACGAGATGCAGGTGCCAGGCATCGTGCGACCAAAAGCACCAAACATAGGACGATAGTAGCAGGGCTGGGGCGTGGGCAACGAAGCATTGGGATCGCCCATATTCGACCAGCTGATAGCACCACCCTTGATTACGAGCTTAGGCTTGGCGGCAAAGAACTGAGGCTCCCACAACACCAAATCGGCTATCTTGCCTCGTGCAATGGAGCCTATGCTATCGGCCATACCGAATGCTATGGCGGGGTTGATGGTTATTTTGGCAAGGTAACGCAGTACACGATAGTTATCGTTTGCATCGCTATCCTCGGCCAAGCGACCACAAGCGCTCTTCATATAGGAGGCCATCTGGAATGTACGCATAAATGACTCACCTACGCGACCCATAGCCTGCGAATCGGATGTAACAATTGACAACACACCCAGATCGTGGAGTAGATTCTCGGCAGCCTGCGTCTCGGGACGTACTCGGCTCTCGGCAAAGGCCACATCGGAGGGAATCTGCGGATTGAGGTTGTGGCACACCATAATCATATCGAAGAGTTCGGCCTGCGAATTAACGCCAAAAGGCAACGTAGGATTGGTCGATGATGGCAACACGAAGGGCATTGAGGCCATCTTCAGCAAATCGGGGGCGTGGCCTCCGCCGGCACCCTCGGTGTGGTAGGTGTGGATCGTGCGGCCATCGATAGCGGCGATGGTATCTTCGACATAACCGCCCTCGTTGAGCGTATCGGTGTGGATAGCCACCTGTACATCGTAGCGCTCGGCCACATCGAGCGACGAGCGTATGGCACCAGGTGTAGAGCCCCAGTCCTCGTGAATCTTCAAACCACAGGCACCTGCCACAATCTGCTCCTCGATAGACTCCTCGACCGAGCAGTTACCCTTACCCAGAAGGCCTATGTTGATAGGCAGGCCCTCGGCTGCCTGAAGCATCATCTCCATATTCCAGCAGCCCGATGTTATGGTAGTGCCATTGGTGCCATCCGAGGGGCCTATACCTCCGCCCACAAGGGTGGTGATGCCGTTACTCAGCGCAGCATATGCCTGCTGGGGCGAGATAAAGTGAACGTGGCTATCTATTCCGCCTGCTGTAAGTATAAGATGCTCGCCCGAAATAGCATCGGTAGCAGCACCCGTAACCAACCACGGGTCTACATCGGGCATAGTGTTGGGATTGCCAGACTTGCCTATGCCCGCAATTTTACCATCCTTGATACCTACATCGGCCTTCACAACGCCCAAGATGGGATCGAGAATTGTAACGTTGGTAATAACCAAATCGAGCGCGCCCGCCTTCGAGGTAATGGTGTTGGCAAGGCCCATACCGTCACGCAGGGTTTTACCTCCGCCATATACCACCTCGTCGCCATAGCTGCGCATATCACGCTCGATCTCTACATAAAGATCTGTATCACCCAAACGGATTTTGTCACCCACCGTTGGGCCAAAAAGATTGTTGTTTTCCTGTCTTGAAATTGTTGCCATCGCTCTATTTTTTATCGGTTGTATGTTCGGTAGATTGTGCAGCAGGCTGCTTGGTGGTGCACTCGCAAGTGCACTTATATCCTGACTTGTGCACTCGGCGGAGTGCTCGCAGGTAGGCGGGATAATAGGTCGGAGCATCCTCTATACCCGTATAGCCATCGACCAAATTATTGAATCCGATGGTGCGCTGCTTGCCGCCGTAGGCTACTATCTCGACGCTCTTGCTATCGCCCGGCTCGAAACGGATGGCCGTAGTGGCAGGTATGTTGAGATGGCAACCGAAGGCCTTGTCGCGTTCGAACTCAAGGTAGCGGTTTACCTCGAAGAGATGGAAGTGCGAGCCCACCTGAATGGGGCGGTCGCCCGTGTTGCGAATTGTGATGGTTGCGGTGCGGCGTCCCGTGTTATACTCGATATCGTTAGAGGCTAAAATCACCCCACCCACAGGTACAGCCGTCTTGGGGACAAAACCCTCGCTTGAGGGGTACAAACTATTTTTACTCATATTTTCCATAGCGCAGATTATTTTATAGGCTGATGAATACTAACCAGACGCGAGCCGTCAGCGAATACCGCCTCGACCTGCAGCAGCGAAATCATATCGGCTACTCCATCCATCACATCCTTGCGACGGAGCACCGAGGCGGCCTCCTTCATCACCTGCTCAACAGTCTTACCCTCGCGGGCACCCTCGAGCGCAGCGGAGGTGATGTAGGCTACGGCCTCGGGATAATTCAGTTTCAAACCTTTGTTGAGTCGGCGCTCGGCAATCTGGCCAAGCGATAGCAACATCAACTTGTCAATTTCTCGTGGTGTTAAATGCATAATCGATTGATTTTTGATATTTACAACCTCACCATTGACAAATAATGTGCCATCGATTACTATTCACGCCATCGATCGCGGCACCGAATTTGCTCCGTTACGTTCGGCATTGGTACCAGCACATCTTGCGCTGCTCTTTGTAAGGCACAACACACGTATTTATAATGCGTGGAGTGTACCAAACGCCAAATTATTTATAATTTTGTAGAGGATTAACAAAAATTCTATCGCTATGCTAAAAGCTATGTTACTTGCGGGCGTGGGCGGCTTTGTCGGCACCTGCCTGCGTTATCTGACCGGAAAGTTGTGCCACCTGCTTGTGGCGGGAGCATTTCCGCTGGGTACATTTGTAGTAAATATCGTGGGTAGTTTCATCATTGGACTCCTGTTTGGTGCCGCCGAGCGCACGAACACCATCACGCCTGCCGTGAGCGCCCTGCTCATCACGGGCTTCTGCGGCGGATTTACCACATTCTCGTCGTTTGCCGACGACATATACCTACTTCTGCAGGAGCGACACTACGCAACATTTGTATTGTACACGGTGCTGACCGTAGTTTTGGGAGTATTGTTGGTATGGGCTGGCCGTTCGGTGGTGAAAGAATGATTTTCGGCCCAACGCGCAAAGTGCTTTATATTGCTGGTAATTATGATATTAGCTAGTCATAGCCTGTGGCATAAATAAAAAAAATGCTTTTTTTTTGTAAAAAGTTTTGGAAGTAACGAAAAATGCTATATCTTTGCACTCGCAATTTGGTAGAGATACTGATTGCAAAGTTCAAAAGATAATGCGGAAATAGCTCAGTTGGTAGAGCACAACCTTGCCAAGGTTGGGGTCGCGAGTTCGAGTCTCGTTTTCCGCTCA
>JAGBUB010000004.1 GCA_017631035.1 Alistipes sp.
AATGCTGACAATGGTACCAATGATGGCTTGGCGTACTTCTACGGTAGCCCTGCGCCCTCGGCTGCCTCTGCGTACCTGTCGTCGCCTCTCTGCGAGGTTCTGGGAGACTTCGACCCTCGCCCTACGGTTTACGCTGATTAGAACCACGACAAGGCGACTGAAACCAGCGCAGGTGGCGTAGCCACCGAGCAAGCACCCGCGCACCGCAGGTGCGCCCGATAATAGTTCTTTGACATACTTGTTTCCTGTTGGAAATCGACACTTCGGCGGTAGCCCTTAATACCGCCGAAGGCGGTTTTTTATATTTTGTATATGGGGTATATCGAAAAATAACTATCTTTGCATAACTCTTTGAGAGTGGGCTGCCTCTCTTGGGCGGTAGGTTTCGGGTTTTCGTTCGCCTCTTGGCTCCGGCAATGCTGACAATGGTACCAATGATGGCTTGGCGTACTTCAACGGTAACAATGCGCCCTCGAATGCCAATGCGAACCTGTCGTCGCCTCACTACTTGGAGCCGAAGAGTTGTGTTTGCACTCGGTTCTATTTGAGGGGTGTGCCTCGGCTCACGCTGGAACATAGACACTTTTACGCAGGTTCTGGTAGGTTGCCCTTGGCAATTCGAAGGCGTTTGCGAGAGAAAAAGCAGACACACGAGACACTTATAACACTATGACACTTGGGACACGATGAAAGCGTATGGTCGCTTGTCAGAGCAGATTGAAACGCCCGAGAACTTTGAGGAGGCAGAGGAGTGTGCCTCTCGCCGAAAGCGTAGGCGTAAGGAGGTAAGAGATTTTCGAGCCAACCGACCCGAAAATCTCAACCACCTGCTCACTTTGTATCGTGATAAGACTTACGCCCCATCACCCTACACCTACAAGACCATCTACGAGCCAAAGGAGCGATTCTTGTCTATGCTCCCTTATCCTGACCATGTATTTGATTGGGCTATTCTGGTACCATCTGAACCGATACTCAACCGCACGATGTTTGAGCGTTCCTACGCCTGTGTTAAGGGGCGAGGTCAGCACCTTATGGTTAAGACCATCAGTGCCGACATTAGGGGCAATGCGAAGTTGATGTATTACGCTAACCTCGATGTCTCGAAGATGTATGCCTCTATCCCGTTATGGCTTCCAAAGCGGAACCTCCGCCGAAAAATCAAGGACCCGAAACTGCTGCATCACTTCGATACAATCATCGATAGCAGCATCGGTACCCCGATGGGGCGAAGCGATGGAACGGAGAACACAGGAGTACCCATTGGCTTAAAGATATCCACTATCATTGCCAATATGTCGTTGTGCTACCTTGACCACGATTGTAAGGTCTGCTTCAGACTCTCGGAACAGCCCGCCCTTGCCGATGCATTGGCTGGACAGTATGTATCAGAGAAGTTACTGACAGCACGCACCGAGGATGATGCGAGAGAGCTGGCAAAGGGGGTCGAGTACCTGAACGCAAAGTTCAAGCGATACCTTGCCGAGGGTGTGCAATTCTACTATCGCTTTATGGATAACATTGTGGTGCTCCACGAAGATAAAACCTTCCTGCATCTGCTCGTTGAGTGGATAGGTTGGTATATGGCGGCGGAGTTACACCTTACGATGAACCCGAAGTGGCAAGTGGGTAGCCTCATCGATGGGCTGAACATTGTCGGGTACCGCATCTTTGCAGATGGTCATATCAGGGTACGCCGAGAGATTAGGGAGAAAATCAAAAAGAAGATCCACCGAGGTCGTAAGATGGGGCTAACGGATAAACAGATATTCCGAGCTACCTCATCGATCCTCGGAACAATGATGCACGCAGATTCAATTCACTTTATGCAAAAATACCACATGGAAACAAGAGAGAGATTAGGCGCAAAAATCAACAAGCGCAAAAGCCAATGCCCGTTTGACGGTATGGTTCACACCCAGCAGAGACGCTTCGAGAGTCTATTGTTTAACCCTGATGAGGGAGGAGACGAGAACGACAAACTGATGGAGCTTCGAGACTTTGAAGTCATCGACTCAATCAAGGAGTTCTACGATGATGGCAAGCCGAAACCGTGCCTCGCTATTCGCTACGAGTGGCAGGGTGAGAACTTCGACTATACAGATGAGCGAGGTCGTCAGGTGTTTGTTGAGAAGGGCAAAGAGTATTACTCTTATACGGGCTCCAAGGTGCTCATAGAACAGGCACAGACGGAGTTCAGCAAGGAGGACTTGCCAGCGCCAACGGTGATACAAATCGCCGTCAATAAACGCAACAAGAAGTTTTACAAATTCACTTAAAGATGAACAGACAAACCTTCACAGCGGTATATCCGCATCAGATGCGTCCCTCTCAATATGATGGGGCGCATTTTATTTGTTATCTGAACGAGTCGTCGGCAGAGTACAAAGCCGATGAGGAGGCTGAACCTACACAGGGTTTTGCCTACACGGGCACCGAGGCAGATGGTGGTACCTTGGTTGAGTGCGATGCTTGGAATCGCGACAAACTCATCAACGGTATTATCCGAACCCGGTACTTGCAGACAGAGGAGGATGCTATCAAAACGCATCGCCTACAACTGCTGTCGTCTAAACTTGAAATGGTCGAGCTGTCAGAGGCAAAGGCTACCGAGTATGAGGCGGAGTGGGCAGAGTTTGAGGCATTCCGAGCAGAGACTATCGCATTGGTCGATACTTGGGGACCTTGGGAGTAGAGTGCCTTCGGGGGCGGGCATAAAAAAGCCCCCAACCTTATTGTCAATAGTCGTCTCACTTACATATTAACAAATAATGCAACGCATCCAAGGGGTCAGGGGCATAAATCCTCTGCCTTGGATATGTTGCATTTTTTATTGCCCGAAGGCAAAGTATGTAAGTGAGACAGTGCAAAGATACAAAAAATTGTGCGTATGACAATAATTGAGATACTAAACTTAAACAAAGAGTTATTGCGGACCTTCCAGAAGGTGGGTATTAGGTTAGAAGATGTTGAGTATATCGACCTCTTCAACGAGTATCGTGCTATGGTTGGCGATGGGGAGAAGGTGTCGTATATTGTGGCAGCTCTTGCCTCTAAATACGATGTCAGTGAGCGCAAGGTATATGACCTTATCAAGCGCTTCAAAACTGACTGCAATCTGCTTGCAGTGTAATTGGGTGTCGTTGTTCGTTTCGAGAGCTCAGGCGGTAGTACCTTTGCCCCGAACTTAAAACCTACGGCTATGAACAAATACCACCAAATCCTGCACAAGGTACTTGCCGAGGGCAAGACGCAGACAAACAAGAAGGGCAATATCCGCTACCTGCTCAACGAGCAGCTAATGCTAACACCAGCCAACCTACTTGACATCTTCGAGGGGCACGGCATTGCCCGAAAGAAACTCCGCTCCGAGTTGCAACTATTTATGCAAGGTGAGCGCAATGTGGAACGATACCGAGATGCAGGTATCAATTGGTGGGATTACTGCGGTTCTATCCTCGTGAACTCATACCCGACTTACTTCGAGAAGTTGCCACCTCTGATTGAGAAAATCAACCGAGAGAAGCGTAACAGCAAGAACTATGTCCTGTTCCTTGGAGCGACCAATGCCGAGAGCAATCAGGCTCCTTGCCTGAGTCTGGTACAATTCCAGATTGATGATGGGGAGTTGGTAGTGTCAGCATATCAGCGTAGCTCCGATGCCAACCTCGGACTACCCGCTGACATCTACCACCTCTATCTGATGGCTCGACAGATTGATGTGCCGTTAAAGTCCATCACTCTGTTCCTCGGCAATGTTCATATATACGAGAACAATATCGAGAAGACCGCCTTGTTGCTTGATGGCAACGAGGAGGTGAAGTTTGAATTAAATGTATAACCCTAAATGACGAAACAGAAACAGTATTTATCCGCCCCTCTGCCATTTGTGGGGCAAAAGCGAATGTTCGCAAAAGAGTTTATCAAAGTGTTGGAGCAGTTCCCCGATAACGCCGTCTTCGTGGATCTCTTCGGTGGTTCGGGACTGCTTTCACACATTGCCAAGAGGCAGAAGCCAAATGCAAAGGTGGTCTATAACGACTTCGATAACTACCGCTTCCGACTCGAAGCAATACCTAATACCAACGCCCTGTTGGCCGACTTGCGAAAGTATGCCGAGGGAATATCCAAACATAAGGCTATCGAAGGCGAGGCTCGTGAGCGTATCTTTGAGCGTTTGGAACAGGAGCAGCGTACCAATGGTTACATCGACTTTATAACCATATCCTCCTCTTTGTTGTTCTCAATGAAGTATGTGTCGAGCATTGAGGAGATGCGAAAAGAGACCTTATACAACAACATTCGCAAGAGCGATTACCAAACTTGCCACGACTATTTGCAGGGTATTGAGGTTGTGTCGTGCGACTACAAAGAGTTGTTCGAGCAGTACAAGGATACGCCCCATGTGGTGTTCTTGGTGGACCCTCCATATTTGAGTACCGAGGTCGGTACATATAATATGTATTGGAGAATGTCCGACTACCTCGATGTCCTGACGGTGTTGAAGGAGCACGCCTTTGTGTACTTCACATCGAATAAGTCCTCTATCGTGGAGCTCTGTGAGTGGCTGGGCAAGAACCAAACAATAGGCAACCCTTTCGCTCGATGTCGAAAGGTTGAGTTCAATGCTACGATGAACTACAACGCAACCTATACCGATATGATGTTCTACACTGAACGAGAGGCTGCATAGTAAGCCGAGGGAAGGTATAAAAGAGGAGTCCTCAAATGGTGTTCAAATGCCATTCGAGGACTCTTTTATTGTGCTTTGATTTATGTGTGTGCGTCAAATTGTTGTCGCATTTCGTTTTGACTTACCTTTGAGGTCGAAAAGTCGCATTTGGTTTTGGATTTTGCTACATTTGGTTTTGGCGATTATAAAAAGAGATAAACAACTAACTATAAAAATTAAACCTAACATGAAAACCTACCCTAAAATTTGCTTTACGAAGTATAATCGCCAAAACCAAATGTAGCAAAATCCAAAACCAAATGCGACTTTTCGACCTCAAAGGTAAGTC
>JAGBUB010000001.1 GCA_017631035.1 Alistipes sp.
ACTGAGCTATGGCACCATCTTCGTATATGCTTCGTGTCTTAAAGCGAGTGCAAATATAGACGTTTTTTTTTATCCGTGCAAATATTTTTAAGAAAAAAATTTATAATTTTACATACTATTTCACGCCAAAACTGCTAAGATGCTAACAATCATTAAGAACGCCCAAATACTCACTCCCGACGGTTGGATACCCCTCGGAGCCATCTCTTTTGCAGATGGTCGCATTACCTCGATTCAGGAGAGCATCAATCACGACTCCTCGGCAAATGTAATCGATGCCAAGGAGGCATTCATCGTGCCGGGCTTTATTGATATGCACGTTCACGGCGGTGGCGGTCGCGACTTTCTGGAGGGTAGCGATGAGGCTTTTCGTGCAATTGCACAGACTCACCTTCTGCACGGCACCACTGCCATCTACCCCACTTTAGCCGTTGCTCCATTCGAAATCTTTCAGCGTGCCATACTCACGACCGAGCGCCTGATGAACGAGCCACACAGCACCATAATGGGACTGCACCTCGAAGGCCCTTACCTCAACCCCACGATGGCTGGTGGACAGGAGCCTCAATATATATGTCTTCCCGAAAAGGATACCTACCATCATATGCTCGAGAATACCTCTTGCATTAAGCGCTGGGATGCTGCTCCCGAGGTTGATGGAGCATTGGAATTTGGTCGTTTCACATCCTCACGCGGCTTGGTGGTATCGGTTGCCCACACTACAGCCGACTATAACACCCTTAAAGAGGCACACAAGGCGGGCTACACCCACGCAACACACTTTTACAATGCGATGACGGGTGTACACAAGAAACGAGAATTTAAGCACGAAGGCACAATCGAGGGCATATATCTCATCGATGATATGAGCGTAGAGCTTGTAGCCGATGGTATACACGTTCCTGCGGCTATTCTGCAACTTGTCTACAAGATTAAAGGTGTCGAGCGCACTGCCCTTGTAACCGATGCTATGCACTACGCTGCGGCAGAGAATCTGAAGGTCGATAATTCACGCATCATAATAGAAGATGGAGTCTGCAAGCTTGCCGACCGTTCGGCTCTGGCGGGCAGCATAGCCACAATGGACCACCTCGTTCGCACAATGGTGAGCAAAGCATCCATTCCGCTCTGCGATGCAGTTCGTATGGCATCAGAGACTCCCGCCCGAATAATGGGCATCTACGACCGCAAAGGGTCGCTCGAAGTGGGCAAGGATGCCGATATGGTAATGTTGGATAGGGATTTGAATGTCGTAGGCGTATGGAGTATGGGTAAGCGCGCCAAGTAGTGCTAACGCATCATCTTAGTCTTACCCGTAAGTCTCTCTACTTCGATAGCCACCACGGCCGTTCTATGTACCGAACGCTCGATAGCCTGTAGCCCCTGCTCAAGGTGTTCGGGCGAATACTTTTCTACGATTAGACGTAAGGCTTGGCGGCGCTCCTCGTCACTCTCAACCACACGCGCCACACCTGATGCAATGACCGACTCATACTCGGTGGTAAACTCCTCTGTCACGATACGCTTATGCCCTACAACGCAGAACGACACACTGGGATTCTTCATCACGGCTCTCAGCTTGCGTCCTTCGGGGGCACAATGCATAAAGATAGTATCTCCACTCACGACATAATTTACGGGCACGCCATAGCCACCTTCGTCGGTAGCCATCGACAAAAAGCCATACTCGCCCTCGCGGAGAATCTCCACAGCACGCGCCTCTTCGAGCAGGCGATCCTGACGGCGAACACTATCGTTACAATATCTCATTACAGAAGTTTTTTCTTTGACGGAATAACCACAAAATCCTTCAGGTAGAAGGGCTCAAAGTAGGCGATATCCTCTACCTGGCCTGCGCTGAGTTTCTGCTCGGCCTTACGCGCCAGACCACGTGCCGAGGGAGCAACATCGACATAGGTAGCATTACCCATCACCTCGCAACACTTGCGTGCGCCATTACCGAAGATAACGAGCTGCTTATCGCTACGTATGTCGGCAAACGTATTCTCATCAACCACCTCGGCCGACACCTCTCCAAGAGCATTGCCAGCAGCATCAAAGAGCTGGGTATATACCTCCATACGGCGAGCATCGACCATCGGGCAAAGTACTGCATCGTCCCAATTCTCAACGTCGAGAATACCGGCCTCGTTATCCTCGATAGCCACTTCGGCCAGAGCCTCCAACGAGCCTACGGCAATCAACGGAATCTGCTGTCCGTAGCACAAACCCTTGGCAAACGAAACTCCGATTCTAAGACCTGTATATGAGCCAGGGCCCATACCCACGGCTACGGCGTCAAGTTCATCGGGCGAGATGTCTGTCTCGCGCAACAACTCATCAACAAATACACCTACATATTTGGCGTGGTCACGCCCCTCAGCACTCTCACGCAACGACACCAACTCGCCATCGCGTGCTATACCTACCGAACAGATGTCGGTACCTGTCTCAATACATAAAATAAGCGACATACCCTACTATATCAAATCAAAATACTCCAATGCACGGCTCACGCCATCCTCATCCACCGACGAAGTTATATAATCGGCCTCAGCCTTCAACTCATCGCAGGCATTACCCATTGCTACACCCACGGCCACATCTCTGACCAGTGGCAGGTCGTTTCCTCCATCGCCAAAGGCCATAGCCTCCTGCATCGTAAGGCCGTAATACTCCATCACCTTGCGTGCGCCTACCGACTTATCGATACCCTTGAGGTTTATATCCATAAACAAATCTATCCATCTGCTCTGCACGCACTCGGGCAACTGCGCCATAATCTCAGGCTCCACTTCGGGGCTGATGTAAGGACACATCTGCAACACCGGCTGCGTGTCGATGATATGATTCAAATCGGCCACCTCGGGATAGATGTTAATCATATCGGCAATGGTCTTCACACGCGACGTGATACGGTCGATATACATATTCTTCTGCGTCATAACGGCCAACTGAAAATCGTAGCGCGACTTCAACTCAAAGACCTTATCGAGCACATCGCGCGGGAACGAACGCTCGTAGATAATCTCACCCGACGAGGTTAGGCAACAACCGCCATTTACCGTAATGTAGCCATCGACCTCCAAATCGCCCACCGCATCGGTGTGACACAGCAGACGTCCTGTGGCGATAAAGACCTTCACCCCTCGCTCACGCAGACGGCCTATAGCCTCACGTGCCGAGGCGGGCACAGCGTGTGTGGCAAAGCTTACCAAAGTGCCATCGATATCGAAAAATACGGCTTTAATCTTGTTATTCATATGGCTACTTATATCTCTTCATTGCCTTATCCATCTCGCGCTTGGCATCGTTCTCCTTCAGATACTCACGCTTGTCGTAGGCCTTGCGACCACGTGCCAAACCGATTACAACCTTGGCGTAGCCCTTCTCGCTCAAAAAGAGTCTAAGGCCCACAACCGTCAGGCCTCGATCCTGCAACGAACGCTGCAGTTTGTTAAGCTCCTTGCGGTTGAGCAGAAGTTTGCGGTCGCGCTTGGGAGCGTGGTTATTACACGTACCCCAACCATACTCGGCCACGTTCATACCACGAATCCACAACTCACCACTCTCGAAGTAGCAATAGCAATCCGTAAGCGAAGCCTTACCCAGGCGTATCGACTTAATCTCAGTTCCAACCAATACAATGCCCGCAATGTACTCCTCGAGAATCTCATAATCGAAGGTAGCACGCTTATTGCGGATATTTATGTTTCTATAATCGGCCATATCTTTTCTTTCAAGAAATCATCACTAATCTTTATCCCTCAGCAGGCTCTTTCGTGGCACTGTTTTTGCCTTTTTGCCCGATGGGTAGAACCGGATAAAGGTAACTAATTCTTTTATCTTTATGTTTTACACATCTTTCTGTTTATTTTCTGTTTGCACACGGTATGCGCTACAATGCGTGTACGCCTCCGGTTCTGCCTTTTTTTAAGATGTGTTTATTTACAAATTATAATATCAAACGGTCACTGCTCTTCGAAAGTGCATTCTTCACCTTGTTGAGTTGCGAGATACGCATCGTACATTCACTCTCCTCATCATCGGAAAGCAGTCCACTCGCCAAACGCTCACGTTCGGCATCAATCATACGCTCAACTATCTTCGAGCGGTACAACATTATGGCTTTGGGAACTCCCACTGCCAACATCTCCTCCTCGCTCTCGATATGCACATCCTTCTGCTTCCATATCACGCTGGCCACATAGTTATCGTCCGACGTTAATATATCAACCGCCATATTGCACACCTCGGGATCGGGATGATTGACAAAGTACTGCACGGGTACCTCCACACCTATACCCAACTCTCGCCACTGCTCGTGGTAGGTAGTGAGCATTTTGTTCAGCACAGGGTCCAGGAATGTAATATTATCCTCTTCGATGCTTGTCAATATCTCGTTTGCCACATTTATCTGCACCGCCTTGCGTGATTCAATCACCTCGTAGTTATTGTGTCCCGACTTGAGCAGATACTTTATTAGCTCATACTCCAACGCCTCGATACTGCTACCCGCCGTAGCCGTACGTGCAAGGTTTACCTCCTGACCTAAGGCACGCTCCTCACGACGCATCTGCGCCTGCTGGTTGCGAACAAACTCCTCGGTCTCCCTATCGCCCGTATGTACGGCACGTTTGCGAGCGACCTCGGCGATGAGCACATTCTCGTCGATATCCATCGTGCGGGCACACTCCTTGATGTACACTGAGCGCTGTATCGGATCGGGAATCTGCACAATCGAACGCACCATATCACCAATGACCTCCGAGCGCTTGATGGGATCCTTACCCGCCTCACGCATCAGCATCTTGGCCTTGAACGAGAGGAAATCCTCCTCCGTATTCTGTATATATTCACGCACCTGGTCGGCCGTATGTGCTCGGGCAAACGAGTCAGGGTCGTGCTCTACAGGAAGCGACACAATACGGACATTCATTCCCTCCTTGAGAATCATATCGATTCCTCGCATTGTAGCCTTAACACCAGCCGAGTCGCCGTCGTAGATGACCGTGATGTTGCGAGTAAATCGACTCAGCAGACGAATCTGGTCGATGGTGAGCGACGTACCTGACGAAGCAACCACATTCTCCACGCCAGCCTGATGCATTGAGATAACATCGGTATAGCCCTCCACCATAATGGCAAAGCCCTGCTGCTGGATTGCCTTCTTGGCAAAATAGAGGCCGTAGAGTTCGCGTGTCTTGCTATAAATCTCGCTCTCGGGTGAATTCTGATACTTGGCAACCTTACCATCGGTACGAAGCGTACGACCGCCAAAGGCCACCACGCGTCCCGAGATATTATGCACGGGGAACATCACCCTATCGCGGAAACGGTCGTACAATCGGCCATCGCTCTCACGTTTGAGCGTAAGGCCTGTCGAGAGCAAGAACTCCTCCTTGTATCCTGCCGCCAACGCTGCCTGCGTCATAGCATCACCTGCCGCCGAGCAGAATCCAAGACCAAACTTGCGGATAGTGGCATCGGTAAAGCCTCGCTTCTGTGCAAAGTACGAGAGGCCTATGCTCTTACCCTCGGCATTGTTAAGCAGATACTTGGCAAAGTACTCGGCCGCCCAACCATTGAGGGCAAACATACTCTCGCGGTTGTTGTTGCGGCGCACATCCTCCTCGGTCTGCTCACGCTCCTCGACCTCGATGCCATAGCGCTTGGCCACAATCTTCAAAGCCTCGGGATAGGTTATGCTCTCGTGCTCCATCACAAAGGTAACGGCATTACCACCCTTTCCACAACCGAAGCACTTATACACCCCCTTCGATGGCGAAACCACGAACGAAGGGGTCTTCTCGTTGTGAAACGGACAGCACGCCTGATAGTTCACGCCCTTCTTTTTGAGCGTGACATAATCGCTGATAATATCTACGATATTAGCAGCCGCATAAATTCTATCTACCGTTGCGCGATCAATCATAAGAGTACAAAGGTAATAATAAAATTATAATCCTCGGTTTTTAAGGCCTAAAATTCGCACTCGCGACTCTAAGGCGAGAGATTTGCCACTGCTTTTTTCATTATTGAGTAATTATTCCTAACTTTGTCGTATGGATTTCAAACTCGTATCGGACTATGCCCCCAAGGGCGATCAGCCCCAAGCCATAGCACAGCTCATCGACTCTATCGAGGGCGGTGCCCGACACAACACTCTGCTCGGAGTGACTGGATCGGGCAAGACCTTCACTATGGCAAATGTGGTGGCGGCTCTCAACCGTCCGACTATCGTTTTGAGCCACAACAAAACCCTTGCGGCACAGCTCTATGGCGAATTCAAGAACTTCTTTCCCGAAAACGCCGTTGAATACTTCGTATCCTACTACGACTACTATCAGCCCGAGGCTTATCTACCTACGACCGATACCTACATCGAAAAAGATCTTTCGATCAACGACGAGATTGAGAAGATGCGTCTGAGCACCACCTCGGCCCTGCTTTCGGGACGTCGTGATGTGATTGTGGTGTCGAGCGTATCGTGCCTCTATGGTATTGGTAATCCCGACGATTTCCACGCCACATCCATCCACCTGAAGGTTGGAGCCCGCATTGGCTACAAGCAACTACTCTACTCGCTGGTCGAAGCCCTATATACCCGCACCGAGCAGGCCCTCACACCTGCCACATTCCGCACCAAGGGCGACACGATTGACGTGATGGCGGCATTTGGCAATAATTGCTATCGCATAACGATGTTCGATAGCGAGGTAGAGGCCATACAACTCATCGACCCTGCGTCGGGTCAGCGCATAAGTGAACTTGAGTCGGTTACCATCTATCCGGCCAATATGTTCGTCACCACCAAGGAGCGTATCAACACCGCCGTGCAACAGATATATCTCGATTTGGGTCAGCGCATTGCCTACTTCGAAAAGGAGGATCGTCCACTCGAGGCTCAGCGCATCAAGCAGCGTGTAGAGTACGACCTGGAGATGATTAAGGAGTTGGGCTACTGCCCCGGCATTGAGAACTACTCGCGCTACTTCGACGGTCGTGCCGAGGGTACTCGTCCATTCTGTCTTTTGGATTACTTCCCCGACGACTACCTGATGATTATCGACGAGAGCCACGTTACCCTGCCACAAGTACACGCTATGTTTGGTGGCGACCGTGCGCGCAAGGAGAACCTAGTGAACTACGGATTCCGCCTCCCTGCGGCCAAGGATAACCGTCCGCTGACATTCAGCGAGTTCGAAGGCTTGGTCGGTACAGCGATATATGTAAGTGCTACGCCTGCCGACTACGAACTTCGTCAGTGCGAAGGCGTTGTCGTAGAGCAACTTATACGACCTACGGGATTGGTCGATCCACCTATGGAGGTGCGTCCTTCGAGAAATCAGATAGACGACATTTTGGAGGAGATCGAGAAACGAGTAAAACGCAACGAGAAAATTATCATCACGGCCCTAACGAAGCGTATGGCCGAGGAGATGTCTCGTTTCCTTGACCGTGCTGGCGTACGCAACCGCTATATTCACTCCGATGTTGACACCTTGGAGCGAGTGCAGATTATCGAGGACCTGCACGCCGACCTGTTCGATGTATTGGTGGGAGTAAACCTACTGCGAGAGGGTCTGGATATGCCCGAGGTAAGCCTTGTGGTGATTCTCGATGCCGACAAGGAGGGATTCCTGCGCAACGTACGTTCTATCACACAGATAGCCGGTCGTGCTGCACGTCATAGCAGTGGTAAGGCACTGCTCTATGCCGACAATGTGACTGGTTCAATGCGTAACTCCATTGAGCAGAGCAACCGTCGCCGTGAGAAACAGATTGAATACAACATAGCCAACGCAATGCTACCACGCAAGGCTCGCAAGAGTGGCACGGGACAGAGCACTCTGCTCACGCCCAAACCTGAGGATATGAACGTCTACCCCATCGTGGAGGAGCACTACAGCATGGCATCCGACCAGCAGGGCACATACAACGTAAGCCAGCAGATTCCTGAAGATATCGATGCACAGATAGCCAAGGCACGCGAGGATATGGAGCGTGCAGCAAAGTCGTTGGACTTCCTGGCCGCAGCACGTTACCGCGACAGGATGTACGAATTACAAAAACTCAAGGAGTTGATTTAGCGGAAGTCGATTACCTCGTAATCACGATACTTCGAAGCGTTATACTTCTCAACCTCGGTGGTACGACGCACAAGCGAGGTGATGATAACCTCGATGCTATCATCATAGAGCACATATACTATTTTGCGCGGGCGCGAGGTGTTCTTATCTACAGTGAGGTATATATCACCTTCGATCGTAGTGTCGTTAGCACGCATCACAAGGGTTAGTTCATTACCAATCTCAGTGTATATCATCGAAGCATACTCATCCCCCACGAAGTCGAAGCAACGTGTCGGATTATCTAATATGTTGCGACTCGCGATATCCATCTCGTCGATATTCACCTCCTCAAGGTCGTGGTCAACCTCATATCGCACCTTGCCGTCAGCATACACCTCGGCCTGATCCACCACGATGTGATAGTTATCTCCTGCAACGCTATAGTGGCCCTGCGTCTGAAGGTCACCAGCCGCCACCGTAAATGTTGCGTCATAGCTACCCAACGTACGCACATACTCTGCCACGCCTCGCAAAACGGCTTGCGAGCGCTCATCAGCCGAGGCTGTCATAATTGACAACAATGAGAATATAATAACAAAAATACTACGCATACTCATCTTATAAACGATTTTTCGTTTGCATTTATTGTTCCCTACTAGAAGACTCCCAGCTCCTGCAACTTGGCCTCCAGCGAGGGCAGGTCGTAGAACTTTATCTCGCGAGGTTTGGCACCCACCTGCGGACCTACGATACCGGCACGCTCCAACTGCATCATTATTCGACCTGCGCGGTTGAAGCCCACCTCATAGTTACGCTGGATTGACGATGTTGATATAACACCCGTTGTCACAGCAGCACGTGCCACCTCTCCAAACAGAGAGTCATACTTTACGGGCGCTCCACTCTCACCGTCGGAGAAACCGCCCGCCGTCTCGCTACCCGCCTCGGGGGTGTAGTCGGGCAGAGCATAAGCCTCGGTATATCCCTGTTGCTTAGCGATATAATCAACCAATCGTTCAACCTCCTTGGTCTCCACCAGAGCACACTGCACACGTGTGAGCTCTCCATCCTTCGAGAAGAGCATATCGCCACGACCGATGAGCTGATTTGCACCCGGCTGGTCAATAATCGTACGCGAGTCAATCATCTGAATCACACGAAATGCAATACGCGAGGGGAAGTTAGCCTTAATACCACCCGTGATGACACGCACATCAGGACGCTGCGTTGCGATAATAAGGTGAATACCTACCGCACGCGCCTTCTGCGCCAATCGCATAACAGGCACCTCTACCTCCTTGGCAGTCATAATAAGGTCGGCAAACTCGTCGACAATAACCACGATATACGGAAGGAAGCGGTGTCCCTTGTTGGGGTTAAGACGACGTGCCGTGAACTTCTCGTTGTACTCCACTATGTTACGCGCCGTAGCCATCTTACACAACTCCAAACGTCGGCCCATCTCCTCGACAAGCGAGTTCAGTGCATATACCGCCTTCTTGGGGTCGGTTACGATAGCCTCGTCCTCAGACTCCATTTTAGCCAAAAAGTGGCGTTCCAACTTATTATATACCGAGAACTCGACCATCTTGGGGTCAATCATCACAAACTTCAACTCGGCAGGGTGCTTGCGATATAGCAACGATGTGATAATTGCATTCAAACCCACCGACTTACCCTGACCCGTAGCACCAGCCACCAAGAGGTGAGGCATCTTTGCCAAATCGAATGTAAAGTTTGTATTCTGAATAGTGCGACCAATCACCACAGGAAGCTCCATCTTTGCGTGCTGGAACTCCTCGGAACAGATGGCAGAGTACATCGACACAATCTGTTTGTCGCGGTTCGGCACCTCGATACCGATTGTGCCACGACCAGGGATGGGGGCGATAATACGAATACCCTGCGCACGAAGACTCTGGGCTATATCCTTCTCCAGGCCCTGCACCTTCGAAATCTTCACACCCTGTGCCTGCACAATCTCGTAGAGTGTTACAGTAGGGCCAACGGTCGCCTGAATATCTACGATGGGAATACCGAAGTACTTAAGTGTCTCCTGAATACGGCACTTGTTGTCGTAAATCTCGGCATCACTTACCTTGTGGGGCGACTTATAATCCTCCAGAAGCGAAACATAGGGCTTCTTATAGCCCTCCAAATCGCGCAATGGGTCATAGAGTTCAGTATCAATATCCGACTCGGCAACTCGTCTTACCGCATTCTCACGCACCGTAACCACTATATCATCTGTCTCGGGCAACCCTCGCTCTGCAAGTGGGCTACGTGGTGCCACATTCAAGCGAGGCTCAGGCACTGTAGCAAGGTCGACATACGACTCTGCGTCAGCCTTATAGGGCATAGCATCATCAGTGGGGACAGCATCGGCCTCTGCGCCATACATCTGCTCCACTTCACGCTCCACTACGGCAAAACCCTGCTCATCCAGCTCGCGAGCCTGACGCGCCTGCTCCTCACGGGCCAGCAACTGACTAACATCAATCTGCTCGGGCTTCGCTCCGCCATTGGGCTCTACCACAAAGCCATCGTCGTCGTAAGAGGACATATCCATCACCTGTTCAGTGGGCATTACCTGCTCGGGCATCTGCTCACCCTCGATATAGAACTCATCATCCTCGACTACACGTCCAAAATCGCGACTCGGCTTTTGCTGTTCGATTTGCGCAGCCAGATACTCATTCATACGAACAACCTTCTCGCCTTCCTGTTGCGGCTGTGCCACTGAATGTTCCTGCGAAGCCTGAGTCGGGGCAGTCGCTACCGGAGGCGTCATATTTACCACCGGCTGAGGCGTAGGCTGATATGCAGGCTGAGGCGTAGGCTCTGGCTCGGGCACTGACTCTTGTTGCGGAACAGAGTTTACCGCTGACTGCTGAGACTCAACATCCGACTCCTCATTCTCCTCATCTGTGCGGGTCTTGGCTCGGGCGGTGATAACATCCTCCACAACTCGTTTCATACGGTCGCCCTGCTTCTCCACGCCATCGCCAATGCCATCGACTATACGGCGGAAATTGCGGTTAATAAATACACCCGTAAGCACCCATCCTGTTATGAGTATCAACACCGTACCAAACACACCAATGACATCGGTAAGGTCGGCAGCACACGCCTGACCAAGCTCTCCACCAATATCGTAAGGCAGACTCATCTGCTTGGCAACAAGGCCGAGCGTAAGCGAGCCCATAACCAGCAACAGGGCCGCACTCAATGCGAAGTGGTTGATGTGCAACGACTTCTTCCTAAAGACTCGCCAACCCAGAACGGTCAGCACCACGGGGATAATTATACCAAATACGCCGAACGAACAGTCGACCATCCAATAGGCCAATGTAGCGCCCAGCTTACTGCATATATTCTCGAAGGGAATAACCTCGCCCGAGAACTCGGGGTTATTACGCAACGCCGACAAATCCGACGACCAATGAATAAAGTGCGACAGCACCGATGCGGCAGATATTAGACCCACAACAACCAATATGAAACCCGTCATCCACAACACATTGTCGTTCGATGGCGGAGCAATGGTCGCAGTGCTCTTTTTTGACTTTGTATTTTTACTAACTCGTTGTGCCATAATCTACAAAAGATAGGGATTCTACCCCAATATAATCGTATAACGTTTTATCTCAACAAACTTTCCGAGGCTTTTGCTCGCAGACGCTCGCAGTACTGCTCGTCGGCATAGCTGACAAACTCATAACGTGCCTCATTGCTATCCTCGGCTCGCAAATCATACTCATCCAGAAGGCTCTCCACCCGCTTTTCAACCGCTGCACCTGAGTCAATCACCGCCACTTCACGCTCGCCCACTACCTCACAAATAACATCCTTGAGAAATGGATAATGCGTGCATCCCAACACAATCACATCGGCACCACGCTTAATGATAGGCTCTACCACGGCACTCACCATCTCACGGCACTGCTCGGTATGTTCTTGGTTCTGCTCTACGGCCTCTACCCAGCCTCGGCCTACGGCCTTAATGACCTCCACACCCTGACCATAGCGTTCGAGCGTTGAGAGGAACTTCTCGCCCTGCAGGCTACGCTCCGTTGCGATGACTCCCACCACTCGGCTCTTGGTCATCTTGCACGCCGGTTTCACCGCAGGCTCCAACCCCACAATAGGTATTGACTGAAACACCTCACGCAGATGCGAGATAGCGGCAGCGGTTGCGGTATTACAGGCCACCACAACCATTTTGCATCCACGCCCAATCAAATCACGAACGGCCGTCTCGGCTAGCATTCTAATAGACTCCGCAGGCAACGAGCCATAGGGGCAATTCTTTCCGTCACCAAGGTATATCAACGACTCACAAGGCAGTGCCCGACGCAGCTCACGCCACACCGAAAGACCACCAAAACCTGAATCATATACACCTATCGGACTATTGTTCATTCTTCTTAATAAGATCAAGTATCACATCAATGATAGCCTCGTCGCTCAACTCCGCACACTCAACGCAGTGCGCTGCACGCAAATAGAAAGGCTCACGCTCAGCCATATTTGCAGTCATAAAGGCTACCAGCTCCTCATCGTTCAAGCCACGCAGTTTGGGACGCTTGTAGCGACCTCTGGGACTCAGACGTGAGGCAATCTGCTTTGCCGTACGGCGCAGATATACAGCCTCACCCAAGGCATTCATACGCTCCATATTATCACTCCAGGCAGGTGCTCCTCCACCCGTCGAGATAATCATATCGCCCTGCATCGCGCCCAGTTCCTCAATCAGTTCACGCTCCTTATCGCGGAAATACTGCTCACCGGCAAAGTGGAATATATCGCTAATGGTAGCACCCTCCCTTTGCTCTATTATCGAATCCATATCGTAGAATGGTGCATTGCACGCCTTGGCCAACTTTCGACCCAGCGAACTCTTGCCGCAACCCATATATCCAACCAGAAAAATCTTCATCGCAACTTACTAAAAGAGATTCAACTGCTCGGGGTCAATGGTAAGGATATGCTCCTGCACGGGCTCTGCCTCCTGACTTGGCATAGTCTGCTCTGTATTATCTGCGGGGATAACTACCTCGCCTACACGCTCCAAATCAACCTCTATTGTAGTATCTTCAATCTCCTCCGGTTCCTCCACATCAGATTGCTCGGGCAACTCGGGCTCGATGAACGAGAGTGACGCTACATCGTAGGTGGTAATTCGCTTTCCCTTGGCACGGTGGCTCTTGACACCCACAAATGAATCGACATCCACCTCATCGGCAGGACGTGCGGCGTGAGCACCCTTATATGTTACCACAAGCGTAGCACCTTCGACACCTGTTATGCATACGAAGTCGGCCATAGTCTCCTCCTCGAGGAACGACTGCAACTTCTCGCTGGCCTCCAGCTGGAAACGCTTCATATAGTAGTACGACTGCTCACGATCGAAGTAGCAGAGGCTATAGATGCGGCCCGAGATGAACTTCTCCACACGGATAGTCTCATCGGGGAAGTGCTGGTCGACATTGAAACCTGTAATGTAATATTGGTTCTTCGATGTCCACACGGCAATCTTATCGTCACCCTTGAACTCGCCAAGCAATATACCACGGCCATCGGTATTCAGGCGGCGTACATCCTCATCGTACCATATGTTCTGTCCGCCAAGAGTCGAAGTACCCTTCTCCTTGAGCACAATCTTGTGAATTCCGTAGCGAGAGAAGAGGTTACCTGCGGCAGCACGGCCCTTGATGGCCACTGTCGAGAAGTCCAAATCGGCAATCACCTTCTTCAGGCGCGGGCGCGGACGGAAGTAGATCTTCAGCACCTCGGCCTCGCCGTTGGGATTGACTGTCATATAGATAATCTCGCTCTTGGGCGTTCCCTTCGTAAGGTCGTATACTTTATCGCGTGTGATGCTCTTGATGGCGCATCGTTTCATCATAATAGCACCACCACGACCGTCACGATAGAGTACGTTGTATATCGTACGCTCGTCGTTGCGCTTGAATACGCCGATGTAGTAAATGTTCTTGTCGAAGAAATCCTTATCGGCCACCTTCTTTATCACATAGCGACCATCCTTCAGGATTACAATCACATCGTCGATATCGCTACAATCGCACACAAACTCGGCATCCTTCATACTCTTGCCAATACCGAAGAATCCCTCTGCCCTATCGACATAAAGCTTGGCGTTTGTAACTGCCACCTTGGTAGCCTCGATTACATCGAACTCTCGAATCTCTGTCTTACGCTCACGACCCTTGCCATACTTCTCGCGTATACGCTCGTAGTAGGCGATGGCGTAGTCGGTCAGGTGGTCCAACTCGTATTGTGTAGTCTTTATATCCTCCTCAATCTTCTTAATCTCGTTATCGGCCTTCTCGGTATCGTAACGCGAGATGCGGATGAACTTCAGCTCCGTCAGATGCTGCACATCCTCCATCGTAACTTCGCGACGCAAGCGCTTCTTGAACGGCTCCAAGCCCTTATCCACCGCCTCGTAGGCCGCCTCGCGTGTGCGACAGCCCTCGATAAGCTGATAGAGTTTATTCTCGATAAATATGCGCTCAAGCGAAGCTTCGTGCCACGCCTCGTTGAGTTCATCCAGACGAATCTCCAACTCGCGACCAAGCAAATAGCGGGTATGGTCGGCCGAGTGGCGCAGGATATCCTTTACACCCATAAAGCAGGGTTTCTCGTCCATAATAACGCAGGCGTTGGGCGAGATTGACACCTCACACGAGGTGAAGGCGTAGAGTGCATCGATGGTCTTGTCGCTCGACTCGTCGTTGGCAACGTGTATGATAATCTCCACCTTATCGGCTGTAAGGTCATCAACCTTCTTAATCTTTATCTTGCCGTTCTCGTTAGCCTTCAGGATTGACTCCTTGATAGACTCGGAGGTGGTTGAGAATGGAATCTCGGTAATGGCCAGCGTACGCTTATCAATCTTCGAGATACGAGCACGTACCTTCACGGCTCCACCACGCAGACCGTCGTTATAGCGACTGGCGTCCATCAAACCTCCCGTGGGGAAGTCGGGCAGAAGCTGAAACTCCTCACCCTTGAGGTGGGCGATACAAGCCGAGATAAGCTCGTTGAAGTTGTGCGGCAAAATCTTCGACGCCAAACCAACGGCAATACCCTCGGTACCCTGAGCTAGCAACAACGGGAACTTGACGGGCAGCGTAACAGGCTCGTCGTAACGACCATCGTACGAACGCATCCACTCGGTGGTCTTGTTGTTGAATACCACATCCAGTGCGAACTTCGACAGGCGCGCCTCGATGTATCGACCTGCGGCGGCATCGTCACCCGTAAGGATATTACCCCAGTTACCCTGCGTATCAATAAGCAATCCCTTCTGACCGAGCTGCACCAATGCATCCTTGATTGAGGCATCGCCGTGGGGGTGGTACTTCATCACATCACCCACGATGCTCTGCACCTTGGTGCGGGCACCTTCGATACAGTGCTTCTTCATCGTATGCATAATACGACGCTGTACGGGCTTCAAGCCATCGTCGATATGTGGCACGGCACGCTCAAGGATTACATACGAGGCGTAGTCCAAGAACCAATTCTTGTACATACCCGTAAGTTTTCGCACGCTCTCCTCGCCCATCAGGCGGTCGTACTTGCTCTCCGCACGCTGGGGCGTAGCCACCGTCTGCACGGCCTGCTCCTCGGCTTCGGGGGTTAAATCCACGCTCTTAATATCTGTATTCTCTGCCATTTACGCTTTTGTTATGCTATTTGCTCCTCAATATCCTCCTCAATGCGGAGATTGTTCACGATAAAGTTCTGACGCTCGAAGGTGTTCTTACCCATATAGAACTCCAACATATCCGATATGGGATCATCCTTCGTCAGGCGCACCTTGTCCAGGCGCATATTCTCGCCAATGAGATCCTTGAACTCCTCGGGTGAAATCTCACCCAAACCTTTAAATCGGGTAATCTCGGCACTTGCGCCACACTTCTTGATTGCTCGCTGGCGCTCCTCCTCGGTGTAGCAGTAGAAGTTCTCCTTCTTGTTCTGCACACGGAACAGAGGCGTCTGCAAGATGTAAAGGTGACCTGCACGGATAAGTTCGGGGAAGAACTGCACAAAGAACGAGGTCATCAACAAACGGATATGCATACCATCCACATCGGCATCGGTTGCGATAATCACCTTGTTGAATCGCAGGTTCTCCAAGCCATCCTCGATATTGAGTGCCGCCTGCAAGAGGTTGAACTCCTCGTTCTCATACACCACCTTCTTTGTAAGGCCGTAGCAGTTCAAAGGCTTACCACGCAAGCAGAATACCGCCTGTGTCATAGCATCGCGTGTCATCGTAATGGGGCCCATAGCCGACAGACCCTCGGTAATGAAGATCATAGTCTTCTCGGCGAGCGGATTCTTGCTATCGGTGAGGTGTACCTTACAATCACGCAACTTGCGGTTGTTCACAGCCACCTTCTTTGCTGTCTCGCGAGCCTTCTTCTGAATTCCCGAGATAGCTTTACGGGCCTTCTCGTTCTCGGTAATCTTCTTCTGCATCACCTGCGCTGTCTCGGGGTGCTTGTGCAGATAGTTATCGAGGTTGGTTGCAATGAAATCGCCCACAAACTGCATCATGGTCACACCAGGAGCCTGCTCCTTTGAGCCGAGGCGAATCTTGGTCTGCGACTCAAAAACGGGATCATTCATTCGCACCGACACGGCAGCAATCATCGACGTACGCACATCCGAGGGGTCGTAATCCTTCTTGAAGAACTCCTTCACCACCTTTGCCACCGAGGCACGAAATGCGGCCTGATGTGTACCACCCTGCGGAGTGTACTGACCGTTGACAAACGAATAATAGCTCTCGCCATAGCCCGTGCCGTGGGTAATCACCACGTCGATATCCTCGCCCGAAAGATAGATGGGCGGATAGAGGGGCTCCTCCGAGAGGTTATCGTTAACCAAATCGAGCAGACCATTCTTCGACACATACTCCTGACCATTGAGTATAATCTTCAGGCCAAGGTTAAGGTAGGTGTAATTACGCACCAGCTGCTCGACATAGTCCATATTGTAGGAGTACTCGCCAAAGATAGCCTCATCGACACGGAAGCTGATGAAGGTACCATTCTTCTCGTTCACGCCACTCTCCCAACGGTCGCTTAACTCCAGACCCTGCGAGAAGGTAACCGTGTGAGCCTCGCCGTCACGCACCGAGCGTGCGGTGAACTCGCTCGAGAGCATATTCACGGCCTTCACACCCACACCGTTCAAACCAACGGTCTTCTTAAAGGCATCGCCCTCGTACTTACCACCCGTGTTCATCTTGCTCACGGCTGCCGACAACGACTTGAGCGGAATACCACGACCATAGTCGCGCACCGAGACCACGTTATCCTCAATCGTAATCTCAATCTTATTGCCGGCTCCCATGATAAACTCGTCGATCGAGTTGTCGACCGTCTCCTTTATCAGCACATAGATACCATCGTCGGGCTGCGAACCATCGCCCAACTTACCGATGTACATACCTGGGCGCAGACGCAAATGCTCGCGTGGCGATAGGGTTTTTATGGCGTCATCGTCGTACGCCACTGTTTGATTTATATTTTTTTCGTTTGCCATACTCATTTAGCACTCCTTGGTCACAAAATTACAACTCACATATGACACTTTGTGACACACCTGCTTTTCAGGAAAAAATTTATCTCTTCTCGTTAGCTACATCTGCACGCAAATCGGCCAAAGCCTCCACCATACGGTCGTGGGTACGCTGTGCCAACTCCTTTGCTTCGAGTGCTGCCACCTCTTCTACGGGCACGGGCGCCAACACACGAATAGCCACACGATGGCCCCAATTTACAAACCAACGATTCTTGAAAGCGTTGTTCGTACCGGTCATCACAACGGGCAGAATCTCAACACCAGCCTCCTTGGCAAGGTTGAAAGCACCGAGCTTGAAGTTGTGAATCTCACCATCCTTCGAACGAGTACCCTCGGGGAAGATAGCCACCGTAGCACCACGGCTGAGCCACAATTTGCCCAGACGCGACACCTTAGCCATAGCCTTCTTGGGATTGCCTCGCTCGATGGGAATATCACCGTGAACCGAGAGCAACGGACCCATAAAGGGCACCCAGAACACCTCACGCTTCGACACCCAACGGAAGTTCAATGGAATTTTATATGCCGAGAAGATATCACAACCCGAATTATGATTCAACGCCATCACATAGGCCTTGTTCTTGTCGATATTCTCCAATCCTTCAATCGTACGCTTTCCGAAGGGGAATATATCGTAGAGCATAAAACAGATGCATCGTGAGCACTCGTGCACCCAACGACGGGTTTTGTCAAAAGGATAGGTCACTCCCAATACGAGAATCGACACAATAAACAAAAAAGTCACCTGCAACAGTGTGAAAATGTAGAACAAAAAAGAAAACATAGCGCGAATAAGTTAATATACATTCTATCTGGCAAATTTACTCATTTTTGACCGACCTCCCAAAAATTTCATCCCAATTTTATTAACAAAATGGTGCTCCGCACTGCCACATTCACCGCGAAGCAGAATAAGAGGCCTAAACTATTGAAAATCTCAATTCTAATGCTTATCTTTGTTTGTTTCCGCAAGCGAATTATGCGGCTACAACCATAACACTTGTTAAAACTTTTAGATTATGTCTATATTCTCAATTTTCAAGGGCAAGCCCGCACCCTCATACCCCACCGACATCGTTCAGGACAAGGAGGGCAACGACATCCAGTTCACATTCTTCAAGCACGCCTCGTTTGCCATCAAGGTTGGCCAGCGCCATATCTACAACGACCCCGTACTGCAATATGCCGAGTATGCACGTCTACCAAAGGCCGATTTGGTGCTTGTAACACACTCACATTACGACCACCTCGACCGTGCCGCCATCGACGACATAACCACTCATCAGAGCATCATCCTATGCGACAAAACATCGGCAGAAGTATTTGATGGCGAAGCTGTTGTAATGACTCCCGGCCTCAAAGCACAACCCTGGGACGGCCTTATCGTCGAGGCCGTAGCGGCATATAACACAACCGAGGGTCACACCGATTTTCACCCGCAGGCACGCGAGGATTGCGGCTACATTCTGGAGCTTGCATCGGGCCTTCGCATCTACATTGCCGGCGACACCGAGCTCACCCCCGAGATGAAAGCTGTCAAGGATATCGACATTGCTCTGCTGCCCGTGAACCAGCCCTACACGATGACCGTCGATCAGGCCATCGAAGCCATCAAGGCTATCCGCCCAAAGATTTTCTACCCCTACCACTATGGCGAGGTTGACGAGGTAACCGACATCGAGCGCCTGAAGCGAGAGTTGGCCGACGTAACCGAGGTAAGAGTATTCCCGATGGAGTAAACCTCTACACATAAAACAAAAAAAAGGATGCCCCTGCTTGGGACATCCTTTTTTATTACAATTCATTACCAGGAATTGTATAACAAGAGCCTTATTATACAATCTCCTTACTACTTGATAATCTTATCCAATGCATCCACCGCACGACGAATCTCCTCCTCGGGCAACTCGTGGTCAACCAGGTTGTTAGCAAAATACTGCTCGAAGGCATACAGATCAATCATACCGTGACCTGAGAGGTTGAACAAGATGGTCTTCTCCTTACCTTCTTCCTTGGCCTTCTGCGCCTCACGAATAGCAACTGCAATGGCGTGGCACGACTCGGGAGCAGGGATGATACCCTCGCTATTAGCGAAGAGCATACCTGCAGAGAAGGTCTCCAACTGCTGAACCGACTGAGCCTCCATCAAACCATCCTTATAGAGCTGGCTCACGATAGGACCAGCACCGTGATAACGCAAACCGCCGGCGTGGATATTCGAGGGCTGGAACGAGTGACCGAGCGTATACATAGGCATCATAGGAGTCATACCTGCCGTATCACCATAGTCGTACTGGAACTCACCACGGGTGAGCTTGGGACATGATGCGGGCTCGACGGCCACCACGCGAGTCTTCTTTCCCTCGCAGATATTGCGACGAATGAAGGGGAAGCCGATACCGGCGAAGTTAGAACCACCGCCGAAGCAACCGATTACTACGTCGGGCTCGTCACCCGCCATCTCCATCTGCTTGATGCACTCCTCACCGATAATGGTCTGGTGCATAAGAACGTGGTTCATCACACTACCCAAACAATAACGTGTGGTGTCGCCGTGCTCCAAAGCACTCTCCACAGCCTCCGAAATAGCCATACCAAGGTTACCTGCGCAGTCGGGATCCTTCTCAAGCACCTCGCGACCGAACTTGGTGGTATTACTTGGTGATGGGATAACATTCGCACCCCACGCATTCATCAACAGCTTACGGTAGGGCTTCTGCTGGCAGCTAACCTTCACCATATAGACACGAAGGTCGATGTTGAAGTACTGACACGCGAGCGACATAGCGCTACCCCACTGGCCGCCACCAGTCTCCGTAGCCAGATACTTGATACCCTGCTTGGCATTGTAATATGCCTGCGGAATAGCTGTATTGGGCTTGTGCGAGCCTGCTGGTGATACACCCTCGTTCTTGAAATAGATCTTGGCGGGGGTGTCGAGCATACGCTCAAGGTTGTAGGCACGCACCACGGGGGTGGGACGCCAAATCTTATATAGATTTTGTACCTCCTCGGGAATCTCAATAAAACGCTCGGTAGAGAGCTCCTGACGCACCAGCTCCTCACCAAAGATGCGGCACATTGACTCAAAGGTCACAGGCTTCTTGGTCTGCGGATCGAGACACGGCATAGGCTGATTTGGCATATCGGCCACAATGTTATACCACGCTGTAGGCATCTCGCTCTCGGGCAAAATAAACTTCTTTGTCTTCATAGCCTTTATATTTTTATTTCTCTAATTTTATCATCGTCGCAGTCTGAAGTACGCAACATAAAAAACCATCGTTCAACTGCGAACAATGGTTTTTCATAAATTTTATATCACATACATATACATACTCTTCTAACGCCATTGTTCTATCTGTCCAACGAGCGCCACCACCAAGAGTTATGTACCTGCTGCTTCATATCCAATTCTCTGTTTGTAATGCAAATATAAGCATAAATTCCTAAAGTTGTTGCATTTCGGTGCATTTTTTTGCACCATTTATGTGAATTTATACCCTATTTTCTGCCACCCAATTTGTGAGTTCCACAAAATCGGCCACCGATAACTGCTCGGCACGCTGCGTAAAGAAACGATGTTCGGCACCACCAAAGTCGCCAAAAACCGAACGCAACGAGTTACGAATCATCTTACGGCGCTGGCCAAACGATGCCTTCACTACCTTAACGAACAGAGCCTCGTCGCAACCGAGTTGCACGGTCGAGTTACGCTTTAGGCGAATAACGGCCGACTTAACCTTCGGGGGCGGATTGAATACCTTCTCACCCACAGTAAAGAGATACTCGATATCGTACCACGCCTGCAACAATACGCTCAGAATTCCGTACTCACGTGAACCGGGAGGCTCAGCTATACGCACCGCTACCTCGCGCTGAATCATACCCACACACTCGGGCACAATGTCGCGATTCTCGATTACCTTGAAGAAAATCTGTGACGAAATGTTGTACGGAAAGTTACCAATCACTCGCACCTCATCGCCAAAACGCTCCCTGAGATCCATCTTCAGGAAGTCTCCCTCGATGAGTCGGGGTGCAAAGTCGGGATAGTGTTCGTGCAGATACTCAACGCTCTCCGAGTCAATCTCGGCGCCATAGGTCACAACATCGTCACGTTGCAGAAGGAACTGCGTGAGCACACCCATACCGCAACCCACCTCCAGAACCTGCGCAGGAGCCTCTGTGCTACCACCCGAAAGCGAATAGCATATCTTGCGGGCTATATTTAGGTCGGTCAGGAAGTGCTGACCGAGTGCCTTTTTTGCTCTTACCTGTGTCATAGTGCGACAAAGTTACTCATTTTCCTTGTATGAAGCCGTTTTTTCGCCAAAAAATTGATACCTTTATCCTCAATATAAATCATTCCCCTATGCGAATTATCGAGGTTTGTTGCTCATCGTTGAGCGAAGCACGCGAGGCCGCCGCAGGTGGCGCCCGCCGTATTGAGTTGTGTGCTGCCATCACTTGCGGTGGTGTAACGCCAAGCTATGGCGTAATAAAGGCCATTGCCGAGGCGGGGCTCGACATCGACATAAACGTGCTTATTCGTCCACGCGAGGGAGGTTTCTGCTACTCCGATGACGAGGTTGCAACGATGTGCCGCGACATCGAATTCTGCCGCCAAGTGGGTGTGCACGGAGTGGTTATCGGAGCTCTTACGCCCGAGGGTGATATCGACATAGAGGCGTGTCGCCGAATGATGGAAGCCGCAGGCAATCTGTCGGTTACCTTCCACCGTGCCTACGATGTGTGCCGCAACCCCAAAGAGGCTCTCGAGCAGATTATATCGCTTGGTTGTGAGCGTCTGCTCTCCTCAGGTCAACAACCCTCGGCCGAGGCGGGAGCAGAGTTCCTCGCTGAGCTTGTAGAGCAGGCCTTAGGTCGCATCATCATTATGCCCGGAGCGGGCATTAACCCCCAGAACATAGCCTACATAGAGCAAAAAACAGCGGCCACGGAGTTCCACTCCACAGCCGCCATCAATCAATCCGACTCCGCCTATTGCGGAGCCAATGTATCGTTTGCTGCATACCCCGACCGCGAGGGCGTCATTCGCCACTCCTCGCGCGAGGTGGTTCTACAACTTGTGAATAACACTCTTTAGTTGCTCGGCAAGCGAGGTGTTATAACCCTGCGAGAAGTATACCACGCGACCAAAGCTATCGCACAGAGCCACAACGGGCAGAGTCTTTGACGTAGAGTTGCAACCTTTGCAGAGCATTGCACGCACCTTGTCATCAACATCTACACCGAAGTGCGCCTTCACATCGCCCAACATCTCTCGATTATACTTTGCAGCATCCTCGGCCGATGCATTCAGCACCACAACTGCGCTACCCCACTCGCCCAGCACATCGGCAATCGATGCCAAGCCACGTGAGGCGTGGTTGGTAGGCTCGTCGCTCGTACCCATCACTGCCACAAGGAAATAACCTCGACCTGTTGTCGAGAGCAACGACGCCTGAGCCGTAGCGCCCTCGGGCAAGTACAACTGCTCGGGATCCATCGAGCCGATCACACCAATATCATCGTTTGCAGGGCGCAACACAAGGTCGATATCCTGCGTCTGACCATCCTTTACAACGAACGATACGGTGCGAGCCAACACCCTACCGCTGGCCATACGATTGCCCGTAGTGAGAATGTAGTAACCCTCGTCGAGCTGCATCTTCTGAGCAAGCAGATTGGGATCGGCCGTAGCACCCAAGTCATTCGATGTGTCGGCATCGAAACGAATAGTACGGCATCGACCATTCTCAATGCGGCTGATTGAGCAGTGGCTATAATATTCGGGGTTGGGAATAGATGGCACAATCGACGCATCGTAAATAGTGCGAATCCAACCCTTGGCAGGGGTCTGCTCGCTCACAGCGCCATCCAGCACCACATCAACCCATCGGCCATCGGCCTTATACTGCGGATAACCGCTCATACCATCCATACGTGCTGCGATACCGAACGAACGACACGCCGCCACAAAGAAGCGATTACGTGAAGCCTTATCGGCACGACGAATACGCAATACACCCTTGGGGGTAGCCTCGATGGCAATGGGATTATACTCATCGACTGTCAAGATATTGCTCTTCACCCACGCCACAATATCCGAAGCCGAGGGCGACTGACCAATCTCTGCACCCAGCACCTCACGAATAGCCGTACGATAGGGCTGCAGGAACTCAAACTCGATGCGAGGATTGAGGACATAATTCAAATAATCAGAAGTAAGCTCAGCTGATGGCGTAGAAGCGAGTGCATCCTCCAATACCGCAAGCTCCGTGTCGTGCAAGTCCTTCACCGCCAGAGCCTCCAACATAGCCAACGCACGCTCACGCTCCGAGCCCGACTTAGAGTCGATAAAGGCCTTCACGTCGCGCCAGTTGCCCATTGCATTGATGAGCAGAGCTCGCTCACGGGGCGCATACTCCTTGCACTTATCCTCGGTCATAAACGTAGCTCGATAACCCAAACGGATGGCATCCTCGGCAGCCAAGCGTGCCTTGTTCCCAGCCACCTGCTCCTCGCTTAGGTTTACAGGGATGTCACCCGGCACGGGAGGAGTCATATCCTCTTCGAAGGTGAAGATATCACCCTCCTTTTTATCAAGCTTAACGGTAAGGCTCTCGCCCGCGAGTTTGGCATAGCCAAAACGCTCGTCTTTCGATGCCCAGATGAGCATATCGCCCAAGCCCATATGCAACGACACCTCGCCATTCGCATCGGTGGGCAGAGTTACAACAGTGGTATATTCGCCATAGTTGAATATCTGGAACTCAACGGTAGCACCCTCTACTGTAGCACCCTTTTCATCAACCACCTTTACGGTTGAGTGGCGCACAGGGGCGTAGTTGTCAATCACATTGATTTCGGTATAGCACTTCGAGCGCTGAATAACATCCTCGGGACCATAGTAGTCGCCCGCAACGCGGGTATGCATAAGCAGGGCACGCGTAGCAGGCTGGTTAAACCACGCTACATTGAGTTCAGGCTCGGGCTCGCAAGCTCCCATAAAGTACCACTGGCCATCGATCCACACCTCAACCCAAGCGTGGTTGCTGTCGGTGTGCGCCCAACGCGGGGTATATACCTGACGGGCGGGAATACCAATGGCACGCATAGCCGACACGGTGAAGGTAGACTCCTCACCACAACGACCCTCACTCGTTAGGATTGTAGCCATAGGCGACGATGTACGGCGGTCGGTTGGCACATAGGTAGCCCTCTCGTGGCACCAGTGATTAACCTCCAGCGCAGCCTCACGTAGCGACATACCCTCAACTCGCATACGCAGTGAATCGTAATACACCTTACGAAACTCATCCAATCGTTCGTTGTTCACTCTCACAGGCAAGACAAAGTGACGGAACAAATCCTCGGGCACATCCTTACCCCAGGCCATCTGCTCGCGTGCACGCAGCGACATACGCACATTGTCGAGAAAATACTCCGCCTCATAATCACCCATATCGGCTGACGACATCGTTGAGTAGAGGAACTCCATAGCCTCGCGCTCCTCGGCACTCAGCTCCACCTCATCGAAAAGGTTAAAAATATCGCCCTCGGTAAATATAGCACGACGCTCCTCAAAGGCGGCCTGTACGTTCGCGCGCACATCTTTATCACTAATAAAATGCGACTGGCAACCAGCAGCAAAGCTCGCCAAAACGAACAGCAAGCAGTAGAAAAGGGTATTGTTTCTCATTTACGGATAATTTTATGCGTAAAGATACGATTTTTCCTATACATATATAGATAATAGGAGAAAAAAGCACTCGAAGAATAACGAACTACTCTTGAATAACCACGCCATTAACATCTATCTTCGCCCATTCTCCATTAAGCATCACCGTAGCTACTCCGTTACAAAAACCCGGAGCAAGCACTTCATCATACATCAAGGGTATCACCTCCTCGCTATCTCTATTTATAAAGCCTCCCCCATTTTCTTTTTTTTCAAGGATCTATTTCGATAAAACTATACTATATTATAAAAAAGTGCCCCAAACCAGCAGGTTCGGGGCACTTCTATTATACTAATTATATATTAGTACTCCAACTTAGCCAAACGCTGGTAGCTGTTGTAACGCCACTTAGCGTTCTCCTCAGCTGCAGCGAACAACTCCTCAGCCTCAGCGGGGAATGCCTTCTGGAGTGAAGTGTAACGAACCTCCTTCATCAAGAAGTCGCGGAACTTCGACCAATCGGGCTCCTTAGAATCCATTACGAAAGGATTCTTACCCT
>JAGBUB010000005.1 GCA_017631035.1 Alistipes sp.
ATGCTCAAAATAGTGGTACGGCAAGTACCATTAAAGATGACTCCAAACTTCCAGCGTCAGCATTATCTGTACTGGTGCAATGTGTATAATCTCAGCCAGGGTAACCAAGCGGTATTCCCTAACACCACCATTCGAGTTCAATGCAAAGATAAGTATAATTTTTTCAATCTTCGACACTTTTTTCGACTTTTTATGATGATAAAATTCATATACACTATGTGTATAATTTTGTTTTAAATCTTCGCTATGTAGGTCCTCGGATGTGTATTTTAACCTAAACTATGTGATATTATGGTGTTATCTTTTTTGTGGCTTGGATTAAATGTGCTATCTTTGTTATGTGTTTACATAGTCATAAAGAGTCGGGTTAGCACTCGAGTGTAAACCACAATATAATTAGTCTAATTACTAAAATTGTAAATGTATGGATAATAAGAAGATAACGCGCATATTGTTTGTATGTTTGGGAAATATTTGCCGCTCTCCGGCGGCCGAGGCTATGCTTCAGCAGATGATTATTCGCGAGGGACTCGAAACATCCATCGAGGTTGACTCTGCAGGTACATATGGCGGTCACGCTGGCGAACGCTCCGATGTGCGTATGCGTCGCGCTGCCGAGATGCGAGGTATCGCGATGACACATCGTGCACGTCAGGTGCGCGAGGAGGATTTCGAATGCTTCGACCGTATCATTGCAATGGACGACAACAACTACGAGGCGCTGTTCCGTCTTGCGCCCGACCGTGCTGCGCAGCAGAAGATATTCCGCTTTAGGGAGTATCTGCGCCACCACCCCGAATGGAGCTACATCCCCGATCCCTATTACGAGGGTCACGAGGGTTTCGAGCTTGTGCTGGATTTGCTGGAGGATGGATGCGCACAGTTGCTCTCCGAGCTAAAGCGTTAACCGATATAATAATGGCTGCCCGAAGGCAGCCATTATTATTTACTTTTTGCTAACCGTAATAGTGTCGAAGGCTATCTCCTCATCGACGATGGGCTCCTCGATGATGAAGCCCTCGGGAAGCGACTGTATGTTTGGTGTAATAACCTCCGTATTAGCCTTGGCCTTGCGTGGTGTCGATGGCCACAATGCTGGTTTCACGATGCCAAACATCAACCACGACACGAACATCGCAACGATAATGTTGAATAGTTGCGCTCCGATGAATGAGAAGAGCAGACGGCGATTCTCACGCGAGATAATATCCTTTAGACGTGTGTCCATACCAATGCAGACGAACGACAGCGAGAAGAAGAACGTTGAGAAGGTCTTGGCCATCGATGTCTCGATAATCTTGTTCTTGGCATCGAGCGTCAGAAGTTCTTGATTCTGCAAGATGCTGAAGATGGCCGATGCTACCAGGAATCCGAGTATAAACTTCGGGAATTTCTCCCAGACGATGCCAAATGAGGGGATATAGCTTTTGTTACCCTCGCCACGTGCCGATAGGTAGAGTGCGATGAAGAATGCCACGAAGCCAATCAAAACATTCTGTGTTGCCTTAACCACGATTGCAGTCTTCTGCGCAATCTCTCCTGCCATCTCCGACGAGGCACCCACGCCCGATGTGGTGTCGATAGTGCCGCCAATCCACGCACCTATAATCTCCTTCTGTATGATGGGGTCGTCTGTGAATAGCGGTACAATCATACCTGCCAACCAGGGCATAAGGTAGATTATCGGTACAACGATGATAAGTACCAACGAGATGATATACGATAGATCCTTCTTCTGCGTGCCTGCAACGCCCGAGGCTGTGATGCAAGCTGACACACCGCAAATCGATGCACCGCTTGCAAGGGTCATAGCTGCGGCCTGTTCGACCTTGAACTTACGTGCTAGCCAGTAGGCGAAGAACCATACAATGCCGACAACGACGACAGCCTGGATAAGTCCCGCTGCTCCCGACTTCATAACATCGCTGAAGAGTACCGTTGCGCCAAGGCATACAACGCCAATCTTGATGAAAAACTCACCCTGGATTGCAGGCTTGAGCCACTCGGGTATGCGTAGCAGGTTGCGTACCAACAGGCCAAACAGCACAGAGAAGAATACTGCCTCGAAACCATAGTACTTTACGGCTTCAATTTTGGCTATCCACTGCGCGAGAAGCGATATTGCAAAGATTACGACAAACGAGGGTATAAGACCCTTGGTAGGACGTTTCAGCAGTCGGTTGCCGACGTATAGTAGTAGAAGGGCTATTATGAAAAAGGCTGCTATGTCGTACCAGGCTGCGTGATGCGTGAGATCGGCAGCGACGGTGAAACCATTGTTGGGCAGCAGTGATGCTAAACCCGCGATGACGAGAAGGGGTATACTCAAGAACGTAACGACCCAATCCTCTGTTAAGAGCTTTTTCATAATATTCAGTAAAGTTTTAGATTTATAAGAGCTGTTAAAATACGAAATTTCAACAGCTCTTCATTTAGTTTTGCTATTTAGAACATTGCAGTAACCATCAGGTTAGCGCCGAAGTTGTGGCGATACTCCTTTGGGAAGTCGTTCAGCTTCTCGTATGAGAGGTTGAACTGCAAGCGCAGGAACTTGAATGGCTTGTATGCTGTGCCGAGACCGAATCGCTCACGGTCCATAAAGCGCACCTCATCGTTGATAAACTCGTAACGTGCATAGACCGACCAGGGCTGCTCGAAGTTGTAACCACCCAATACGTAGAATGCATTTGTAATGTTGTCGTCGAAGTCGGCCTGTGCAAACTCCGAACGTGCAACCCAGTGGCGAGACTCATAGAGTGCACCTACAGACCAGCGTGGGCTATTCATATCGCGCTCGAGATGGTATGTCTTGGCATACATATACGAGCCTGTTACGGCGAAGCCCTTGAAAGGACGAACGATAAGACGAGCAATGAAATCCTTTGCCGAGTTGTTGTCCTTGCAGTTGATGCCAGCGCCATTGAATACACCTACGTTGTACTTAATAATGCTCTCGCCATCGCGGTTTACCAAATCACCATAAATCTGGAAACCGAGGTCACGACCTGTTGCGGCGATGCCATCATACATACCGTTGTTGCGTGCAAGGTATGTAGTAATGTACGAGTACTCGATAAACTCTACGGTTGTAGGGCCGCAGTTCTCGTTCTCGTATGAGAATGGAATCTTGAACTGACCAATCTCGAAGTTAAGCTCGTCGAAAGGCATATAGCGGATGTAGAGGTCGCAAATCTTTGGTGAGCCAGCCATATCTACCTGCAAGCGATAGTCGAACTTCTCCTTGAGGAAATTACCGGTAAGGCTCACGCGCGCACGCTTCACATAGAATGATGTCTCAGGGTCATTAATCTGGTTCCACTCGAAGCCAGTCTGCAAATAACCCGAAAGATTGAGGTGCTGATCGGCAAATGCCTTGAACTTGCTCTCCTTCTTTTCGGTGCTATGCTCTGCTGCTGGGTTAGCATCAGTTGCGCTCTGCGCCATTACCGAGCCGCTAAATAGTAACAATGCGGTGGCTGCAAATAAACTTTTCAAACTCATAATGGTTAAAAATTTTGTGCAAATGTATTATAAAATTATTTACTGAATATTAGTACAAATACTTAAATCGATGGTTGAAAAAGTTCAAAAAAGAACCATACTTTATATTTACCTTCTCATAGCGAGAAAGTTAGCTGTGGATCGGGGTATAAATTATGTGTGATTACGCCCTGTCTGCGAGCTCGACGTACTGTGTATTCTGTGCCGCTACGTCTGCCATCCCACCAAGCTATCAGGTGCGTAGCATCGTCGACAAGCATATTGTTGCGACGGTTGTAAACCCCCGAGTGATAGTGCTCCGAGGCGTAGCGAACGATGGTCGCAAGATTCAGAATACGGTCGTACAATGCTCTCTCCTCTGTGTCGAAACCGCTGGCGAAAGCAGGGTAGGGTATGCATAGTTCGAGAACGATGTTGCGATTTGTAGCCATAAGTTCAGCTACGGCCTTGCCTGCGGCTAGATCGAAACCTTGAGCCATACCCACACGGAAGTGACGCGCACCAGCCTCATACAGCGTAGCGATGGCGTTTTTCAGCGCATCATCAGTCTGGTTGCAGTAGTTGCGATGACCTGTGAATGCGACAATCATCTTTGTTTGTATGTGTTGACTCATCATATCGGCCGCAAAGATATGAAAAAAAAGGTATCGCAAGCTCTTTTGGCGTGGAGTTTGCGACATATCGAGAGCATTAACAACTAAAATGATATGTTATGAAAGAGAATTCAATCTATTTGCTTTGTGCCTTGGGCGGTGCGATCGTTGGCGCTGCTGTGGCAATGCTCACTGCGCCACAGAGTGGACGCGAGCTTCGTGGTAAGATTCGCAGCGTGGTGGATGAGACTATGGCCGATATGTGGCATCATCACGGCCACCACTGCAATTGCGAGCATCCAGCAGCAAGCACTGCCACCGAGCAGAAATAAAACGTAAAACTTGCTGCAAGGTATGGTTCTCGTCTTCTTCCTAGTCACGATAATGCTCGGTATGCTGCTGATTAGTGTGGCGCTTATACTTGGGCTTTCTATGCTGTTCGGTTCGTTTATCTACGCTTTAATAGCTGTGGGTGTCGCCTACATTATTGCAGCCTTGCTGCTATACTACCTGTCGCTCAAGCAGAGTATAGCCAACGTAAATCGTCAGCTCGATGCCGTATATGAGATTGGTACAGCCTTGGCTCAGGCTTACAACAAGTTGAAGGCCTATGTAGCGCTGGTCAAGTCGTGGTTATAGAGTGCGGCGAGAGCTTAGCAATGGAAGAGGGTGCCTACGTAGGCACCCTCAAATTGTTTATTAATAGAAATCCTTCGCAAGACCACCCTCGCCGGTCTCCTTGTAGATCGATGGTAGGTCGTGGCCCGTCTGCTTCATAACCTCCACTACGCGGTCGAACGATACGCGGTGGTTGCCGTCGGTGTACATCGAATATAGGTTGGCATCGAGGGCGCGCGCAGCGGCATAAGCGTTGCGCTCGATGCACGGAATTTGCACAAGACCGCATATAGGGTCGCAGGTCATTCCCAAGTGGTGCTCCAAGCCCATCTCTGCGGCATATTCGATCTGTGCTGGCGTGCCACCGAATAGCTGGTTGGCAGCGGCGGCAGCCATAGCGCAAGCTACGCCCACCTCGCCCTGGCAGCCCACCTCGGCACCCGAAATCGATGCGTTGTGCTTTACGACATTACCTATAAGTCCTGCTGTAGCCAATGCGCGGCATATGCGCTGTTCGGAGAACTCGCGTGTCTTCCACAAGTGATACAACACTGCAGGAAGTACTCCCGACGAACCGCACGTAGGCGCTGTGACAATACGGCCACCCGATGCATTCTCCTCGCTAACGGCTAAGGCGTAGGAGAAGATAAGACCGCGCGACTGCAGACTCTGCTTATATCCCGAGGCGCGTACGTTGTAGCGCATAGCGCGGCGTGGAAGGTTTAGTGGGCCAGGTATCACACCGTCGGTCTCTATGCCACGCTCAACAGCCTCGCGCATCACACGCCAAATCTTCGATAGGAATATCCATATCTCCTTACCCTCGTACATCTCGACATACTCCCAGAAGGTGCGACCATTCTGTGTGCACCACGCGAGGATGTCGTTGAGTTTGGTGAGGGGGTAGATGTCGGCACTCTCTATGGGACGGCTGCCCTCTTCGGCAAGTGCGCCACCGCCGACGCTATATACCACCCACGAATCCACGATATTGCCCTCGCCATCGAGAGCTTCGAAGCGCATACCGTTGGGGTGGAATGGCAGAAACGTAGAGCTCTCCCATACGAGCTCCACTGTTCCGTGAGGCTTCAGCGTGTCGAGAATGGCTACATCGGTAAGGTGACCTTTGCCTGTTGCGGCAAGTGAGCCATAGAGCGTTACGCGAAAATGCTCACACTCGGGATGACGGTGCTGAAATATCTCGGCGGCACGTCGTGGAGCCATCGTGTGGCTACTCGAAGGGCCTGTGCCTATGCGGTATAACTCCTTAATGGATTTCATATATTCGGTATTTATGTAATTCTCTTTGCGCAAAGATAACTAATTTTTTTAATGATATAATCTATATTCCCGAATTTTTAGTAACTTTGTTCCGCTATGGCAACACTCTATCTTCATATTCCATTCTGTAGGCAGATATGTACCTATTGCGACTTCTATCGTGTGGGTGCTGTGTCGTTGTTGCCTGCCTTTGTGCCACAGATGCTCATCGAAATGGAGAAGCGTGCCGACTATATTGCCGACAAACGTCTGACATCGATATATTTTGGTGGTGGTACGCCATCGCTCCTGCCGCCCGAGGATATCGAGCGCATCATATCTCGCGCACGCGAGCTTTTCGATTGCTCGGCAGTTGAGGAGATAACCATCGAGGCTAATCCCGACGACCTTACCGAGGAGTATGTCGCGCGTCTGGCTGCCACGTCGGTCAATCGTGTGAGTATGGGTATTCAGTCGTTTGATGACGAGGTGCTTGCGTTTATGAATCGCCGACATACGGGTGTTGAGGCTGAGGAGGCTGTTAGCAGATTGCGTCGTGCAGGTATCAATAATATATCTATAGATATCATCTTCGGTGTTGCTGGCTTCGAGGAGCGCCTTAATGATACGCTGCGTCGTGCCGTGGCTCTCGGTGTGGAGCATATATCGGCATATCACCTCACAGTGGAGGAGAATACGCGTCTGGGTTTGCTGGTGCGTCGTGGTGAGTATACTCCTGTCGATGAGTCGCGCTCCGAGGAGGAGTATCTTGCGGTACATCGCGCGCTCGTTGAGGCTGGGTATGAGCACTACGAGGTGTCGAACTACGCTAAGCCTGGCTGTCGCGCAAAGCACAATTCGGCATATTGGCGCGGTGTGGAGTATCTCGGCATAGGTGCTGGTGCGCACTCCTTCTCGCGAGATAACCGCACGTGGTGTGTCTCGACAGCCATGGAGTATTGCGAGGGTGTGTTTAAGTATGATGGCGAGGAACTGAGCGAGTCCGACCATCTTAACGAGTATGTGATGACTGCGCTACGCACGGCCGTAGGTATAGATCTAGCTTTTGTTGCCGAGCGTTTCGGACTTTCGGAGCGTCAGCGTCTGTTGGCATTCGCCAAGCGATGGATCGATGTTGCGGCGTTGAAACTCGATGGAGAGAATCTCTTTATCCCAGCAGAGAGCTTCCTGCTATCGGATGCTGTTATCGAGTCGTTGTTCAGTTAATCAAGCGGAGTATATAAACAAAAAAAAGATTGATCATTGATCAATCTTTCAGTGCCCAGGACGAGACTCGAACTCACACGAGCTTGCGCTCACTACCCCTCAAAGTAGCGTGTCTACCAATTTCACCACCTGGGCTTTTGAGGTTTGCGAGTGCAAAGATAGAAACTATTTTTCTATTTCCAAAACTTTTCGCAAAAATTTTTCAATAAAATTTAAGGCGCAGTAGCTAACTCATTGCTGCTGCGCCTTTTATATTATAGCGAAAATTCCGCCTTCAGACGGTCAACCTCGTCTAATTTCTCCCAACTAAAGAATTCTACCTCCTTGGCGAACTCTTTACCGCCACCTACAAAGCGTACAATCTCGGTGTAGGGACGACGACCAAAGTGGCCATACGATGCTGTAGCCTCGAAGATAGGGTACTTCAAACCGAAGCGCTCAACGATAGCTGCAGGACGAAGATCAAAGAGACGGCCAATCTTCTCGGCAATCTCGCCATCGGTCATCTTCACGTTTGCTGTACCGTAGGTGTCAACATAGATTGACAATGGCTGTGCAATACCGATTGCGTAGCTGACCTGCACGAGTACCTCGCGTGCGATGCCAGCAGCTACCATATTCTTTGCGATGTGACGTGCTGCATATGCTGCCGAGCGGTCAACCTTCGATGAGTCCTTACCCGAGAAGGCACCACCGCCGTGAGCACCGCGACCACCGTAGGTATCTACGATAATCTTGCGGCCTGTAAGACCAGTGTCACCGTGAGGACCACCAATTACGAACTTGCCTGTAGGGTTAACGTGGAGGATGTAATCCTCACCGATAAGCTCCGAGAGACGGTCGTTGGCGCGCTCCAAGCGAGCCTTAACACGTGGAATGAGAATCTCGCGAACATCCTTGGCGATGATGCGCTGCATCTCCTTCTCTGCCTCTGCCTCGCTGCGTGTATGCGATGGGAGGATGAACTCGTCGTGCTGTGTAGATACAACGATTGTGTGTACGCGCTGTGGGCGACGCTCGTCATCGTACTCGATAGTCACCTGGCTCTTTGCATCGGGACGCAAATAGCGCATAACCTCGCCCTCGCGACGGATTACTGCGAGCTCCTTGAGGATAACGTGCGAAAGGATGAGTGTTGCAGGCATAAACTCGCGAGTCTCATCTACGGCATAGCCGAACATAATGCCCTGGTCACCTGCGCCCTGCTCCTCGCCCTCGGGACGATCAACGCCCTGGTTAATGTCTGATGACTGCTCGTGGATAGCCGACAAAATGCCGCACGATGCAGCGTCGAACTGATACTCGCTACGGTTGTAGCCGATGCGGTCGATTACGCGACGCGCAACACCCTGAATGTCGACATAGCCCTCCGAGCGTACCTCGCCCGAAACTACTACAAGGCCTGTTGTGCAGAGTGTCTCGCACGCAACCTTTGAGTTGGCGTCGTGGCGCAAGAACTCGTCGAGAATAGCGTCTGAAATCTGATCCGAAACCTTATCGGGGTGTCCCTCAGAGACTGACTCCGATGTAAACAAAAATGCCATACTTTATATATTTTATAATTTTGTTATTAATTCCCGGTCGTTATACCTATATAGCATAACGCCCCAACAACGCGGAAGTTGTTCGGAAGATTGCATAAAAAAGTGTACGGATTAATTTTAGGATACCGTTTTAGCACTTTTTTATTGTGGTTGCAATCAGCTCAAATCCATCCACATTGATTTCGGGTGCAAAGGTAGTGAAAATTTCGGAATGAACAACCCCTCGTACTTCATTTTTATTTATAAAGGTATAAGCAATAAATATATCGGTGTTTGACGCAAATTGTCAAACACCGACAATACCTTTGCCGAGGTCGGAGTTGTGTGCTTCGGCACACGTTGTTTAACCCTAAATTATCGAGTTATGATATTTTGGTATGTGATCATCTTTATCGGCATTGCGCTGAATTTAGTCTCTTACCTCTTTGGTGGAAACGACAATTGGGGCGAGTAGCCTTGCGCTTGAGGCTATATAGGGTTGTATTCGGTAATCTGCGTTTCGCCATTGATGACTATCTCTGTGCGTCGCTCGGTTAGCTGGAATACCTCAGCGAGGTAGGCCTTGAGCGTACCCTCGTAGAATAACGCCTCGAGGTAGATGACCAACTGCGTAGCATCGCTCGCAGGGCGGAAGCTCTTGGCCTCGCCATCGGGCACACCCTCCCATACCTGCTGGTTGACAAGGTAGCCGTAGTCGTCGTATTCGTAGAAGTATAGGTCTATGTTTAGCGGATTCAGGTGGCCGAGGTTGGTCTCAACCTTGTAGAATGTTCTGTTTCTGCCTCTGGCTTCATCACGCTCACACGACGATATGACGGTGGTGGCGAGGAGTATCATCACCCAAAGTATAAATCGTTTCATAGTGGTGTATATTTAGTATTATACAAAGTTAATTGAAGTTTTTCAAATATGCAATTCTGGAGGCCCATATTATTTGTCGCAAGTTTTGCTCGTTTGTAAAATATTTTTTAATTTTGTGATAATATTTAACTCAAATTACAATTGTTTTATGAAAAGACTAATTTTATTCGCCATTTTATTCTTGGCGTCCTATGCTGCCAAAGCGCAGGATATTATAGTTATGCGCAACGCTGATGAAGTTATGGCAAAGGTTACATCTATCACTCAAGACCAGGTAACTTATAAGCGTTGGAGTAATCTTGACGGTCCAACTTATACAATCAGCAAATCGCAAATTTTCTATATCAAGTATGAAAATGGCGAGAAGGACTTGATGAATGCAGTGCCTGAAACCAGAGCAAGGGTTGGTGAGCATCGTAATAATGCCTCATCTTCGTTGCCTGTTGCATTCAGAGGCTATACATCAGTAGGTACAATATTTTTGTCTGAAATGGCAGGCCCTACATTGGACGTTTCGGCTGGCGTATTCCTCTTTGATCACCTTTATGCTGGTATAGAAGTCGGTTTCCACTCATTATTGGAGAAATATTATTATGATTATCAAGGTGATTATTATTATGGTGATGATGATTGGGGGGAGTATTCCGAGATTTTATTCGTTGGTTATATCCCATTGGGTGTAAATCTTAAGGGTTACTTGACTAAAAAATTTGCGGTTAACCCCTATTTGGAGTGTTCGTTGGGAGCTTTCGTAGGTATTGGTGACTTATCTGGTGAGACAGGCTTCCACTGTCGTGTAGGTGCTGGTATCGAGTATAAGCGCTTTAACGTGGGCATTGGATATAACGCTCTTGTCGAGTACGGATTCCCAGTAAATATGGGTTATGTAAACCTCGGTTTCCGCTTCGGTAAGTAGAGGGTCTCGATTTTTGCAGATATAGATATTATAGCTTATAGGCGGTAGTTAAAAAATACTTCCGCCTATTTTTGTTGCTTCTCATAATGCGTACAGGAGAGATATAGGTAGTTAAGGGAAGATAAGATAGGGGGGGCTTTAGTTTACAGCACTTCCTATACATTAACAATAAGTTCTCTAAACTTTTTGCATTGCATAGCAATATGCCCTCGCTTCATAACTTGCAGACAACTCTGCCACACCATAGGTATTGTTTTGTGTAATGAGATTAAGGAGTATAGGGAATTTAGTGAAATTAGATATTTTTCGTTAGATGCCTTATACTCCCTAAATTCATTAAATTCCTTAATTTCCCTAAATTATCTAAACATTAAGAATTATATGAAATGCTTGGTGGCAAAGCAGACACAATTGATGCGGAGCATCTGCGCCACACGCTATACAAGATAAGTCATCCGAGCCGCCACCGAATCGTCAGGAGTTTACAGAACATAAAAACAACAGGGAGGCGTCTCGCGACGGCTCCCTGCGTTCCAGAAACAAGTTCTGTAAACCACTAACCCAAGGGTTGTAAACATATAATTGTAAACTAATCAAATTGATATTTATGCTAGCAAAGTGTTGACAATACTGCAAAAATGCTACTATAGATGATTATCCAGATATTTATGTTGGGACATTTGGTATCTCTAAGCTTTTGTGCCCACAATATTCTAATATTAATAGTAGGTTAACAGTTCTGCAAAATGTAAATTAGTTGTATATATTAGTAACTTCCGCCTTCATATTTTATACTTCCAATTGTAAGGGTTCTTTCTCCTGAATATTTATAAAAATTTTTTCCATCTGGAGACGCATATATTGATCCCATTTTTCTGTATTTATAGAATTTATCTCTTTTGTCAGATGCAACTCTTTTTAGTACTATATAACCATCGTAGATATAACCATCACTATTTGAGCCTTGAAAAGACACGTTTGAAGAGGTGGAAATTACAACATAACCCTTGCCTCCACAGTTCGCACAAGCTTGATATACTGGCTGTCCATAGTAATTATAGCCCATAAAAATGACTCCCGTTCCACTACAATAAGCACAAGCTTGTGTAACATAGTTTTGTTGACTATCAATCATTACATTTTTAGGGTAGACACTCGTAGTACAAATGGCACATAATGTTAAAAGTAAAAATAACTTTTTCATAATTAATAAATGTTTGTTTCCGCCCCACCTCCGATAACGGGATTAATATAAATAAAGAAAGTGTGGAGATGTCCGTTTATCTAAAGAAAGGCATTTGGCGTGGCCTCGACGAAAATAAACAATACTCCACACCTGTATAGTATGTGGAGTAGGCACAGAACGTGCCGACGAAGCATACCAATACAAGTGATGTAAGCATTCGTTATCCTTTCGTCTAAAATCGCCAAATTTTTTCTTTAAGGATTAGCGAAACACTTTCACTAATAAATATGTCTGCCGAGAGCAGACCCTCGACAACACAAAATTAAACAAAGTTTTTCAGTTAAGCAAGGATTTCTAGGAAATTAGTGAGTTTAGAGAATTTAATGAACTTAGTGAACTTTGAGAATATTGGCAAACTACTAACGTTTCCACGA
>JAGBUB010000006.1 GCA_017631035.1 Alistipes sp.
GGATCTTCAAACGGCTGTTCTCGTTAGCACCGCAGAAAGTATCAACAACATAGAGCTTCTTGTCAGAGAGAGCCTGTGTAGCCAAAGACTTCAACTCAGCCCAAGCAGCCTCAGTTACAGGCTTGTTGTCGTTCTTGTACTCCTCAGAAGTCCACCAGATAGTGTCCTTAGAAGTCTCGTCCATTACGAAGAACTTATCCTTAGGTGAACGGCCAGTGTAAACGCCAGTCATTACGTTAACAGCATCCATCTCGGTCAAAACGCCCTTGTCGAAGCCAGTCAAGCAAGACTTGGTCTCCTCGCGGAACAACTCATCGTAAGAGGGGTTGTAAACAACCTCAGTAGTACCGGTGATGCCGTACTTAGTCAAATCAATCTTTGCCATAATTTTTTTAATATTATAAAGTTAAACTACTAATTTTCCGTTCACTTGTCGGCTCAAAGCCGTTTTTTAGCGGTACAAAAATATGTAAAGTATTTGAATTGTGAAAACAGCGAGGCCAAAAAAAGTGAAAATTTATCGTTTTCTTAACACTGCGATAACAGATGTTTAGCAGGTGTCATTTTTGTGTTGCATTTTTACTGAAAAATCGGTATATTTGTACTTTTATGGCTTTGCTCAAAAACGCTATCATTTAACACAATGGCTGGATTATATTTCCATATACCTTTTTGTCGGCGCATATGTGCCTATTGCGACTTTTTCCGCGAGGCTGACCTCAGCGGTATAGCCCCTGCGCTTAGTGCTATGCACCAGGAGATGGAGGAGCAATGGGAGTTCCTGCACGACAAGGATATTCGCACCATCTACTTCGGTGGCGGCACCCCGTCGCTGGTCGCACCTGCTGACGTGCAGTCGCTAATCGACAGGGCGCACCGCTTGTGGAATTGCAATGGTGTTGAGGAGATTACCCTGGAGGCCAATCCCGACGATATTTCTGCGGAGTATGTGGCCCAGTTGCGCTCGACCGATGTTAATCGTGTGAGCCTTGGTGTGCAGTCGTTCGACGATGCCGAGTTGCGCTTTATGAATCGCCGCCATACGGCTGCGGCTGCGGTTGATGCGGTGAGGAGACTGCAGGATGCGGGCATCGATAACATTACTATTGATCTTATCTTTGGCGTAGATGGCTATGATGAGCAGGTGCTCGAGCGCAGTCTTGATCAGGCGATTGCACTTGGCGTGCAGCATATCTCTGCCTATCATCTTACCATCGAGGAGCGCACGGCCTTCTATCGTCGCCTGCAACGTGGACAGATGCGAGTTGTAGATGAAGAGCGCAGCGAGCGTGAGTTCTCGCTGATTCACAACCGCTTGGCCGAGGCGGGATTTGAGCATTACGAGGTGTCAAACTACGCTCTTGCGGGATATCGTTCACGTCATAATTCATCGTATTGGCACGGAGCCGAGTATCTCGGCATTGGTACGGGTGCCCACTCCTTCAATGGCGAGGTGCGCCGCTGGTCGCAGCAACCCGTGGCTGAGTATGCCATCAGGCGCCGATATGAGCAGGAGCAGCTCAGCGAGATAGACAGACTCAACGAGTATGTGATGACGGGGCTGCGTTGTGTCGAGGGAATAGACCTCGATTATGTGTGCGAAAGATTCGGTAAGGGGCACAGCGAGCGTATAAAGAGGAGCGTTGAGCCGTGGATTAACTCGGGTGATGTGATTGCCGATGGAGGCAGAATTGCCGTTGAGGCTGAGCGTTTTCTGATATCCGACGCAGTCATTGAGTCACTTTTTGAAGTATAATTACTAAAAATTATTAATTTATTGTTAATTTATTTTAATAAAAGCAAAATCGTTGTGTAATAAGTAATATAAGTATTATCTTTGCAACGATTTTTCTAATGTGCGCACAATGCGTACATATATTTATATAGAATAATTACTAACAGAAATATTTTATGAGTAACAAAAATCAAATGCCCGACCACTTGTTCGAGGTGAGTTGGGAGGTATGTAACAAGGTTGGAGGCATTCACACTGTGATTGCAACCAAGGCTTTGACAGTTACCCAGCGTATGGGTGATAACTACATTGTCATTGGTCCCGATCTTATGCAGGAGAGCCCGAACCCCGAGTTCGAGGCTGACGATACACTTTTGACAGCTTGGCGTGAGAGCCTCTATGAGGAGGGTATTCACGTTCGCATTGGTCGCTGGAATGTTGAGGGTCGTCCTATCGCAATACTTATCGACTTCAAGTCGCTTATCTCGCAGAAGGATGAGGTGTTGAAGCGCTTGTGGGAGGATTATCACGTAGACTCAATCTCAGGTCAGTGGGATTATGTTGAGCCCGTGTTGTTCGGCCACGCAGCAGGTATGGTTGTTAAGTCGTATGCCGAGAACTTCTGTACTTCGGCTGACAAGATCGTAGCACACTTCCACGAGTGGATGACCGCTTCGGGTGGTCTTTACTTGCGTAAGAACGCTTCGTATGTAGCAACCGTGTTCACTACTCATGCAACCGTAGCCGGTCGTTGCATCGCAGGCAATGGCCTTTCGCTTTACTCCGATTTGCACAAGTTCAACGCCGACGATTTGTCGCGTCGTTTCAATGTAACCGCTAAGCACTCTATCGAGAAGATGGCGGCTATGTACCACGACTCATTCCTTACCGTTAGCGACATCACAGCCAACGAGTGTAAGTATTTGCTCGGCCGTGAGGTGACTCACATCACCCCCAACGGTTTCGAGAACGACTTCGTATGGCAGGGCGAGGAGTACGCAGCAAAGCGCAATGAGGCTCGCAAGGCTATGATTGATGTTGCTGAGGCTTGCTATGGCAAGAAGTTCGATAAGGAGCCCCTTATCATCGGTACCAGCGGTCGCTACGAGTATCGCAACAAGGGCCTCGACCTCTTTATGGAGTCGTTGAAGCGCTTGGCAACTTGTGCTTTGGATCGCGAGATTTTGGCATATATCACCGTGCCCGCAGCCAACAACGGTCCCCGTGCCGATTTGGTTCGCCACCTGGCCGACGCTGAGCAGCCCATCGACGCTGCACAGTGGAAGTACTCTACTCACTACCTCGAGAACCGCCAGTGGGATCCCGTTTCACAGGCTATCCGTGGTAGCGTGTTGGAGAGCGCCGATTCGAAGGTTAAGGTTATCTTCGTACCTTCATACCTGAACTCAAACGATGGCGTATTCAATAAGAACTACTACGAGATGCTCGCAGGTATGGATCTTACAATCTATCCCTCATACTACGAGCCCTGGGGTTACACTCCGCTCGAGTCTGTAGCATTCTCAGTTCCCACCATCACATCTAACCTCTCAGGCTTCGGTCTTTGGGCTGTTAAGCAGGCCGACCACTCGGGTGTTGAGGTTATCAGCCGCGACGACAACAACGACGCTTACGCCGTTGAGCAGATTGTAGCTGCCGCTTTGCGCTTTATGCAGCTTGGTCAGGAGCAGGTTGAGGCTGTTCGTGAGTCTGCATCGCAGCTCTCGAAGAAGGCTTTGTGGGATAACTTCTTCTCATACTACCAGAGCGCTTATGCCGAGGCTTTGGAGAACTCTACAGCCCGCATCAACAACGTAACCGAGGATGGTGGCAACTACACCGAGCAGATTAACTTCGTTCGTCAGCAGCTCACCTCTAACAGGCCCTCTTGGCATCGTATGATGGTTGAGAAGCGCCTTCCCTCGCGTTTGAGCGCGTTGGAGACTATCTCTCGCAACTTGTGGTGGAGCTGGACTCAGGATGCTCGCGATTTGTTCGAGTCTATCGACCCCACATTGTGGAATACAGTAGATCGCAATCCTATTGCATTGCTCGATAAGCTTCCCTTGGAGCGCATCACCGAGCTCGAGAACGATAAGGATTTCCTCGCTCGTTTGGACAACGTAGCAGCACAGCTCGAGGCATATATGACCGAGGAGCCCGTTGGTAACAGCGTTGCTTACTTCTCAATGGAGTACGGTTTGCACTCATCACTCAAGATCTACTCAGGTGGTTTGGGTATCTTGGCAGGTGACTACCTCAAGGAGGCATCAGATAAGAACGTACCTATGGTTGCCGTTGGTCTTTTGTACCGCTACGGTTACTTCACACAGCAGCTCTCGGCTCAGGGTAGCCAGGTTGCAACATATGAGGCTCAGAACTTCGCCAAGTTGCCTATCTCGCCCGTGCGTGATGAGGCTGGTAACTGGGTTACTATCCAGATTGCATTCCCCGGCCGTACTTTGTCGGCTCGCGTATGGAAGTGCCAGGTAGGTCGTACCGACCTCTTCCTCTTGGATACTGACTACGAGGCAAACCACGACGAGGATCGTCAGATTACATACTACCTCTATGGTGGCGATTGGGAGAACCGTCTCAAGCAGGAGCTTTTGCTCGGCGTAGGTGGTATCCGCGCTTTGGAGAAGATGGGTATCAAGCAGCAGGTATACCACTGCAACGAGGGTCACGCTGCCTTCATTGGCATCGAGCGTATCCGCAACCTCATCTCTAAGAAGCGTCTTTCGTTCTCTGAGGCTATGGAGGTTGTACGTGCTTCGTCGCTCTTTACTACCCACACACCCGTGCCCGCAGGTCACGATGCATTCCCCGAGTCAATGATGCGTCAGTATATGTCGCACTATCCCGATGTATTGGGTATCACTTGGGAGCAGTTCATCAACTTGGGTAAGACTAACCCCAACGACGTGAACGAGCGTTTCTCAATGTCGGTATTGGCTTGTAACCTTTCTCAGGAGGTTAACGGTGTGTCTTGGTTGCACGGTGAGGTATCGAAGGAGATTTTGGGTAATATGTGGCCCGGCTATTTCAAGGATGAGTTGCACATTGGCTATGTAACCAATGGTGTTCACTTCCCCACTTGGATTGCATCTAACTTGCGTCGTTTGTACGAGCGTTACTTCCCCGAGGGCTTCAACTCTCACGTATATAACATCCCCGCTTGGCAGGGTGTTCACAAGATTGACGATGCTGAGCTCTGGCAGGAGCGTATGGTTCTTAAGAAGCGTCTTATCAACCACATCCGCAAGCGTTACAGCGATCCCGCACAGGCTCGTTTCGATTCGCCCCGTCAGATGGTTCGCGTAGCTGAGAGCATCCGTACCGATGTACTTACTATCGGTTTCGCTCGCCGCTTCGCTACATATAAGCGTGCTCACCTCTTGTTCACTAACTTGGATCGCTTGTCGAAGTTGGTTAACAACCCCGAGCGCCCCGTTCAGTTCATCTTCGCCGGTAAGGCTCACCCCCACGATATCCCCGGTCAGGATTTGATCAAGCGTATCGTTGAGATATCGAAGATGCCTGAGTTCTTGGGTAAGATCGTATTCCTCCAGAACTACGATATGGAGCTTGCTCGCCGTATGGTTCAGGGTGTTGACGTATGGTTGAATACACCTACACGTCCCTTGGAGGCATCAGGTACTTCAGGCGAGAAGTGTGTTATGAACGGTGTTATGCAGTTCTCAGTACTCGACGGCTGGTGGGTAGAGGGCTACAAGGAGGGTGCTGGTTGGATGCTTCCTATGGAGCGTACATTCGCCGACCAGGGCTTCCAGAATGAGTTGGATGCCGAGATGATCTACAACACTATCGAGGATCAGATTGTACCTATGTACTACGATCGCAGCGAGGATGGTGTGCCCCACCGTTGGGTTAACGCTGTTAAGAAGTGTGTTGCCGACATCGCCTCTAACTTTACAATGAACCGTCAGTTGGTTGACTATGAGGATCGTTTCTATAACAAGTTGGCCGTTCGCAAGGAGCAGATGGTTGAGAACAACTTCCGTATGGCTCGCGAGATGGCAGCTTGGAAGCGTAAGGTGTCAGCCGCTTGGGACGATGTGAAGATCTTGAATGTTCAGCGCGTAGAGTTGGACAACGAGGCAATCTTCGTTGATAAGAAGTATCTCTACGAGGTTACTCTCGACGTGGCATCGTTGCGTGCCGACGATTTGGGCGTAGAGTTGGTTGTGGCTAAGCAGATTGAGTCGGGTGAGACTGTCAATGTTGTAGCAACCAAGCAGTTGGATGTTAAGAGTGTGAACGGTAACGAGGTTACCTTCGCAATCGACTACACCCCTGCACGCACAGGCTCGTTCGATGTGGCATTGCGAGTATATCCCAAGAACGATCGCTTGCCCCACCGTATGGACTTCGCTCTGGTGAAGTGGGCATAGTCGCAATAAATTAATTGTTTCGGGCAGCAATGCCTGCCTGAAACAATTTTTTTAAGACACTTGGGTGGTGAAAAAGGTCTTTTTTATGGATGTTTGTAATATTTTATTAAAAAGCAGAACATCGTATTGTATTTTTCACTAACTTTACAATAGGTAAGTAATTTTTTTCAAAAATTTTAATATGTCGGCACTAACATTTGACAAGAGTGAGTTGGGTAATCTGGAGTATTCGTTGCAACGCGAAATGCTGGCTACCGACCGCAAGGGTGGTTATATGAGTACAACCATCGTGTGCTGTAATACTCGCAAGTACCACGGCTTGATGGTGGCTCCTATCGATGCGACCGATGAGGCTTACGTGTTGCTCTCTTCGCTCGACGAGACAATCATCCAGCACGACCAGTCGTTCAATTTGGCTTTGCACCGCTACCGCGGCGTGTACGAACCCCGTGGTCACAAATACATTACCGATTTCGAGTATACTCCCACTCCTACGATTACCTATCGTGTGGGTGGCGTTATCTTGCGCAAGGAGTTGCTGTGGATTCACAAGCGCACGCAGTTGATGATTCGCTACACGCTTGTCGATGCTCACTCCGATACTACGCTCCGTTTGCGTCCTTTCTTCGCCTTCCGTAACAAGCACGCGCTGTCGAAGGCAAATATGGAGGCCAACGGTCGTTCGTATCCCATCTCAGGTGGTGTTAAATGCAAACTCTACGAGGGCTTCCCTTGGCTCTATCTGCAGACCAACAAGAGCGATGCGGAGTTCGTAGCAGCCCCCGATTGGTACTACGATTTCGAGTATCCCGAGGAGATTAAGCGTGGCTACGATGGTTACGAGGATTTGCTCACTACGGGTTACTTTGAGATGCCTATCAAGAAGGGCGAGAGCATTATCTTCTCGGCTGCAACCGACGAGATGGCAACCAACGAGACCATCTCGCAGATTTACGAGGCCTCGATTGCTCGACGCACACACAAGATTGACTTCCTGAGCTGCTTGCATCACTCGGCTCGTCAGTTTGTTGTTCGTCGTCCGGGCGGTCGTACCGAGATGATTGCCGGCTATCCGTGGTATGGTACCGTAGGTCGCGATACATTCATTTCGCTTCCCGGTATTGTGCTTGAGCAGAAATATAAGGAGGATTGTATGGATATCCTCGACACGATGGTGAGCCAGATGCACGACGGCGATTTCGCTGGTTCGGCTTCGGCGTGGGGCGCAGCAGACGCTCCGCTGTGGTTCTTCTGGACTCTGCAGAATCTGGAGAAGCATATCACATCGAAGAAGTTGTGGGAGCGCTATGGCGAGGCTATGAAGTCTGTTTTGGAGGCTTACCGCCGTGGTTTTGGCGACCGCATTCGTCTGCACGACAATGGCCTTATCTGGGCTGCTGCCGAGGGTGAGTGTCTGACTTGGATGAATACCAAGGTCGATGGCCGTCCCGTGGCACAGCGTGCAGGTTATGCCGTTGAGATCGAGGCTCTGTGGTATAATGCCGTATGTTATACCCTGGCTTTGGCTCGTAAATATAAGGATAAGGAGTTCGTTCAGCGTTGGGCCGATATGCCTGAGAAGACCAAGAAGTCGTTCATCGAGAAGTTCTGGTTGGAGGAGGGTTACTTGGCCGACTACGTAAACGACTACGAAGTTAATAAATACCGCCGTGCTAATATGCTTGTGGTATGTGGTTTGGATTACACTATGCTCAACGAGGAGCAGATGATGGAGGTACTTGGTGTAGTACGCCGTCACTTGCTCACCCCGCGTGGTGTTCGTTCACTCTCACCGCATAACCCCTTCTATGAGCCTTCATATGCCGAGGACCAGCGTTCGCAGGATTTGGCAAGCCGTAACGGCTCTACTTGGGTGTGGCCTTTGATGTTCTACGCAAAGAGTTGCTTTGCAATCGGTGGCGAGCGTTTCTTGCCCACTGCCGAGGAGTTGCTCAGTGGCTTCGAGGAGGATATCCAGACCGCCTGCATCGGCTCGGTGAGCGAGTGCTTCGAGGGTGATCCCCCGTTCCGTGCTCGTGGCTGCACCTCACAGGCTACCAGCGTAGGTGGATTGCTCTATATCCACTCGTTGATTGAGGAGTGGCGCAAGAAGGTAGCCAAGGATAAGGGCGAGAAACCCGCAAAGACGTGTGTACGCAAGAAGAAATAGGAAGAATAGGAAGAAATAGATAAAACGATTATAGGATGAGAGTATTAATGTTTGGTTGGGAGTTCCCGCCTCATATTGCCGGTGGTCTGGGTACTGCTTGTTATGGTATGACCCGTGGTCTAGCGCGTAACGATGTTGAGGTTATCTTTGTGATGCCCAAGGCGTCGGGTGACGAGGATGAGCGATTTGTGAAGGTCGTAAATGCCAGCGATGTGGAGGCTCGCTACTGCGATTCTTCGATCGAGGGTGCTGAGGATATTATGCGCAAGATATCGTTCATTCACATCGACTCGAATATGGTTCCCTATATCTCTCCCGAGGAGTTCGCAACCTATCGTGAGGGTTACGAGCGCACAGGACGTAAGTTCTGGGAGAAGGAGGGCGATAGCTGGACTCAGCGCTACACCTTCTCGGGTAAGTATGGTGCTAACCTGATGGAGGAGGTTGCTCGTTACGCTGTCGTTGCTGCTGAGGTAGCTCGTCAGTTGGAGGGTCAGTTCGACGTTATCCACGCACACGACTGGCTTACCTACTTTGCAGGTATCGCTGCAAAGCGTGTGTCGGGCAAGCCGCTGGTTGTGCATATGCACGCTACGTCGTTCGACCGCTCGTCGAGCGATAATATCGATACTCGCGTTTACGAGATCGAGCGCGCCGGTATGGCCGCTGCCGATCGCGTGATTGCAGTGTCGAATCTTACTCGCAAGATTGTAATCGAGAAGTATAACATCCCTGCCGAGAAGGTAGTAACGGTACACAACGCTGTGCGCTTTGCCGAGAAGGAGAACGAGTTGCCCGAGCGTGGTGTGACCGACAAGATTGTAACCTTCCTCGGTCGTATCACCTTCCAGAAGGGTCCCGACTACTTTGTCGAGGCTGCTGCCAAGGTTCTTAAGCGTGTGCCTAACGTGCGCTTTGTGATGGCAGGTTCGGGTGATATGATGAACCACGTCATTCGCCGTGTGGCTCGTCTGGGTATTGCCGACCGTTTCCACTTCACAGGCTTCTTGAAGGGTGACGATGTGCATAAGATGTTCCAGCTCTCTGATGTCTATATTATGCCTTCGGTATCGGAGCCTTTCGGTATCTCACCTCTGGAGGCTATGCGCGCCAATGTGCCTTCGATTATCTCGAAGCAGAGTGGTGTAGCCGAGGTGTTGGACTACGCCGTTAAGGTCGATTACTGGGATGTAGATGCTATGGCTGACGCTATCTATGGTTTTGTGAAGTATCCCGCCTTGGCTAAGATGTTCTCTGAGAAGGGACTCGAGGAGGTTACCGGCTTGAAGTGGAATAATGCCGCTGCAAAGATCAAGACCGTGTATGAGGATGCTATTAACGAATGTGCAAAATAATAAAAACACAAGATATGAAAACTGTTTGCTTATATTTTCAGGTGCACCAGCCGTGGCGTTTGAAGGTTTATCGCTTCTTCAATATCGGTAAGGATCACAACTACCTCGATGACTTCACCAACCGTGCAATTATGCAGAAGGTTGCACGTCAGTGCTACCTGCCTATGAATGCACTCTTGCTCAAGCTCATCAAGGAGAATAAGGGCGCTTTCAAGTGCTCGTTCTCAATCACAGGCTCTGCCGTTGAGCAGTTCCGTGCCTATGCTCCCGAGGTGTTGGATTCGTTCCGCGCTTTGGCTGAGACAGGTTGCGTTGAGTTCTTGGCTGAGACCTACTCTCACTCTTTGGCAGCCCTCTCATCGAAGGAGGACTTTGTTGAGCAGGTTAAGCTTCACACCAAGATGATTAAGGAGGAGTTTGGTAAGAAGCCCGTGGTATTCCGCAATACCGAGCTTATCTACTCTGACCAGATTGGTGAGATGGTTGCAGGCCTTGGTTTCAAGACTATCTTGGCTGAGGGTGCAAAGCACGTTATGGGTTGGAAGTCACCCAACTACATCTACACTAACTCTATCGACAATAGCCTGCGTGTGTTGCTTCGCAACTACAAGCTCTCAGACGATATTGCATTCCGCTTCTCTAACCAGGGCTGGGATCAGTATCCTTTGACAGCCGATAAGTTCGCACAGTGGGTTAAGGAGGATAATGGCGATGTTGTTAACCTCTTTATGGACTATGAGACCTTCGGCGAGCACCAGAAGGCTACAACGGGTATCTTCGACTTCGTGAAGGCACTGCCCAAGGCTATCCTCAAGCAGGGTGATACTTGCTTTGCAACGGTTAGCGAGGCTGCTAAGTCGTCACAGCCCGTAGGCGTATTGCACTGTCCTCACGTAATGTCGTGGGCTGACGAGGAGCGCGACGTAACTGCTTGGCTTGGTAACGAGTTGCAGAACGAGGCATTCTCTAAGCTCTACGCCCTGAAGGATAAGGTTAAGTCATTGAAGAACGCCGATTTCGAGTATGTATGGAACTTTATGCAGACCTCGGATCACTTCTACTATATGGCAACCAAGTGGCTCTCTGATGGTGACGTACACTCATACTTCAACCCCTATGGCTCGTCATATGAGGCGTTTATCAACTATATGAACGTACTCTCAGACTTCGAGATTGAGGTTGAGAAGGCACTCGCTGCTAAGAAGTCTCGCAAGAAGGAGGCTGCTTCGGCATAAGGCGTAGAAAAAATATAGAAAATTAAGGCATTTGCAATTTTTTGTAAATGCCTTTTTTTGTATTTTTGTGTAAACCTAAAGCTATGAAACGTAAAGATTTTTTACGCCTGTCAGGCGGAATGCTTATCGCCTCACAACTCCCAGAGACTCTGCTGGCCGGCACTAAGGAGCCAGCAACTGATGCTACACTCAAAACCATCCGACGCCTTACCATCCCCGTAGGTGCTTCAAAGCCCTTCAAGGCTCTGCATCTATCGGATACACACCTTACACGTGTCGATAGCCGCGATAACGAGCGTAAGCACTCGCTTGCCGCCTCACGCCACAAGGTCTTCCCCGAGGCGGAGCACTACTTTAATGCTGCTTTGCAATACGTGCGTGAAAATAACCTGATACTTCTGCATACGGGCGATTTGCAGGACTTTGTCAGCGAGGCCAACATCGACTATATACGCGATAGTTTGGGCACAAGCAATTGGTATGCCTCGGCAGGAAATCACGAATACTCGCAGTTTGTGGGCGAGGCAAAGGAGGATGCGGCATATAGAATGCAGAGTCTTAACAAGGTGCAGTCTGCCTTCCCTAACGATTTGACCGTAGCCTCACGCGTGATAAATGGAGTGAACTTTGTAGCCATTGATGATGGCTATTACAACGTTACGGCTGAGCAGCACGAAGCCCTCAAGCGCGAGGTGGCCAAGGGTATGCCCATTGTGCTTATGTGCCACGTGCCCCTTTACACTCCCGAGCATTGCAAGGCAAATCTAAAATCGAACGGTGGCGTTGCTGGCTATATGACAGGTGCTCCTCTCTCTATTACCGAGACCTATCAGCACAACCCCTCGCATCCAGCCTCGGAGCAGTGGCGTAACCGCACCGTGCAGCAGCGAGCCGAGCAATCTACGCTCGACTTTATCGCGTGGCTCAAGCAACAACCTCTGCTGAAAGCTATCCTCTGTGGCCATTGCCACGCCTTCTACGAGGAGCGTTTCTCTCCCACCGCTATTCAGTATACCGTTGAGGCAGGATATATGGGAGGAGCTTATGAGATAGAGTTTGTTTAATCAGGCAGAAAATTTTCGATAAAAGAAAAAGGGTGCTACCATTTGGTTAAGCACCCTTTTCTTATTTCTCGCATATCAGCAGCGACGAGTCGCCATAGGATAGGAATCGGAAGTCGTTCTCTAGGGCGTAGTCGTATATGCGTCGCCAATCATCACCCACGTAGGCCGACACCAGCAGCAGAAGTGTCGATTTGGGTTGGTGGAAGTTGGTGATTATGCGATCCACGATGCGGAAGCGGAAGCCTAAGGGGGTAATCATAATCTGCGTGGCGGCCTTCATTCGCTCTATATTCTCGCGGCGCATATATCCAATCAAATCCTCCAGCACATCGCGTGTTGAGTAGTCGGCAGGCAGCTCGTAGCTCTCCCATTGACCCACCACCTGCTCGGTGTGGGGACATCCGCTCTGGCGTATGCGCCAGGCCAGCACGGGCAGCGACTCGAGTGTGCGAACCGATGTGGTGCCTACAGCCGTGATGCGAGAGCAGTGGGCGAGCAGGTTTTCGAGTGTCGCAAGGCTAATCTCAAAATGCTCGGTGTGCATAGGGTGTTCGGCGGCGTTGTCGCTCTTCACGGGCAGGAACGTGCCAGCGCCCACGTGCAGTGTAACCTCGTCGAAGCCAAAGCCCTCGGCACGCATCTTCGTAATCATATCATCGGTGAAGTGCAGGCCCGCCGTAGGTGCGGCAACCGAGCCCTCGAACTTCGAATATACGGTCTGGTAACGTGAGAGATCAATCTCCTCGCTCTCGCGGTTGAGATATGGCGGAATGGGGATACGTCCCAGATGCTCGAGCAGTTGTCCGAATGTAAGGTCTGCATCCCACTCAAAGCGCACCTTGTGCTCGCGTGTGCCACGCTCAACGATCTCGGCACGCAGGGTGTAGGGCGAGTCGTTGTAGTCGAAGTTGATAACAACATTACCCTGCTTCCACTTCTTCACATTGCCCACGATGCAATCCCACTCGCAAGCCCCTTTGATTGCAAAGGCACGCTCGTAGTCCGAGGGGTTGTGCGGCTCGAGGCAGAAAACCTCGATGCGGGCTCCCGACTCCTTGTGCATAATCAGTCGTGCACGGATAACCTTCGTGTTGTTGAACACGAGTAGCGAATCGGCGGGCAGGTGCTCGGCAAGCGAGCGGAAGTGGCTCTGCTCGATGCTGCCGTTGCGGTAGATGAGCAGCTTTGAGTCGTTGCGACGCTCCAACGGGAACTTGGCAATGCGCTCATCGGGCAGAGGGTAGTCGAAATCGTTAATATCTATATGACGCTCCATATCTTTTACATCTTACTCCGCAAAGGTACAAAATAACAATGGTTTGAGTACAAAAGTGGCAAAAAAATGAGGCAAGCCGCAGTTTTTATCCTCCGCACAGCTTGCCTCATCTGTCTTCTATGCTTTAAACGTTACTTGGCTACAAAGGTGTAGTGTCCCGAGCCAATGCTGATACGGGTGTAGCCGTCGGCATAACCCATAACGTTGGCATCCTTCGAAGAGGTGGCTGCCAGGCCATCGAGCATTACGCTCTGCTCAGATGATGAGGGTATATACACCTCGGCCGTTGTATTGGCAGGGATTACCACATCGAGCGTAAACGTGCCATCCTCCTTGCGCCACTCGGCTACGGCACGACCGTAGGGAGTCTGCTGCTCGGCACGCATCTGCGTAAAGTCGGCACCAGGGTGGGGCTTGATGGCCATAGTCTTGAAGCCTGCCGATGTCTCGTACAGACCCACAGCGTCGCGGTAGAGCCAATCGCCAATGGCTCCGTAAGAGTAGTGGTTGAACGAGTTCATACCATTGTCGGGAATGGTGCGGTCGGGCATCATCGAATTCCAACGCTCCCAGATGGTTGTTGCACCCATTGTTACGGGGTATAACCAGCCGGGGTACTGCTCGTGCAGAAGGAGCTTGTATGCGAGGTCGTTGTAGCCATTGTCGGTCAGCACGTGACAGATATAGGGTGTGCCGAGGAAGCCTGTAGTGATGTGGCCATACTTCTCGACATTGGCCGCCAGATGCTTGGCCGCCAGCGGACGCATCGCCTCGGGCAACATATCGAAGTTTAGAGCCAGAACATATGCTGTCTGTGTCGACGATACGAGCATACCCGACTCGGTTACATAGTTCTTACGGAATGCCTCCTTAGCCTTGCGTGCCACCTCGGCATACTTCGCAGCATCGGCCTTGTTACCTAATACCTCAGCCGCACGGCTTACGATCGTTGCCGAGTTGGCAAAGAAACACTGCTGCACCAGCGGGGTATAGGTCACGGCTGAATTGCCGGCATTATCGTTATTTACGCTATAGAACAACCAGTCGCCATAGTGCCAGCCTGTGTTCCAGAGGTAGTCGTTTGTCTGGCTGATGACATAATCAACCCACGCACGCATACTCTCATACTGCTGCTCGAGAATCGACTTGTCGCCATAGGCCATATAGTGCTGCCAGGGGATGATTGTTGCCGCATCGGCCCAGCCCACTCGGCCTTGACCCACAAGGCCTCTTAGATTGGGAACTATATCCGTCACACGGCCATCCTCGGCCTGATCCAAAGCCAAGTCCTTTAACCACTTACGGAAAAAGTTCTGCACATTGCGGTTGAATGTCGCCGTGCGGAAGAATACCTGCGCATCGCCCGTCCAGCCAAGACGCTCGTCGCGCTGAGGGCAGTCGGTCGGCACATCGAGGAAGTTACCCATAAGGCCCCACTGAATGTTGCTCTGCAACTGATTTACCATAGCGTTCGACGACGAAAAATTACCATTCTCGGCAATATCGGAGAAGATAACGGCCGCCTGGAAGTTATCGGGGTTGAGCTCGCCATCGATGCCCTCCACCTTCAGGTAACGGAAACCGTAGAAGGTGAACGTGGGCTCGAAACGGTCTTCCTCGCCACTGCATATATAGTTGCTCTGCGCCTTGGCCGAGCGGAGGTTTACGGTGTAGAAGTTGCCATTCTCGTCCAACACCTCAGCGTGCGAAATGGTAATCTTCTGACCAGCCTTACCCTTGTAGGTGACAATCTCACGGCCCACCAGATTCTGTCCGAAGTCCAGCACCTTCTCGCCCTTGGGAGTGGTGATTACGGCCACAGGTTTCATCACCTTGTGTTTAACTACAGGCTCACTCTCCGAGGGTACAAGATCCGAGAGCGAGTAGTCGGCTACACGCACCTTCTGCCACGCCGTATCGTCGAAGCCGGCCGTTGCCCAGCCCTTCTGGGCCTTGCGGGCATCTACTGTCTCACCATCGTAGATGGTCGAGAGAAGGATCTCGCCCGTAGATGACTTCCACTCGTTGTCGGTTGAGATAATCTCCTGTGTGCCATCCTTATACTTTACTACAATCTGCGCCAGTGCGCCCATTGTCTTAATCTGATATGTCGTGCGACCGCTGTCAGCCGCCCAACCCAGTACGCTGTGATACCAGCCCTGACCGAGCATAATACCAAAGGCGTTCTTGCCTTTGACGAGCATATCGGTAACATCGTAGGCCTGATACTGCAGGCGGTGGTGATAGGTGGTCCAGCCTGGGGCGTAGAGTGCATCGCCAACCTTGGCTCCGTTGATTGCTGCCTCATACATTCCGTGAGCGGTGATGTAAGCTACAGCCGAGGCAACGGGCTTCGAGAGCGTAAACTCACGACGCAGTAGGGGAGAGGCCGAGCCCTGCTCTGTGGGCTCAATCCACTTGGCCTGCCACTCATTCTCGGTGAGCATTCCCGAGAGCCACTCGGCACGGGCGCTCCACTTCGATGCCTTGCCTGTGTTATCCCATACTCTGACCTGCCACTGGTAGCGGGTGCCCGACTTAAGTGTGGGGCCTGCATACTCTACGCCTGTCGAGATGTCGGATGCCACCTTGCCCGTGTTCCATATGCGCTGCGAGCCTTCGTAGACCGATATCTCGTAGGCTGTCTGCACGATGCCACGCGAGGGATTCTCCATTATCCAACTCAGCGAAGGGGTGCTGTCGGCCACGCCTTGGGGCGAGCTCATACGGTTGACCTTCAGCGATGTTACTGAGGTTTGTGCCACGGCCAGCGTGCAGACGCACAGCGTAATGGCGAGGGTTAGAATTCGTTTCATAAGTATGTCTGTTTTTTGTTTTTTCGGTTGTAAGGTTGGCCTTAGGGCATAACCATTTACAAATATACCTCTTTTTTGCGCCACAGCAGGGTGGAAAATGATTTTTTTTCTTCGCGAAGTGATTTGCACCAGCATCGGGTGGCTTCGGAGTTGAAGTGTGTGATATTGTGAGAAAAATACTTGCAACGAAATCAATTAATTTGTATATTTGCGCACAATATATCGAATACGAAATTATATTCACTAATTCATAACTAAAGTAAAACTATGATTTCTTACAAAGATCTCGGCCTTGTGAACACTCGTGAGATGTTTAAGAAGGCAATCGAAGGTGGTTACGCTATTCCCGCGTTCAACTTCAACAACATGGAGCAGATGCAGGCAATCATCTCTGCTTGTGTAGAGTGCTCTTCACCCGTTATCCTCCAGGTTTCTTCTGGTGCTCGTAACTACGCTAACCAGACTCTGTTGCGTTATATGGCTCAGGGTGCTGTTGAGTTCGCTAAGGAGATGGGTAAGAACATTCCTATCGTTCTTCACCTCGACCACGGTAACTCTTTCGAGTTGTGCAAGAGCTGTATCGATATGGGCTTCTCTTCAGTAATGATCGACGGTTCACACCTCCCCTACGAGGAGAACGTTGCTCTTACAAAGAAGGTTGTTGACTACGCACACCAGTTCGACGTAACAGTTGAGGGTGAGCTCGGCGTATTGGCAGGTGTTGAGGATGAGGTATCTTCAGAGGTAGCTCACTACACTCGTCCCGAGGAGGTTGTTGACTTCGTAACTAAGACTGGTTGCGACTCACTCGCTATCTCAATCGGTACTTCACACGGTGCTAACAAGTTCAAGCCCGAGCAGTGCACACGCAACGCTGATGGTATCCTTGTACCTCCCCCCTTGCGTTTCGACATCCTCGAGGAGATCGAGAAGCAGTTGCCCGGTTTCCCCATCGTTCTCCACGGTTCATCATCAGTTCCCCAGGAGTACGTGAAGATCATCAACACTCACGGTGGTGCTTTGAAGGATGCAGTAGGTATTCCCGAGGAGGAGTTGCGTAAGGCTGCTAAGTCTGCAGTTTGCAAGATTAACATCGACTCTGACGGCCGTTTGGCTATGACTGCTATGGTTCGCAAGATCTTCGTTGACAATCCTGCTGAGTTCGATCCCCGTAAGTACTTGGGTCCCGCTCGTGACGAGCTCAAGAAGCTCTACAAGCACAAGTGCGAGAACGTTCTCGGTTCAGCTGGCACAGTTGAGTAATCGAAATCGATTCAATACCAAAGGCGACCTTCGGGCCGCCTTTTTTTTGTTCTCGCACTTGTGGCGTGTATTGACATTCCCCCTAAATCCCCCTTTGGCAACGGGGGACTTTTGTCGCTTGGACTCCGCAGGCGAGAATGTTCTCGGTTCAGCTGGCACAGTTGAGTAATCGAAATCGATTCAATACCAAAGGCGACCTTCGGGCCGCCTTTTTTGTTCTCGCACTTGTGATTTGTATTGTTGGCCAGAGAAAAGTGTTATGGTTTAAGAAAAAATTATAACTTTGTATAGACAGAGCTTTGTGCATTTGCATTAGATAGCAGTTCTAACCTAATTCCAAAACCTGCATACTATGAAGAGAAAAGATTTTATCTACCAGTCAGCCATAGGTTTGGCGGCTTTGGGCATTGGCATAAGTTGCGCCAAGAGTAAGGGTAGTCGAATACCCAAGACCGACCCGCAGACGGTTACCGCCCCGACGGGCGACATACGCGCCGTGCTACTTCACCTGGGTCGCAATATGTGGTGCGACTATCCCACCGAGCATATGGGTCCCCTCTCGCCCGAGAGCATCGAGACGCTGACGATGAAGCCGCGACTCTCGATCGCCTGGAGCGACGAGCGCTGGCGTCAGGTGGTCGATTACGCCGCTGCCGCAGGCATAAATATGATAGTCATCGACCTGGGCGAAGGCCTGCAATACCCCAGCCACCCCGAGCTGGCTGTTGAGGGTACTTGGAGCGTGGAGAAGATGCGCGCCGAGATACGATATATGAATGAGCGAGGCATTGAGGCTATCCCGAAGCTCAATTTCTCGACCTCGCACAACGGCTGGATGGGCGACTACTCGCATATGGTGTCGTCGAAGCCCTATTATCGTATGTGCGAGGATGTCATACGCGATGTGGTTGAGATTTTTGGTGGTCCGCGATTCTTCCATATCGGCCTCGACGAGGAGCGTGCCGCTTTTCAGGAGGATCAGACCTCGCAGTATATCTGTGCGCGTAAGGGCGAGTATTGGTGGCGCGATTTTCTGCATATCGTCGCAGAAGTCGAGAAGCACGGTGCCCGAGCCTGGATGTGGAGCGACTACGGCTGGCACAACGAGGAGTTCTACGAGCGTTGCCCCAAGAGTGTTATTCAGCAGAATTGGTTTTACGACGAGGCATACGGCGGCTTTGACGCCGAGACCAACACCACCTCCGATGCTGTCATCGTGAAGGCATATCATAAGTTGGAGGCGGCGGGCTTCGATCAGGTGCCCTGCGGCTCTAA